>CALUZR010000053.1 GCA_944325335.1 uncultured Parabacteroides sp. | reverse complement strand
AATGTTAATGGTACGCTGCAGCGTACCAAAAGTGCACCTGGAGAGGGGAAAAGTGCACAAAATAAAATAGAAGAAAATAGAGTAGAAAATATTATTATTAGTAGTAGTAGCGCGTGCGAAGAAAAAACGAATTACAACTTTTTACCTGTTTTCGATCCATTCCGTCCCGACTGGCAGAAAGACGAAGAATGGCTCTATGCGGTCACGATGCTTTCGGGCAAGGGCGGCGAAGAAACGTTGCGGCGGCTTCCTGGCGCGACGGAATTGTTTGAAACACATATTGTTTCGATTGGTGATACAGAAACTATTTTAAATATAAACGATTACAAACGGCGTTTCCAGAATTGGTGGCGTTGCCTAAACTTCGAAACGAAAGAAGGGATTTTGGCACGGAATCAACCCGCGCCGCGCATCCAGTCGAAACCACTTTCACGAATCGACGAAATGCAACGCGTGTGCGAAGAGGCGAAAATAATGACGCGTCAAATGTTAAAATTGAGATGAATACGGAAGAAAAATTGAAATTGGTTTTACAGCAACCGCCTGTTAAAGAGTTGAACGAAAGCGATGTAGGCGACAAGATAGTGGAACTCATCACCCAGTGCGCCATGCTGATGGGACTGAAGGTGCCGGAGCTGCGCGAGCTGACGTTGATGGCGGGCAAAGTGACGGCGGACTTGTACGAAACTTACCCATTCCTGCGTTTGGGCGAAATTAGTATATGTTTCGAGCTCGGAGCGAAAGGACAGTTCGGCGAATACTTCGGGCTGAATTGGCGGACCATCACGAAGTGGCTGCGCGGCTACCAGCAGTGCGACCTCCGCTACCGCGCGAAGCTCGCCGTAGAAGCCCAAAAGAAGGCGCTGCCGCCGGTGAGCGAGGCATATAACCTCCAGGCCGAGAACCGTTTCCTGCAGAATTCGTTCCGCCGCTACAAGGAGAGCGGGTCGATGGAGCGCGTGATGAGTGTGCGGGTCTACCAGACGCTGCAGGAGCGCGGCATCATCCGCAATACGCGCGAGGAGAAGTATCACGCTATCAGCCTGTTCGCACGCTGGAAACCGGCTTCGGGAGCTTGGATGACGGAGGAGATGCGGCAGTCGCGCATCAAGACCCTCGCCCAAGAATGGCTCCTGAAGCAGTATTTTGATTCGATTGAGGAACTGAAATTGGCTGGATGAGTGAGTATTAGGGCACGCGGATAATGCAGATTCGGCAGATGACCGCAGATTTTTTATTGGCTACGCGGTCTAATTTTTAAACAAAAAAATAAAAATCTGCGTAAATCTGCTTTATCTGCGTCATCTGCGTGCCATTAACTTCGTTTTTAATTCTTAATTATTAATTTTTAATTGAACAACATGAAGATTCAAGCTTATTACACAAAGGAATTGGCAGCCATGTATTTTCCAAATAGCACGACACGTGCTGCCACCACACAATTAAAACGATGGATACAACGGAATCAAGAGTTAAAAGACGCCTTGCTTTCCGCTAATTATGAGGCGTCTCAACGAATTTGGACACCGAAGCAAGTAGATTTGCTATTTCGGTATTTGGGCGAACCATGATGTTGTAAAACATCTGAGCATATTTGCATAAGTCGGAATAAAGCGTTTACTTTGCGCCGTTTTGAAGGCTAAAAAAAGATTATCTGTTTAATAAGAAAGAAAAATGAATGATAAGAAATATAAATATAGGGGGGGGTAAATTATTCCTGTTGATCTTATTATCCATCAATAATTTATCCCTTTCCGCCCAAGACATAAAGGGGCGCGTGCAGGCGGCAGACGAGAACAGGCCGCTGGCTGGCGCGACGGTGCGGGTGTTGGCAACGGATTCGACGTATGTAACAGGGTTTACGACAGACGATGAAGGGCGTTTCGAGCATCTCGTGGATTTGGATAAATTCGGGTTGGAAGTATCTTACGTAGGATATGAAAAGAATTTCGTATGGGTGCAAAACGGTGAACGCAAGGACTTGGATCTGGGGACGATCGCGTTGGCGCTCGATTCGGTCAGCTTGGGAAGCGTCGAAGTGGTAGCGCAAGCGATGGTTCACAAAACCGGAAAGATATTGGCGTATCCAAGTCATAAACAAGTGAAAGCGGCCACTTCCAGCCTTAGTCTGTTGCAAAGCATGATGCTTCCGAAGTTGCTTGTCGACCCGGTGCAGGAATCGATTTCCATCCAAGGCGTTTCGGGGGTTATTTTCCGGATCAACGGCGTAGAAGCCAGCTTGCAAGAGGTAAAAGCACTGAAGCCGGAACAGATTGCGCGCGTGGATTACAGCCAGTTGCCTTCGATGCGCGAACTGGATTCCAATTCCGGCGTGCTCGATTTTATTTTGAAAGAGCTGCAAGTGGGCACTTCGTTGGCGGTCGGAGGAACAAGCGCGTTCACGACGGGTTTCATCAATGGGAATTTCAATTTTCGGACAAATTATAAAAAGTCCCAATTTTCAGTCGATTATAATGTGAATTACCGCGATTACTCCGAACGCCGGACGGACGAATTGGAAACCTATTCGTACCCGGATGGCACGACGCTAACGCGCGACAAGCGAGGCGAGTTCGCTCCTTTCGGTTACACAGATCATAATATAGCTGTCGGCTATCTTTTTAAGAATGAAAAAGATATGGTAAATGTGCGGTTTAATAACCAAATTGGTTCGAACTACAACATCAATCGCCAGCAAATGTTTCAAGACCAGCAATTAACAGGACGGCGCGAGATCCATTCTTCCTTCTCCAGCTACGTTCCTTCGCTTGATTTCACGTATAGCCGCAAGATTAAAGACAACCAAGGCGTTGAGGTGAATTTAGTTGGGACTCTGACCAATACGGATTACGGACGTACGTTGACAGACCGTTTGGAAGAACAGACTTTGTCGGAAATAAACAATACGACAGACGGAAACCAAAAGTCGCTGATCGGCGAAGTGTATTATTGGAACGAAGGCGAAAAGGTCAATTTTTCAGCCGGCGTGCGTTCGACGTACCAATATGCCAGCAACCTGTATGGGGCAGATGAAGAAGTAAACTTGCAGAATTACAATGCATATCCATACGTCCAACTGCAAGGTAATTTAGGGAAAGTAGCCTATACCATCGGGACAGGCCTGCGATTTCAGCACCAAAAACAGGGGAGCGAATCGGTAAATTATTGGCGTAATACGTCGTCTTTGTCTTTATCGTATCAACGGAAATATTGGGACATACAATATTCAATTAATTTCCGCCCGTTATTTCCTTCGTTGAGCAGTCTTTCCGAAGTGATACAAGAGGTTGATTCCCTTTCCATTATACAGGGGAATCACCTATTGAGCCCCTATAACACGTTGCGAAACCAGATTGATTTCTCCGTTTGGGACAATAAGAAATTCGCATCCGTACTGACGTTGGTGGCCGACCGTAGCTTCCATCCCATCCAACAGGATATTTTTTATTCGCCTGAGCATAAACGGTTTGTTTTTCAAGAGAACAACCAAGATTACGATGTCAACTACGGTGCGCAGCTGATCGTACAAATGACGGACATTTTGAATCTATTTATGTTCCAAGTATTTGGCGGATGGAACTATTATAAATCGAAAGGCGCGGCTTATGAGCATACATTGAACAATTTCTATTATGGCGTTTATGTGGCGTTGACGTACAAAGGTTTCAATCTTTATGGCACCGGGCGCAAACCCATGAAATATTTGTCGGGGCAATCAATCATAACTACAGAAAATAGCTGTAGCATCGGAGCCAGCTACAAGTGGAAACGCGTAAACATAGGAATGGGTTTAATGTTCCCGTTCACAGACGGTTCCAAGTACCGGACGGAGCAGTTGGCAAAAAGCATTTCGTCGGATAGGAATGTGCTGATCCGCAACAATCGGAACATGTTTTATGTCAGCCTTTCGTACAATATCAATTGGGGGCGCTCCCTATTCCAAAGCAACAAACGGCTGCAGAATGCGGATAACGTGAATAGCATCTTAAAAGTAAATGATAATTAAAACAACAAGCATATGAATAAATTAGCATTATTATTAGCCGGATCGGCCCTTTGCGCGTCGAGCCTGGCAGAAGAGCCCGTAAAGGATTTCTACTTTGCAGGTTATAAAGCGATATTCATTCCGTCGGACACTTTCCGCGTGGAAGTCGGGAATCCGGAATTGGGCATCCAAGAAATAAAAGACGGCACGATGTCGTTCACGCTCAAAGACGCGAACGGGCCCGTGCCGAAAGACGTAGTGCGTATTTATACGAACGACGTTCGACGGATTCGCATGATTTATTCCGTATTGCTCATGGACGAGCCTATTGCGACCGATTCGTTAAGCCTTTCGTTGGCAGCCGGTTCGAACGGGATCATAAACGTAAAGACAAAATATTTGCAAGCATCGGCAGGAGCTGGCAGCCAATTGATCGTAAAAGGAGAAACGGATGTGCTTGATTGCACAACGAAAGGTTATAGCGGCGTCGATACAAGCGGGCTGAAGGCGAAAGAAAAGAAATGCGCGGAATTGGAAGTGGATTATAACTGAGAATAAGATGCGGTAGAACTATCATTTAGGTCATTTATAATTGTAAATTGGAAAGAATATGGAGCCCAAAATAAGCGTTGTGATGCCAGTCTACAATTCGTCCCTTTACTTGGACGAATCGATCGAAAGCGTGCTGAACCAGACGCTGGACGATTTCGAATTTATAATTATAGATGATGGTTCTACTGATAACAGCATTGATGTGATTAAAAGTTATCAAGACAAAAGAATAAATTTGCAAAAGCGATCCCATGATTATATGGCATCGCTGAACTATGGCATGCGTTTGGCAAAAGGAAAATATATTGTACGAATGGATTCAGACGACAAAATGCTCCCTATTCGCTTGCAAACGCAATTTGAGTATATGGAATCACATCCAGAGACAGCTGTTTGTGGAAGTTGGTTCCAAACATTTGGCAGCGATGAGAACATATACCAATTAAATACAAAGCATGAAGATATTATTTGTAATATGTTATCAGGAAATCCAATGTGCCATCCATCCGTGATCATGCGTACAGAGATGTTGTATTCTTTTTTCTATGATAAAGGGAAAGAGGTTTACGACAGATCTTGCATTTACGCCGAAGATTATAAATTATGGTATGATATCATAAAAGAAGGAGGAAAATTAGCCAATATTCCAGCAGTATTATTATGCTATCGGTGTTCTGAAAAGCAGACTTCTCGGAAAGAAAGCAACACATCGTTTCAATCGGCATTGAAAGTAAGGATGGCTTATTTGAAAGATGTTTGCAAATGGATGCTATTGAAAGACTCCACTTATTTGCCACAGTTAAAAGAATTATTTGATAGACAGGCAAGGAATGAAATAAACTTCTATTCTTTATGCGATTCTGTCAAAATCCTTTATCGGGATTTACTTCGAAAAAATAGAGGACAAAGACTTAATTACCCCCTTTGAGATTCATTTCAACCTAAAACTACACATACGTCAACTCCGTTATTTCCCCGCATTGTACCTTTGCAGTGTCAATAAAAAAGAACGTTCCAATTATCGACAAAGTTTTAGCTTTTAATTATTAACTTTTAATTTTTAATTGAGTATGGCATTACAGTACACATTAGTTCAAGGAAAGGACATGAGCGAAGGGGCAGGACCGGACGCGAAGTTGTATTACGCGCGGGCGGTGAGCTCCGGAGAGATGACGTTGGAGGAGCTTTGCGAGGACATCGCG
Source organism: uncultured Parabacteroides sp. (assembly GCA_944325335.1). Classification (GTDB taxonomy): domain Bacteria; phylum Bacteroidota; class Bacteroidia; order Bacteroidales; family Tannerellaceae; genus Parabacteroides. Next base: position 20,568 of record CALUZR010000053.1, on the reverse strand, counting down.
GAATCTTCGACGCTGACCTCGGCCGACGTGAAGGCGTGCCTCGACCGCCTGGCATGGATTATCAGCAAGAACCTGAAGGCGGGGCGCATCGTGCAAATGGGTGAGCTGGGCAACTTTAGGCTGACGGTCGGTTCGAAGGGATCGATCACGAAGGAGGACTTCAACGCCTCGCTGATCAAGAAGCCGAAGGTGGTGTTCCATCCCGGAAAGCGCATCCAGGAAGCCCGCGCCGAGACCTCGTTCGAGCGTATTGGCGTGGAGACCGAGGAGGAAGGCACGGAGGCAGCGTAAATGATTGGCACACAGATGACACAGATTTAACAGATGACCACAGATTTTTATTTTTAGGCTGCGCGGTCCATGGGTTAAATCAGAAAAAAATAAATCTGTGAAAATCTGTCGCATCTGTGTAATCTGTGTGCCATTCTACTTAATTTCGTTTTAACTTTTAATTCTTAATTTTTAATTGACTTACATGGCAAACAAGAAGGAAATTTGGAAGATTGTGATTCAGACGTTGATTACGATATTGACGTCGATCGGGACGGCGCTGGGCGTCGTGAGTTGCGCAAGCATTTGATTTGAACACGGAGACGCGGAGGCACAGAGTTTTTAATTGTTAATTGTTAATTATTCATTATTAATTACTCCCTGCCTCGGCGTCTCTACGTGCCATAAAACAACCGCTAATCCCGGAATTCCGGCCAAAGGTCGTTGGCGATGATTTGCCGCGTGCGGTCGGCCACCTCCTGCAAACCTTGGGGCGTCGTGTCCAAGCCCTCGATGGAAATCTCTTCGTGGATGACCATTTCCAACCGGTGGCTGTGCAGATTGAGCGAGCCGCTCGAAAGGACATGGAACGGGCCGTTCAGCGTAATCGGGATGATGGGCAAGTGCTGGTCCGCCGCCATCTGGAACGCACCCCGCTTGAAGCGGCGCATCTTGCCCGTCTTCGTGCGCGACCCTTCGGGGAAAATCGCCACCGAAGCGCCGCCCCTGAGGCTCTTTTCCGCCTGGCGCACCGAACGAGCAGCCGCCTTCGCCGAGGAATTATCGACAAAGATAAAGCCCGCCGCCCGGCAAGCCGCCCCCACAAACGGGATCCGCTCGAGGCTCGCCTTCATGATCCACTTGATCGGCGCCCCCAGGAAACCGTATATCAAAAAGATGTCGAACGCACCTTGATGATTGGCGGCAAAGATGTACGACTGCCCTTTCCGGATATGCTCCCGGCCCCGCACCTTCACCGGGCATAACGCCAGGTAACATGCCAACCGAGACCAAATCATTCCCGGATAATAAGAGAAAATCCGTTCGCCCCCGCACATGCACCCCACGATGGTGGTGAGGGCGGTCAGGAGCGTCAACACTAAAAACAACGGGACAAAAATTATCCACGTGTACAAGACATAAAATAGACGTTTCATAGCTGAATTTGTATTTCGCGGGACAAAGATAGGAGCTAATTTCACACCTTTCATCATTTTTCGCCTAAAATATTTTCACAATCGGGTTATTATTGCTTTATTTGCAGTAGAAATTCGAATAATTAGTAAAGCATCTATAACCATGAGCGAATTGATGAAAAACTTAGGAGTTATTGTACTCCTTATCGGCGTAGTGATATTGGCAGTTCCAGCAATGACTGGAGGTTTGACCAATGCAGTCTTAATGACAGGTTTAATTGTTATCGTAGTAGGCTATTTGGGCCATATCTTCCTTAACAAGAAAGCCGAGAGTTAAGAAGAGAAAAACGAGAAACGACGGATTATGGATTGGCCTTCGGGTGGGTCCGTAGTCCGTTTTTCTTTTATAAACGGCGATTCTCGGCAAGAAAACGCTTCAAGGCATCTAATAAAAGGCAGTTTTCGGCCGGACGTTGTGTGGAAAGACGAAAATAACGCGCATCCAACAGGCGGAAGTTCGATGCATCGCGAATTAAAATTCCCTCCTTTTCCAATAGATAAGATTTGAGGGAAGAGGCGCGCAATCCTTCAGGCAAACGACAAAGGAAAAAGGGCAAGGCGGACGGCACGACATCGATTCCTATCTGCCGGATTCCTTCTTGCAGATTTTGCGCATCGAAAAGCCATTGCGTCAAGGGAAGCGGGAATTGTTCTTCATGGGTAAGCACATACTTTCCGGTCTCGATTGCGAGCGCGTTGACCGACCACGGGATCAGATAGGGTTCTAATCGCTGGATAATGGTCTCGCGGGCGGCGATATATCCGATGCGGATTCCCGGAATCTTATGTAATTTGGAAATGGATTGAATAATCACCAGGTTGGGATATTGGCCTATATCATCCAGTCTCAATAATTCCCCTAAATAGAAATCTCTATAGACTTGGTCTATGATAAAGAGCGTCGATGGATGTCGGCTGATGAGATCGAGTATAGAATCGCGGGAGATCACGGAACCATCCGGGTTATTGGGATTACAAATCCAGCATAACTCCATCCCCGATAAGTTTAATGTGGAGAGCGGCATTTGAATTGGGAAAAACCGAATCTGATGCTGATATAATCGGCAAGCATCCTCATATTCAGCAAACGAAGGGACAAAAATCATAGAACTCAACCCGGCGTAGGCTTGCGCCATTAAGTAAAAAGCGGTAATGGAGCCATTCGTCACCAGCAATTGCCCTCGGTGAAGATTATTCCGCTCGGCGATCAGTTCACGGAGCGAACCAGCGTCCGGCTCGGGGTATCGCTCCAGGATTTGCATGGAATCCGCCAAATGTTTTTGCATCGCTGCCGTATTTGCCCCATACCAGACATTGGAACTATAATTAATCCGTACTTTTGTCTTTGTCTGGTAAAAATCATCCCCATGACCAAATAGCATAGCCTGTTCTTTTCCTTTTCTATTATAATTATAAGATGGATTTATAGATTGCGTCTTGGATTCTTGTGCGAATATCCAGGGCAGAGAGTTTATTGTTTCGCCGCGAGGGGTAAATGCGGTTGCAGAGGAATATATAAATCAGCTGGTTCTCCGGATCGACCCAGAAGCAGGTCCCCGTAAAGCCCGTATGTCCATAAACCGAAGCGGGAGCCATCTTGCCGCAGGGCGATGCTTTCGATCCCATGGCAGGTTTGTCGAATCCCAGTCCGCGCCGGCTCGTCGGACTCTTCGTTTGGGTAAAGAGGCGGACCGTTTCTTCCGACAGCAGTTGCTGATGGCCGTAGTTTCCTCCGTTTAAATAGATCTGCAAGATTTTTGCTAAGTCATTTGCATTTGAAAAGAGTCCTGCATTGCCGGAAACTCCTCCTTGGAACGCAGCTGCCTCGTCGTGCACATAGCCCCATATTAATTGGTGGCGCACTCGGTTATCCTCCTCTGTGGGCACTATTTGTTCGGCTTTATAACGTTGCAAGGGATTATACAACGTATGATATGCGCCCACTGGACGGAAAAAATCTTCTGCTAAGAGCGAGTCCATCGGCTGCTTCATCTGTCGTTCTATCATGATCTTTAAGAGGATGAAATTCACACAACTATAACGATAGCGTTTGGGGCCGAGCCGCGCCTCTTTTATCATCGCCAAGATCGTATCGGGAAAAAAGCGGTGCGCATAGAGATCGTCAGCTACTTGCAGGGGAAAATCTGCGCTTCGACGGGTGGCAACAAGCGTGCTGTCCCAATCCTCGCCTTTCATCGCCTTTCGGTAGAAGTTGATGGTCGAAGGGAGTCCGGACTGGTGGAAAAGTAACTCTTTGATGGTAATATTTTTTTTGTTCGATTGCTGAAGTTCTGGGATGTAGGTCGAGATTTTGTCGTTCAACTTAAATTTACCATCGTCATAAGCCTTCATCACGGCCAGTAGGGTTCCTGCGGCCTTCGAAGCAGAAGCTATGTCGTAAATAGACTCTTCGGTAATGGGGCGCGTATGTTTATAATCCTCATAACCTAAGGATTCATTATACACAATTAGTCCATTTCGCGCTACTAATACTTGGCAACCGGGGTAGGCCTTTGCGTCGATTCCCTCTTGTGCAATGCGGGTGATTTCGGCTAAGCGCTCGCCGTCTAATCCTACTTCCTCAGGTTCATGATAGCCCAGGCGGATCGGTTGAGTAAAAATCCCGGTACCGGCATAGTATAAATCGGGAATTGTAACTGGCAGCTTTCCCTTGGCACCGATGCCTCCAAAAATGACTTGCGCCGCATATTGCTGTGCTAAAGGCGTGCCTTCGTAAGCTAAAACTACCCCTGCAGCCTGTTCTATCGATTTTTTATAAGACTTGCAGAAATAGGGAATCGTAAAGAACGAATAAATCAACTTCTTATTGGCAGCTAACTTTTGTAATCGCGCGCTTTCGGGAATGCGGACCGTATGGACTGCGCATAGGATGACGTCATATTTTTCAAGCGCGTCATAGATGGTTTGCTGTCGCGCTGCATTTGTACTGCGCGTGATGGTGTAGAAATCTGCTGAAACGTAGCGCGACACTGTCTGATTGAAATGATTTGTAAGCCCTTCGCCGATGGAAAGCACCGCAATCTTCGGCTGGTCTATATTTTTCAGCGGCAAGATGCTGTCCTCATTCTTTAATAAAGTAATAGCTTCTGCATTGAGCTTGGCAGCTAACCAGGCTGCATGTGCCGTATTTAAACGGTCGGACAACCCTTTCAACGGGATAGGTTTGTAATTATTTAATCCCGTGATATATTTATACGCTAATATTTTTTTGCAACTGGCCTCGATGTCTGCTATCGAAAGAAGTCCATCGCGGACAGCTTGTTTCACAGCTTTGAAGTCTGATAAAGGCGCGGCCGGGGAAAGTAAAACGTCATTGCCTGCCAATAATGCTTGCACACAAATATTGCTATTTCCCTTGGTGTTTGCCCCTTTCATCACCAATGCATCGGTAAAGCATAAGCCCTCGAACCCTAATTCTTGCTGTAAAAGGCCGGTGATAATGGGTTTTGAGAGAGAAGAAGCACGCCCTTTTTGGCTGTCTAAAGCGGGCACTTGTAAATGTCCGCTCATGATACCGGCGAATCCCGCGTCGATATAACGGCGGAAAGGCAACAGCTCTACCGAATCGAGACGGGCTTTGTCGTGATAAATAACAGGTAATGTCTCATGTGAATCGGTCGACGTATCGCCATGTCCGGGGAAATGCTTTGCCACCGATATAATTCCGCCCGTTTCTAAGCCGCGGGAATAGGCAATTCCCTTTTCTGCCACCGCTGCAGGGCTTTCGCCAAAGGAGCGGATGCCTATCACGGGATTATCTACATTGCTGTTCACATCCAAATCAGGTGCAAAATTAATATGAATGCCCATCGCATGGCACTGCCGGGCTACTTCTTCGCCATACTTATGGATGAGTAGGTCATTTTCTATAGCGCCCAGCATCATATTCTTGGGGAACCGTGTCGTCCCACTAAGCCGCATCGATAGACCCCATTCGCCATCTAACGAAATGAATAGCGGCACTTTTGCTTCCTCTTGCACTCGGTTCGTCAGCCAAGCCTGGTCTTCTGGATTACCTTTGTGAAACAAAATGCCTCCAATTTTGGCCTCCTTGATATATCGCGTTAGTTTTTGGACGTTCTGGTTCGTCGTCTTCACGTCCGCCACGATCATAAAGAGTTGGCCGATGCGTTCATCCTCATCCATCGAGGCAAATATCGAATCAACCCACGCATTCATAGCCGCGCTATCTGCGTTTTGGTAAAGTGTGGGCTGCACACGGGCATTTGCCCAGTATGCAGCCACTAAAAATAAAGAGATGATAAAAAGAATACGTTTCATTTATCCTACATTTTTTCAACTCTTTGTAGTCTCCTCTTCGTTCGGAGTAGCCGGCTCGGATGAAGTACCGCCCTCTCCTTCTTCACCAGTAGAAGGCTTTTCGGTTTTCCCTTCTTCATCGTCTTTGTCCTTACGCGCCTCGCTTTGCTTATAAGACGTTTTGAAACGATTGACGATTACATTTATATCATTAATCGTCTGTATCGGAAAGGCCTTCGTTTCCTCATCAGTAGCCATCAGTGCAGAAGCATAGACCATGGTGCAAATATCATCATACATATCTTCGATCTCTGCCCGTAATTCCTGCGTAGAAATGGTATTTTGAAGGCGGGCGTTTGTTGCGTTCACGCGCCTCGTCTTAGCCGAATGGAAATCATTGTTCGTTTCTTCCAGCTCGGCCATCGTAGTCGTCATTCCTAAGAGTGTCGTAGCTTCTGTATTTTCCTCCTTGTTCAAATCCTCTAATAATCCCTCAACTAAGGTAGTTTTTGCATCGTCGGATACATTTTGGATACCTTTATATGGACGAAGTTCGAGTTCTAATTGCTGCGCCGCCGATTTGATGTTCTCTTTCGTCGACCGTAGTCCATTAGAAACTAAAAAGAAAATGATAGATAGCAAACGGTTTCGTTCTGCATCGATTTCATTCACAGAAAAAGTTTCGATTGTAGCACGGCTTTCTCTATTCAAACTGGTGATGGAAGAGATAGAAAAGCCATAATTGCTTATCCAATCCAAAGGTAGATGCAGGTTATTTCGATAATCTTCACCTAATCCCTCAAACACATTCTTGTAAATGGTCCGATGAAATCCTACAAACAATGCCAATGTGTAACGTGTGCTCAATGAGCCTTCGATTTTGGGTACGTTTTTCATACGCTTCAAATTTTTAAGATTAATAATAAGTGCAAATGTAGGTAGTTTTCTCATACAATCCAAATTATTTGCAGAGAAAATATATAGAAATCCGAAAAAATTTTTCAGTCCTTCAATAGATTCTATAGTTTTGAAACCAAAACTATCCACTGCATGTGCGGATGGGTGTTAAAATCTGAAATTATAGTCATTGTCATGTGCAGATGATAGTAAAAATCCTGCACTACGCCTATTGTCATGTGCAAAAGGAATTAAAATCTAAATTTATTATCATCCGCACGTGCTTATTTATATTTCCATAAAAAAGGACTTTGATTTGCATGTGCGGATGATAGTTGAAATCCTACACTACTATTATTGCTATATGCAGATGGGTGTCGGAATTGGAAATTATTTAGATTTGCAGATGCAAATAAAAGTTCAGTTTATTTTCTACATACAAATTCTATATAAGGACACTATAATTATACAATATCTAAATAGAACACTTTTTAGGCCATATAAATTGCTTTTTTTCAACTATAAATTACTACCTTTGTAGTTATAATCAAAGAAAAAGTAAACTGAACATATATGAAGAAACTTCTATCATTTATATTATGTCTCCTATCGATTTCGTCGATGATAGGACAAACTCTGCGCGGCACTGTATTGGATAAGGAAACGCATGAACCTTTGGCGGGCGTTAATATTTCGTATAAGAAGATAAATGGAGAAATGGCGGGGACCATCTCGGATGCCGAGGGGACGTATGAATTGCAGCTTCCCAACGGGGGAGCGGATGTGCTGTTTAGTTACATCGGCTACGAGAACAAAGTCGTCCCTGTGATTTTAGGTGAAAAAGAGACAAAGGTTCTACATATATATATGCAGACGACTTCTACTTTGCTGAGCGACGTTGTAATTAGTGCGGGACGATTCGAGCAGCGGCTTTCGGATGTCACCGTATCGCTCGACCTTTTAAAAGCAGAAGATATTTCCCGACAAGCCCCTACCGACCTTAGTGCGACGCTGAATACTATGCCGGGCGTAGATATCAATGATAAACAACCTTCCATCCGAGGGGGAAATGGATGGATGTATGGTATTGGATCGCGCAGTGCAGTATTAGTAGATGGGATGAATGTATTAAGTGCGGGAAGTGGAGTGATAAATTGGAATGTAATCCCTATGGAAAACATACAGCAAGTAGAAGTGCTGAAGGGGGCGTCTTCCGTTTTGTACGGCTCTTCTGCTTTGAATGGGGTAATCAATATACGGACGAAAAGGCCGAGCCTTACCCCTCAGACAACGGCAAGAGCGTACCTGGGCATCTATGGAAATCCGGCTCGGGAGAGCTACCAATGGAGCAGTAAATCCTTTTGGAAAGAAGGAAAGTATGAAGTGGAGCCTTTCTTGCGTAAAACGGTTTTCGCCGGTATAAGAAATCCAATTTATGAAGGAGCAGACTTTTCCCATGCCCGTCGGATTGGAAATTTTGATGTATCTGCAGGAATTAATTTATTCACCGACGAAGGTTATCGGGAGCAAGGCTATAACAAACGCTTTCGGGCAGGAGGAAATCTAACATACCATCAGCCGATGAAGGAAGGGAAGATTTTGAACTATGGTTTCAATATGAATTACCTAAGCGACCAGTACGCTGACTTCTTCATCTGGCGCTCACCGGAGGAAGCGTACCGCCCTTCGGCCTTTGCTAATATGGGACGGGAGGGAAATACGTTTTATATAGATCCTTTCCTCAACTTTACGAATCCAAATAATGGCACTTCGCATAAACTCAAAGGGAGATTCTATTATCGCGGCGATAATATTATCCAAGGTAATTTACGACAACAATCGGCATTGGATATCTTAGGCAATATGGGAACCGATGTGGGTAAAATTTCAGCATTAGTACAAAACATACAGGGCGGGGACTTTAGTGCGCTTACACCTATATTGACGCCTATACTCAATGGGGATTTAAAAGGGACGGTAGATAACGCGGTTAGTTTCTTGAATACTATTTTTCCGACAGCTACGACGGCAGACTATTGCGATTTATTAGCCTGGATGATGCAAAATGGATTACCCTCAGGCACGGATGATTTAATTCCGTGGCTATCTAATGTAGCTAATCCCAAAGAAGATCCTACGTCGATTGATAAGAATTACACCTATTACATCGACTATCAATTTACCAAGGAATGGGAAAATGGCATGCAGATTATAGCTGGTGCGACATTTGAACATATGAAGAGCATGTCGAAAACCACAGGAGCGCACGAGAGTGATAATGCGGCCTTGTATTTTCAATATGACCAGCGATTTTTTGACCGATTGAGCGTGTCGGCAGGTATGCGGGCGGAATATTACCGTGTAGACGATTATCTACGGGAAGCAAATACCAAAGTTTTTAATAAATACATACCCATACGACCGATATTTCGCGCCGGCTTAAACTACCAACTGGCAGATTATAGTTTCCTTCGCGCCAGTATTGGTCAAGGCTATCGCTATCCATCGTTGACTGAAAAATATGCACGTAAAGACATCGGCGGCGTAGGAGTTTATCCCAATCAAGACTTAAAAGCAGAGAAGGGGATGAACGCGGAGCTCGGCTTTAAGCAAGGTTACCAGCTGGGGATAATTAAAGGATTTTTTGACATAGCCGGATTTTATACACAATATTCGGATATGATTGAATTCCGCTTCGGCTTCTTCAATAATAATACATTTGCGCCGGTTAATAGCGTGAGTGATGTCATTGGTATGTTAATTCGCGGAGAAATGCCGGGCATTGGTGCACAATTCTATAATGTATCCAAAGCACGTATTTATGGAGCAGAGGTGAGTACTACGGGCGTTTGTGAATTATCTCCGCATGCTTCGCTTACCTATAATTTAGGCTATATTTACTTGGAGCCTGAGGATATTGATTATAAAAAGAAAAATGAACTGGAATCCACCTATACCGATCCGCTTCAAATGAAAGAGAAATCCAATACATCCCGTTACTTGAAGTATCGACAGAAACATACTTTTAAAACGGTATTGGACTTTAACTGGAAACGGCTCAGCCTGGGCACAAACATCATTTGGAAAAGTAAAACATTGGCGGTAGATTATATCATGGTAGATGAACGCCCTAAAGCAGAACCGGAGATTATGGATTATGTCCGTGACATCCTATTTGGAAATATCAATGGAGAAACGTTGCACTCGTATTGGAAAAAGCAAAATACGGACTATTGTGTTGTCGATCTTCGAGCTGGAATAAAAATCACGAATGAAGTCGCCCTCCAATTCATGATCAATAATCTTTTCAATAAAGAATATAGCACACGGCCCATGGCCGTAGCTGCCCCGCGCACTTACGTCATGCAATTGAACTTGACATTTTAAAATCCAAACGAATAGACATCCTCTTATGCAAAAAGCATTTGGAATCACAATGAATCCAAATGCTTTTATGACATTGTATATAGAATATGGAAAAGAGAATCGATTAATAGGTCAAAATCTCAAGGCCGCTGTCCGTCATCACAAATGTATGCTCCCATTGGGCTGAAGGCAATCCATCGTCGGTCAATACCGTCCAATTATCGTCTGCATCGATGTAAACTTGATAACGTCCCATGTTTATCATCGGTTCAATCGTAAAGACCATGCCGGGCACAAGCACCATGCCAGTTCCTTTTCGTCCGAAATGGCACACCTCAGGTTCTTCATGGAATTCCAAACCAACGCCATGTCCGCACAAATCGCGTACGACCGAATAACCATTCTTCTCAGCATGTTTCTGAATCGCATGTCCTATATCGCCCACATAGCCAAATGGTTTAGCAGCTTCCATGCCTATCTGGAGGCATTCTTTCGTGACTTCCACCAACCGACGCTTCTCTGGCGATACATTTCCTATCATAAACATGCGCGAAGCATCCGAATAATAACCATCCAATATCGTCGAAACATCTACATTGATAATGTCTCCATCCCGTAAGATTTCCTTTTCGCTCGGAATACCATGGCAAACCACCTCATTTATCGACGTGCAAACACTTTTCGGAAAACCTTCGTAGTTTAGCGGAGCTGGAATAGCACCATGATCTTTCGTATATTCGTATACCAATTTATCAATAGCAGCGGTCGACATGCCTTCCTTGATTTCTTGCGCCACCAAATCCAGCACGCCCGTATTCACCACACCGCTCCGACGGATGCCTTCTATCTGTTCTGGCGTTTTAATCAATTCGCGGGTCGGAACTAAATGTCCATGCTCTTGCAAATAGAGCATCCGCTTGTCCAACTCCGTGAGGGGTTGTCCCTTCAAAATACGCCAATTATGTATTTTTCTTCTTGACAACATATTGTTTTTCCTTTCTTTTCCTCAACAAAAAAGAGCTATCTCACGTCGAGATAACTCTTCCGTTGTTCTACCAGGATTCGAACCTGGACAAACAGGACCAGAATCTGTTGTGCTACCATTACACCATAGAACAAAACATAAAAATATTCGCTTATGAAGATGTTGTTCTACCAGGATTCGAACCTGGACAAACAGGACCAGAATCTGTTGTGCTACCATTACACCATAGAACAATTTCACGCATCGTAAGAACAACTCTTCGTTTGCGGATGCAAAGGTAGGCATTTTTATAAAACCGGCAAACTTTTTCTTCCTTTTTTCATTAGAAAAATCGTTATTTCCTCTTTATTATAATTTTGCTATCGTTTCTGGATCTAATCCGGTACATTGCACAATAGCTTCTATCGGCATGCCCATTCCTTTCATTCGCTTGGCTATTTCCCTTTTTTCATTTGCTTTGCCTTCTGCTAGACCTTCTATTTTTCCTTCTTCCCTTCCCTGCACTAAACCTTCTATTTTTCCTTCTTCTCTTCCTTCAGCTCTCCCTGCTTCTCTCCCTTCAGCTCTCCCTTCCGCAAATCCATCCGCATGGCCTTCTATAAAGCCGGTACTGATCACACTTCGCTGATAGGCAAGCGCATCCATGTGCCGTTCGTAATCTTTCCGCTCTTGCTTCGGGAGGGAAGCTACGCGGAGACGTTCGCGCGCTTCGGGTAGCCCTTTCGCACGAGCCTCTTCATCGATTACGCCTGTCTTCAAGAACTTAATCCATTCATCCAAAGGAGTTTTAGCGACTTTATCAAAGTCGTCTACACGCAATACGTAATACTCCGGAAAAATATCGCCTGCCACCTTGCCAAAGAAGATTTCACGCTGGCGGGCTGATAATTGCAATACGTCGTCCGGGTCATGCAATCCGTGAAAATCGGTCTTGCCATGGTAGACGTAATCCTTCCCCTGGCCTAACCCAAAATACACAATACTAATGGAATACACCTTCTTCACCTTCGCATAATCGTCGCCCAGGTTCATGTACTCCGAAATGGTTTTTGAGACGCCATACAGGATGCGGTGGAAATAATCCAACTCCCGGTTGTTTTGCACCTCCACGATAATCAACCGCCCTTTCGTATCCTCTACCAAGATATCCACGCGGTTAAATTTATCATCTTCAGTCTCTTGGTTCGACTCGCTTTCCAAGAAACGGAGGATGCGCAAGTCTTCGCCCAGCAGCGTCGAAAGGAATCCTTCCAGCACCACATAATTACTCTTATCGCGAAGCAACCGCTTCATCGCCCAATCAAAACGTACTAAATTTTCCATCCTATCTCATTGATTTTGATGATTACTCTGCGAAGATACGCATTTATTTCCAATTTTCCGCTTTTCATGCCCATAGAAAACAAAATTTACAGGCATAACTTCTTCCAGACATAACTATAATTTCTTCACGTATCGACGATGTTTACACAAATATCGTCGATATTTGTATATCTTTATCCTAAAGATACAGAAACATCGCCGATACGCGAAGAATTAATAGGCGAATTTGGAAGTTTTCTTCGGCATCACCCCATTTTTTGAAAAGTGAAAACGTAAAAAGTCTAAAAAGGTATAAACCTTTCGGCGTAAGAGGCTGTTTTTGTCAAAGAAAACAAATCGATGGAAAATAATCCGTCGAACAACGGTTTTAAATCAATAAATACGAGTATATTTGCAACTTCGGAATTTAGAATATTAGTAAAAACAAGAATGGATCAAACACAAACGTTAGTAAAGGCCGTGGTAAAAGGCCTGCAAGAAAAGAAAGGAAAGAATATTGTAATTGTTAATTTGAGCCAAATAGAAGGAGCCATCTGCCGGTATATGATTGTAGGAGAAGGAAATTCTCCTTCGCAAGTATCTGCGTTGTGCGATTCGGTTTGGGATTTTGCCCGGAAAGAGGCGGGCGAGAAAACGTTGTCTATTGACGGGGAGCAACGCGCGGAATGGATTGGAATGGATTATGGAGACGTGACCGTCCACATCTTCCTGCCCGAAAAGCGGCACTTCTACAATCTGGAAACGCTTTGGGAAGATGCCAAAATCACGGAAGTGCCCAATCTGGACTAACCCCTTTTGTACGACTAATCACGTATGTAATATATGGAAAGCAATACAAATATTCCTCAAAACGCCCCGCGGAACAACAACAAGCCGAAGATGTTCCAATTCAATTTCTATTGGATTTACGGGCTGATTATTATGATGTTGGTCGCATTGTATTTAGCCAACGATACGGCCACGACGAAAGAGATCGGCTGGACGGAGTTCCAAAAACTGGCGAAAGAGAACGTATTCGACGAGATGCTGGTCTACAACCGCAAGAACGTCGTCGAAGCCACGGTGAAAAGCAACGAAATATACCGCGTCTTTCCGGATGGGAACACGCAAGGTGCCCTGAATCCGAAAGTGTACATCAAGATTCCTTCGGCCGACAAGTTTTCGGATTTCTACGATAAAGCCGTAGCAGATAACGGGATCGATACGCAAGTCAGCTTCGAAGATGGCGACGATACGCTTTGGAGTTTCCTCCTCTCGTTCGGGCCGTTTATCCTTTTGATATTGGTATGGATGTATTTGATGCGGAGAATGTCGGGCGGCATCGGCGCAGGTCCGGGAAATGTCTTTACCGTCGGGAAGGCAAAGGCGCAACTCTTCGACAAAGACAATACGACCAAGGTGACATTTAAAGACGTAGCCGGATTGGCTGGGGCGAAACAAGAGGTAGAAGAGATCGTCTCTTTCCTGAAAGATCCGGCCAAATATACGGAGTTGGGCGGTAAGATTCCGAAGGGAGCCTTGCTGGTCGGCCCTCCGGGTACGGGAAAGACCCTCTTGGCTAAGGCTGTAGCGGGCGAGGCAGATGTGCCGTTCTTCTCGCTTTCGGGTTCCGACTTCGTGGAAATGTTTGTCGGCGTAGGCGCTTCCCGTGTACGCGACCTTTTCCGTCAGGCCAAAGAAAAGGCGCCTTGCATCGTGTTTATCGACGAAATCGACGCCGTCGGACGGGCTCGCGGGCGGAATGCCAGCATGAATAGCAACGACGAACGAGAAAATACGCTGAACCAGCTCCTGACGGAGATGGACGGGTTCGGATCGAATAGCGGCGTGATCATCCTCGCGGCTACCAACCGGGCGGATATCCTGGACAAAGCCCTCTTGCGTGCCGGACGTTTCGACCGCCAGATTTATGTCGATTTGCCCGATCTCAACGAACGAAAAGACATCTTCGGCGTACATTTGCGTCCGATCAAGATAGACGATACCGTAGATCCTGAATATTTGGCTCGCCAAACCCCAGGTTTCTCGGGTGCCGACATCGCCAACGTTTGCAACGAAGCCGCGCTGATTGCAGCCCGGAATAGCAAGAAGTTCGTCGGGAAAGACGACTTCATGAATGCCATCGACCGCATCGTGGGCGGATTGGAAAAGCGGAGCAAAGTGATGACCGAAGCCGAGCGCAAGAGCATCGCTATCCACGAAGCCGGACACGCGACGCTGAGCTGGAAGTTGGAACATGCAAACCCGTTGGTTAAGGTGACGATCGTCCCGCGCGGCAAAGCTTTGGGCGCCGCTTGGTATTTGCCCGAAGAACGGCAAATCACAACGCGCGAACAATTGCTCGACGAGATGTGTACGCTCCTGGGTGGACGTGCGGCGGAGGATTTGTTCCTCGGGGAAATCTCGACCGGAGCATCCAACGACTTGGAGCGCGTCACCAAACAAGCCTACGCCATGGTGGTTTATTTCGGTATGAGCGGCAAGTTGCCTAACTTGAACTATTATGATTCGAGCGGGCAAGATTGGGGATTCACGAAGCCGTATAGCGAAGAGACGGCGCGGCTCATCGACCAAGAAGTACAAAAGATTATCGCCGAACAATACACGCGTGCGAAATCCATCCTTTCGGAAAATGCAGCCGGGCACAACCAATTGGCCAACGTCCTCCTCGAACGGGAAGTCATCTTCAGCGAAGATGTGGAACATATCTTCGGGAAACGCCCCTGGGCCTCGCGTTCGGAAGAAATCTTAAACCAGCAAGAGCCAGCCAAAGAGCCGGAACAAACGCCGGACAACGCGCAGGCCAAGCAAGAGGAAACGCAAGATGGCAAATCTGAATAACTTCATCACACGGACGCTGACGGGGATTATCTTCGTCGGCGTTCTCGTAGGGGGCATTCTCTGGAATGCCTTCTCGTTTGCCCTGCTGTTCGCGCTCATCACCGGGCTTACGTTGTGGGAGTTTTACGGATTGATGAAACATTACGAGAACGCACGGCTCCGGCGTCTCATCTCCACATTGGGCGGCGTCTACCTGTTCGTAGCCTGCTTCTTGAAGGCAAGCGGTTGGGCGGATGCGGCTATTTTCCTCCCCTACCTATTATATATAATGTATACGTTCATCAGCGAATTGTACACCAAAGCGCCCAACCCGATCAACAATTGGGCCTTCACCCTCTTGGCGCAAGTCTACGTCGCCGGCTCTTTTTCGTTGATGAATTTCATCGCGTTGCAACCGAATGCCATGGGAGCCACCCACGAGCCGGTTTACACCCCGCTTTTCCTGCTCGCCATCTTCGCCTTCGTCTGGCTGAACGACACTGGTGCATTCTTGGTCGGTTCGATGCTGGGGCGGCATAAATTGTTCGAACGCATTTCGCCTAAGAAATCGTGGGAAGGTTTTTGGGGCGGACTGGTCATCGTCCTCGCCGCTTCGCAAGCGTTTGCCTGTTTCGACCCGGAGCTCGACCGCATCCATTGGTTGGGATTGGCCGCCGTCATCGTGGTGTTTGCCACGTGGGGAGATCTGACCGAATCGCTCCTGAAGCGCACCTTGGGCATCAAAGACTCTGGAAATATCCTGCCGGGCCACGGCGGCATGCTCGACCGCTTCGACAGCGTCCTCATGGCCGTACCTGCCGCTTACATCTGCTTGGAACTTTTCAAGTAACCTATTGAAAAGCAATCACCTCATGCAAATAGCAGAAAGTTTTCCGCATCGCGTCGGAAGGTTTTCCAAAAATTTTAAAGCACGGCGCAGACGTGCGCGGCACTTTCCAAAAATTTTAAAGCACGGCGCAAACGTGCGCGGCGCTTTCCAAAAATTTTAAAGCACAGCGCAAACGTGCGCGGCGCTTTCCAAAAATTTTAAAGCTCGCCGCAAACATGCGCAGCGCTTTCCAAAAATTTTAAAGCACGGCGCAGACGTGCGCAGCGCTTTCCAAAAATTTTAAAGCTCGCCGCAAACGTGCGCAGCACTTTCCAAAAATTTTAAGGGGCGATGCAAACGCTTTCCGCTGCGTTTTTATTCGAAATTGAACGTCAACGTCACCATGCGCGACTTGGCACCGGAAAGGGCATCAGAATACTTGATCGTCTCCTGCCCCTCCAAATCCGGACGGTTCTTTTCCAGCAAATCGAGCAATCCGAAACTAAACTTCAGCTCCGGGCAAAGGCGGAAGAAAGGCAAATAAATATTACACCCGATGCCTACTTCCACGCCGGCATCGAATCCTTTCAAGAGAAGCGGATTGCCCTTGCGACGGCCCAAATCGAGGGCACCATAGACGCCCGCCGTCAGGTAAGGCCGGCAATTGTTCAACCGAAGCGAGGAATATTTGATGCTCAAAGGAAATTGCAGGTAGCTGGAACGGACCGAGGTGCGGAATTCCTCGCCATCCTCCTGCCGGCGGAACACAAACTTCTTGTCGCCGAAATTAATCGTCGGAATGAAGCGCAGGTTAAAATAGGGATTCAAATACATATCGCCGATGACGCCGACGCTAAAACCCGGCGAATAAGAAGGGATCTCGGCATACCATGTTTCGCCGTTCGTCGTCACGCCCGTATGGGACAAGATCAAATCCTGCGAATGGATACCCACATGGAAACCCAAATGAAACAACTTGTTATCCACATACGGCTGGTTCTTTACCTTCTCCTGCTGGCCGAAGATATTCGCACAGACGCAACCGATCAAGCATACTATTATATATAATCGTCTCAACTTTTCTACTTTTTTGTATATAACGCGCCAATGCCTTTTTTATTGCCAAAGCAGAAATATTTGAAAAATATATCCCGAAGATATTTTTTAAATTCAAAGAAAGCTGTACATTTGCACCACTAATAGTGTTGAACAATTTTAAACGTTAAAGAAAATGGCTTACGTAATTAGTGATGATTGTATTGCTTGTGGAACATGTATTGACGAATGTCCGGTAGGAGCAATTTCAGAAGGTGATAAATATAGTATCAACCCGGACATGTGTACAGAATGTGGTACTTGCGCAGACGCATGCCCGACAGAAGCTATCCATCCGGGTGCTTAATTCCACGGCAAAAATGCAAAATCCCACACGGGATTTTACTCAAAAAAATAACAGGACGTTCGCTTGAATGCCCTGTTATTTTTTTAGCGTTTGCCGTTCTTTTTCAAGATTCCGTATCGAAATCTATATCCAGTTTGATATTTCCATCGTCCGAAAGAAGTGTCTTCTCGATTTCCGGCTCAGGCTGGCTTTCGCCCTGAGCGGAATATACATAATTCATCACATCATTCAAACCGTCTATAAATTTCTCAAAATCTTCCTTATAAAGAAAAATCTTATGCTTCTCAAAAGAAAGAGGCTCACTGCCGTCTTTCGCTTGGATTCTTTTGCTTTCCGTTATGGCCAAAAACAAATCATTCCTCAAATTTTTCTTTACATCTAAATAATAAATCCGCTTACCGGCCTTTATGGCTCTGGAGTACAAAATCTCCTTATCGCCACCCGCTTCGGTGTTGTTCTTTTTCTTCGATTCTTCCATGGCTAACTTTACCTTCCCATTTTGCATTTAGACTGTAAACATACAATATTTTTCTAAATCTTTACCCATTTCTAAAAAGAAAATTTCATGGATGCATCATTTTTTATCATACAGCCAAAAGTCATTTGCTTAATATCAACGTGGATGGCATTTTTTGCAACGCTGTTTTATAGACTTCAGAAGCCCAATTCCAAGTTTGATAACTAACCAACATGAAATTATAAACCGACAATAGATTCTGCGTCAATCGCTTCTCTGGCACAATCTGCGCTTTATGCTGCAATTCCACATACGTCGCAATCTTTTGGCGAACAGACTCTTTTGCTTCATAAGAAGCATCCGTCAAATCGATGATGGCCAATTCTGAGTTTGTCGTACGCTGTAACGTCTCTGCATATTTCAAGAGAAAGAAATCATTTTCTTCATGAATCAGGATCAATGTATGGGTAGCCTTCACAAAAGAACGGTTGATGAATACACCCACCGGACAAAGACTTTGCTCAATAAACATCTTCGTCTTATCTTTCAATAATTCGCCAGGGTAGAACCACGATTCCGGCGCACGAAAATGGCGCAAGAACTTATCATAGAAAAAAGCACGATAACGATTAACCGCTTGGTCGTTGGGCAAATCGCTCAATGAAATGCCAGCTCCCACCAACAAGAAATCAAATCCTTCCTCATTCGCAATCTTGCAGATATCCTGTCCGGCGTTGTTCGATACTTCATAACGCGTCCGCAACGGAATGTTCAACTTCTGGGCGCCATACAAAATAGGGCCAAAGCTAACTTCCTCAAAGTTGTCTGTATGAAGTGGATTTACATCCGAACCTACCGTTAGATGCAACGCCGTAATCTCCAGCTTATTTTTCGCATGGGCAAACATCTGATGGGCAACATCCAGCATGACCTGTCCATTGCTTGCCCGGCCGAAAGAAAGCAAGACCTTGAACACACCCGGTTGAGATTGTTCCTCTACTTTATGCGCCATGAACTTCTCATGTGTCCGGAAACAGAAATTGATAAACGAGAGCAACGGCGTTGTCATGAATGTAGTCACCAACGTCATCAATACCAACATGACAAAAATAGGAGGAGTCAAAATCTTCATATCGTATCCGATCGTCAAGACAACCAGTTCCATCAAACCGCGCGTATTCATCAAAGCCCCGATATACAAACTATCCTTCCAAGTCTCGCCCACAAAACGAGCCGCCACCAAGGTACCGCCAAATTTACCAATGATAGCTACCGCAATGAAAATCCCGCACATCGTCCATAATTCCGGCGTATTCAACAGCCCTAACTCTGTGCGCAAACCCGTCGAGGCGAAAAACAAAGGCAAGAACAAAGCCAACGAAACATCCTCCACCTTTTCCGTCATAATCTTGCGGAATTTCACATTATCTGGCATCACTACACCGGCAATAAAAGCGCCGAACAAAGCATGAAGCCCTAAAATTTCCGTCAAGAACGAAGAGGTTATCAAGACCAAGAACATGAAAGCGACCAACGCCTTATCCACAACCTCTTTGTTGTGATAAATATGCCCTATCATTTGCAAGAAAGGACGGACAACACCCATCATCAATGCGATGTAAAATACAGAGAAAGTAATGTTATAAACGGCACTCAACATCGTTCCCGCCTGAGCAATCGCAATTACAACGGCCAGCAAACACCAGGCGGTAATGTCTCCATTCGCCGCACTCGCCAACGACAAAGTGCCTAAATGCGTTTTAGTCAATCCCTTTTCTTGTATAATACGGGCCAAAACAGGGAAAGCGGTTATGCTTAAAGAGATACTTACAAAAAGAGCAAAAGAGAGAAAAGGCGTTGTCTCATAGGCATACTGGCCATACAAGAAATAGGCAGTCAACATTCCCAGAAAGAAAGGAAAGATCGTACTCGTATGGCTAATCAGGATCGTTTCCTTCAACTTTTGCCGTACTTCCGTAATATTCAACTCCATTCCAATGGCGAACATAAACAAAATCAAGCCGAATTGACTCAAGATATTGATATTCTGCAAAGAATCAACAGGGAAAAGATAAGAAGAAACTTCCGGCAAGAAATTACCTAAGATAGAAGGCCCTAAGACAATTCCCGCCACAATTTCACCAATTACCGTAGGCTGGCCAATCTTCACAAACAACCATCCAAACAAACGGCAGGCCAGCAATATAACGATAATTTGCAACAACAAAATACCGATAGGCGATTCGATGTGAAGTAATAATAGATTCTTGAATACCTCAAAACCTTCCGCCAAATTATTAGGCGCATCCATAGACAAGGAAATTGCATCCTTTATCTCCAATGCTTCCCCTCCCTTGGTTATCAGATACATTAAAGCACCAAAAACCAAAAGCATAGCGACATAATATATCAAACTCTTACTACCCTTGCCCATAAATATATCAAATCGATTTGTTCGCTAACAAAAATAGCAAAAAAACTTGATAATCTCTATCTCTTTGTCCTTTTTTCTTCCGCTATATATAAAAATGAAGAATTCTTATCACCTACCCAACCTCCAGCCCCCCTTCTCCCCTCTCAAGCAGCCGTGCCCCGACATCTGCCGAAGATACCCTCTCCCATCTGCAGCAGATCCCTTCTGACATCTGCGGCAGACCTCCCAAGACATCTGCCCGAGATGGCAAACCCCATCTGCCGCAGATGTCGGACCCCATCTCGGGCAGATAGGAGCGCCCCCCTTCC
>CALUZR010000052.1 GCA_944325335.1 uncultured Parabacteroides sp. | reverse complement strand
ACAAGAATCAATGATTCTACCTTCATGCAGCGCAGCGTGGGACAAGAATCAATGATTCTTCTTCTCCTTTTGCATTAATTTAACAGGAAAAGGAAACGCGCGTATGGTATAAACCTGTACTTTTGGCGCATCTACTCCTTATTATTAATATAGAAGTGGGTTTGATTGGTAGATTTAATTATTAACTAAAAACGGTGTTGAACCATGAAACATCTATGCTGGGGGACGTGTATCGTCCTGCTTTGCCTCTTTGTCGGCGTGGCCCAGGCGCAAAAGAAAGTGGGGGCATTTGGAGTGAAAGGCGTGTTGCTCGATTCGTTGTCGCACGAGGGCGAACCTTACGCTACGATCCGTGTTTATTTGAAGAGTAATCCGAAAGAGCCGGTCAAGTTGGCCGCTTCGGATTTGGACGGGAAGTTTGAAGCCGACCTTCCTTCGGCGAATGATTACATTATTTATATTACGTCGATTGGCAAGAAAAACGTCTCGCGCACGTTTGCCACGACCGAGACGCGCAAGATAACCGACCTCGGTACGCTCTACACGTCGGAAGATAGCGAAGTGCTGGAAGGCGTGGAGGTGGTAGCGCAAAAGCCATTGGTGAAGGCGGAAATCGACAAGATATCGTATAGCATCGAAGACGATCCGGACTCGAAGACCAACACCACGCTGGAGATGCTTCGCAAAGTGCCGCTCGTGACGGTCGATGCGGAAGATAATATCCAAGTAAATGGCTCGTCGAACTTCAAAGTGCATGTGAATGGCAAGCCGAATACGCTGATGAGCAACAACCCGAAGGAGGTGCTCCGTAGTCTGCCTGCCAATTCGGTAAAATCGATTGAAGTCATCACCGAACCCGGTGCGAAATATGACGCGGAAGGTATCGGCGGTATCCTGAATATCATCACGACCGACGCCCGGATGGAGGGCTATAACGTCACGCTCGGCGCGAACGGAGGCAACCAGAATGCCGGCGCTTACGCCTATGGGACGGTGCAGGTCGGGAAGTTTACCGTCACGGGCAACTATTCGCATAGTTGGCAATATTCGCCCAAAGGTTATAGTACGTCGGGACGCGAAGATTATACGTCGGAAGATTATAAATATTTGGATGGGAAAAGCACGTTCCAGAACGACGGCCATTTCCAGTTTGGCAATATCGAGGCGAGCTACGAAATCGATACGCTGAACCTGCTCACCTTCTCAGCGAATATCTTCGGCGGGAGTTTCGATACGGACAACGACAACCGGACGGAAATGCGCAACGCCCAGCGCGATTTGATGTACCATTATGCTTCGGTCGCACAAAGTACGAATGGGTTCGGAAACGTGGGCGTGAACGTCGATTATCAACATTCGATGAAGCGGAAGGGCGAATACCTCACGGCTTCCTATAAATTCAATAACTCGCCGAACAATTCCGAATCGGCCACGACGTATGAAGAGCGCGAAAATATTCCCTTCGACCTCATCAACCAACGTTACGATAACGATGCGCACACGTCAGAGCACACGCTCCAGCTCGATTATGTCAATCCCTTGAACGAAATGCACTACGTGGATGCCGGTGCGAAATATATCTTCCGGCAAAACGCCAGCGATAGCAAGTATTTCCTCGAGCAGGCGGATGGCTCGTTTGCCCAAAGTAATGAGATGAGCAGTAAGTTCGACCAAGGGCAGAACATCCTGGCTGCCTATATGGATTACCAATTGAAATGGAAGAAGCTGGGCGTGAAGGCGGGCGTGCGCTACGAGCATACCTTCATGAATGTGGAATATGCCCTCCAGCCTGAGCGGAACTTCGACGCCGGGTTCGATGACGTCGTGCCTTCCGCCAATATCTCCTACATGCTTGGTACCGCCAGTACGCTCCGGGCAAATTATAACATGCGCATCAACCGTCCGGGCATCTGGTATTTGAATCCGTTCCGCGATGAGAGCGACCCGACCTCCGTCAGCTACGGAAATCCGGACCTCGACACCGAAAAGTCGCACAACTTCGGACTCACGTACAGTAGCTTTACCGCCAAGTTCAGCCTCAATGCGACGCTGAGTTATATGTTCATCAATAATGGTATCGAACGCTATTCGTTTATGAACAACGGTGTGTTGGAAAGCACCTATGGCAATGTGGGCAAGACGAAGCAGACGCGCCTCTCGCTTTGGGCGAATTGGAATCCGGGAAGCAAGACGCGCATTTCGATCAATGCCGCCGGTTCGTATCTCGATTACAAGAGCGACGCCCTCGCGAGCCGTAATTCTGGCTGGCAAGGCAACCTCTTCGGCAACATCCAGCAGACGCTTCCTTGGAAACTTCGCTTGAGCCTTTATGGCGGAGGCAGTACGCCTTATATTTCCCTCCAAGGCGAAGGTTCGTCTTACTATTTCTATGGCATTGGGCTGAGCCGCTCGTTCTTGAAAGAAGATAGGCTGAACATCTCGATCAGTACCAGCAATATCTTCCAGAAATACCAGACGTATAGCAGCGAAACCCTGACCGATACCTTCCGCTCGTGGAGCGAAAACAAAACGCCCAACCGCTATGTGGGCGTGAGCATCAGTTGGCGTTTCGGCGAACTCAAGGCACAAGTGAAGAAAACCGCTCGAAGCATCCAGAACGACGATGTGAAGTCCGGAGGCAATAGCGGCCAAGGCGGAGGACAAGGAGGCGGAATGTAGCGCGAAAACATAGTTATAATCGCTGGCATTTATAGTTATAATCGCCGGCGATTATAGTTATAAACGAAAACGAAGATAGGCATAAATCGGATGCGCGGCGCTTTATTCTCCGCGAAAGGGGTAAAGGAATTGTTTTTATTCTTACCTTTGCATCCAACAATATAAATAAGGAAAGATATGGAACATCCATTGCAGATTTATAATACGTTAAGCAGAAAGAAAGAAACGTTCATACCGTTGCATGAACCGTTCGTGGGCATGTACGTCTGCGGACCGACGGTTTATGGCGATGCGCACTTGGGTCATGCCCGGCCCGCCATTACGTTCGACATCCTTTTCCGTTACCTGAAGCATTTGGGCTATAAGGTGCGTTACGTCCGGAACATTACCGACGTGGGACATTTGGAGCACGATGCCGATAGCGGCGAGGATAAGATTGCGAAGAAGGCACGCCTCGAGCAATTGGAACCGATGGAGGTGGCGCAATATTACATTAATCGATATCACCACGCCATGGAGGCGCTCAACGTGCTTCCTTCCAGCATCGAACCGCTGGCTTCGGGGCATATCATCGAGCAAATCGAACTCGTGAAGCGCATCCTCGAGCATGGCTATGCGTACGAAAGCCAAGGCTCTGTCTATTTTGATGTTGAGAAATACAACAAGGAGCATCGCTACGGCATCCTTTCGGGGCGCAATATCGAAGAGATGCTTAATACGACCCGCGCGCTCGACGGACAAGACGAGAAGCGCAACCCGATCGACTTCGCCCTTTGGAAATGCGCCCAGCCGGAACACATCATGCGTTGGCCCTCGCCTTGGAGCGATGGTTTCCCGGGGTGGCATTGCGAATGTACGGCCATGGGACGGAAATATTTGGGCGAACGCTTCGACATCCACGGGGGTGGCATGGATTTGATATTCCCGCACCACGAATGCGAAATAGCTCAGGCGGTCGCTTCCGAAGGACACGAGATGGTGCACTATTGGATGCATAATAATATGATTACCATCAACGGGCAGAAGATGGGCAAGTCGCTGGGGAACTTCATTACGTTGGAAGAATTCTTTGCCGGTTCGAATAAGCTATTGACGCAAGCCTATTCGCCGATGACGATCCGCTTCTTTATCCTCCAAGCCCATTATCGGAGCACGGTCGACTTTAGCAACGATGCGCTCCAAGCCGCCGAGAAGGGATTGGCCCGCCTCTTGGATGCATACGCCAGCTTGGAAAAGCTGAAGGCATCCGAAAGTTCGTCGGTCGATATAAAAGGATTGCGCGCGAAATGTTTCGAAGCGATGAACGACGACTTGAATACGCCGATTGTCATCTCGCACCTCTTCGACGCGACGCGTGCCATCAATTCGGTAAAGGATGGAAAGGATACGATATCGGAAGCCGA
Organism: uncultured Parabacteroides sp.; assembly: GCA_944325335.1. Classification (GTDB taxonomy): domain Bacteria; phylum Bacteroidota; class Bacteroidia; order Bacteroidales; family Tannerellaceae; genus Parabacteroides. The sequence continues at coordinate 23,176 of CALUZR010000052.1, read as the reverse complement.
CCTGCAGGAGCTCCGCGAAGTCTTCCACCTATTTATCTTCGACCTGCTCGGCTTGAGAGATGAAGCCCGGAGTGGCGAGGAGAACGGAAGTATCGAAGCCTTTGGCAAAGCGATGGATTTGTTATTGTCGATTCGCCAACAAGCAAAAGCCAACAAAGACTGGGCTACTTCTGATAAAATCCGCAACGAACTAACCGCCCTCGGATTCACCATCAAGGATACGAAGGAAGGGACGGAATGGAAACTGTAATTAAATGAAGAATGAAGAATTAAGAATGAAGAATTAAAATGGGGGGATACTTACATTTCTTATGTCCCCTTTATCATTCTTCATTCCTAATTAATTCTTCATTCTTCATTCATCATTCTTCATTATATAAAATGGACATATTTGAATTTTTGAAAGGCGACCGCTTTGCCGTGGAAGCGGGCGTCGAACTCTTGGAAGTAGGAAACGGCTATGCGAAAGCACGGATGGAAATCAAGCCGGAACACTTGAATGGAGGCGGCGTGTGCCAAGGAGGTGCCATCTTTACGTTGGCAGACTTGGCCTTTGCGGCGGCAAGTAATAGCCATGCCCGCTTGACGCTCTCCATCAATTCGACCATCAACTTCTTCCGTGCCGAGAGCAGCGGCTATCTGTATGCCGAAGCCCGTGAGGTACTTGATAAGAAGCGGCTCTCGAATTGCGAAGTCCGCATCACGAACGAAGCCGGGCGGCTCGTCGCTGCCTTCAATGGAACCGGTTATCGGAAGGAAACAGAATTGCCGTTCGAACCAATTGCTTAAAAATATTTTGAACACAGAGGCACTGAGACACGGAGTTTTAGTTTCAAAATAAATTCTCCGTGGCTCTGTGCCTTCGTGTTTAATTTGACGCATTCAATAGCTGTTCTACGACCTTCGGGTAATATTCGTATTCCAGCTTATGCACGTTGGCGGCAACCTCTTCAGGCGTATCCGTAGGCAAAACCGGGCATGAGGCTTGGAAAATGACGGCACCCTCGTCGTAGTGCTCATTAATATAATGTATAGTAATACCCGTTTCCGTTTCACCGGCCGCCACGACCGCCTCATGTACGTGCATTCCATACATGCCCTTCCCGCCAAACTTTGGCAACAAGGCTGGGTGGATATTCACAATCCGATTCGGAAAAGCGTGAAGCAATACGTCCGGCACCATGCACAAGAAGCCCGCCAAGACAATAAAGTCGATTTCGTAAGTCCGCAAAAGCTCCGCGACCGGTTCGCCCGACGTGAAATCCGCTTTTGGAAACGTCCGCGAAGGAATGCCTAAACGGGCAGCACGCTCCAAAACGCCTGCTTTTGGATTGTTCGACACGATAAGAGCCACTTTAATCTTATCATTCTTAGAAAAGTATTGAGCGATATTTTCCGCATTCGTCCCCGCTCCAGACGCAAAAATAGCAATCTTCTTCATGATTCAATTCGAAATTTGTGCACAAGAAAAGAAAAAATGTGCAGTTTACCGCATTTTTCCGCATGAAAATTGTGTCGTTCCATAAAAAATTCGTTTCTTTGCACCCGAAATAAGAAGTATAAACGTAATTATTAATCTAAAAATCAAAAGTTATGTCTGAAGTTGCTGAAAAGGTAAAGAATATCATCGTTGATAAACTGAGCGTAGAAGAATCAGAAGTTACAAACGAAGCAAGCTTTACAAACGATTTAGGAGCAGACTCACTGGATACAGTAGAGTTGATCATGGAATTTGAAAAAGAATTCGGTATTTCAATTCCGGATGATCAGGCAGAAAAGATTACTACAGTTGGTGACGCTATCGCTTATATCGAAGCGAACGCGAAGTAATCCAATTTTTATTCTTAACGTATGGAATTAAAAAGAGTAGTAGTAACAGGTCTTGGTGTTATTTCTCCTCTTGGTAATACCCTCGCTGAAACATGGGAGGGTCTTATCAATGGGAGAAGTGGCGCAGGTCCTATTACTCAATTTGATGCATCCAAATTTAAGACGCAATTCGCGTGCGAGGTGAAGGATTTCGACGCATCTCAGTATGTCGACCGAAAAGAAGCCCGTAAGTGCGATCGTTATAGTTTGTTAGCCATCGGTGCTGCCAAGCAAGCAATAACCGATGCGGCTATGGACTTGGACAACGAAGATAAGAACCGCATCGGGGTTATCTTCGCGGCAGGTATTGGCGGTATCAAGACGTTCGAAGAAGAAGTGATGGGGTATGCTAAGACGAAGGATACAATCGGTCCGAAGTTCAACCCCTTCTTTATTCCGAAGATGATTGCGGATATCGCAGCTGGCCATATCTCTATGATTTATGGTTTCCATGGTCCGAACTTCGCTACTGTTTCTGCGTGTGCATCTTCTACAAATGCCATTGCAGATGCTTTCAATTATATCCGTTTAGGAAAAGCAAATGCCATCGTGACGGGTGGAGCTGAAGCTGCCATCTCGTTCGCAGGCGTAGGCGGTTTCAATTCGATGAACGCCTTGTCTACGCGCAATGATTCGCCGGAGACGGCTTCACGTCCGTTTAGCGCAAGCCGCGACGGATTTGTCATGGGTGAAGGCGCTGCTTGTTTGGTATTGGAAGAAATGGAACATGCGTTGGCACGTGGCGCGAAGATTTATGCAGAAGTAGTAGGTGCAGGCATGTCGGCCGATGCTTATCATTTGACAGCATCCCATCCGGAAGGATTAGGCGCTCGTCTGGTGATGCAAAATGCACTGGAAGATGCCGAAATGAAGCCGGAAGATATCGATTACATCAACGTACACGGTACTTCTACTCCGGTAGGCGATATTTCAGAAGTGAAAGCAATCAAAGATGTATTCGGAGAATATGCTTACAAGCTGAACATCAGTTCTACGAAATCCATGACGGGGCATTTGCTGGGTGCTGCCGGCGCATTGGAAACCATCGTTTGCGTGAAAGCGGTAGAAGAGGATATCGTTCCTCCGACCATTAACCACGTAGAAGGTGATGAAGATCCGGAAATCGACTATAAGCTGAACTTTACGTTCAACAAAGCGCAGAAGCGTACGGTGAATGCCGCTTTGTCGAATACGTTCGGTTTCGGCGGGCACAATGCAAGCGTGATTATTAAAAAATTCGTGAAGTAACGTGTGGCTTTCACATCTATATCAGAAGATGAGGCTCCTTAAGAACAGAGGTAAGGAGCCTTATTTGTCTATATATAAAATCGTCGGTTTTTATCCGGATAACATCAGATTATACCAGCAAGCTTTTTTACACAAGTCTTCTTCGATTGAAGACGAACAGGGGAAATGGTTGAACAATGAGCGATTGGAGTTCCTCGGCGATGCGATCTTGAGCGCCGTCGTGGCAGATATCGTGTACGAGCATTTCCAATATCGCCGGGAAGGTTTCTTGACCAACACGCGCTCGAAAATCGTGTCGCGCGAGTCGATGAACCGCATGGCTAAGGAGTTGGGACTGGACCACATGCTGCAGTATTCATTCCAACATCCTTTCAAAGAGACGCACAACAGCAACATGCTTGGGAATGCGTTGGAGGCGTTGATCGGCGCCATTTATTTGGACAAGGGCTTCGACGCTTGCTACCGTTTTGTGGAGCAGGTGCTCATCAAGAAGTACATCGATTTGGACCAGATCTCGCAGATGGAGGTCAATTTCAAATCGAACCTTATCGAATGGAGCCAGAAGAACAAATTCGATATCGCGTTCAACGTGATTGAATCGTATACCGACGGCGACGGGAACCCCGTGTTCCAGACGGCCGTCATCTTGGTCGAGACCAACGATACCATTGGCATCGGAACGGGTTATACCAAGAAAGAATCCCAACAGCATGCCGCGCAGATGGCGATGAAAAAGATCCGGACCGACCGCTCTTTCCAGCAGTATATATCGAACGTGAAAAAGAAGCGGCGAACGGACCAAAATCAACAAAACAAGGGCGAGACGCTTATTCCCAACGAGGAGTGAGCGTCTCGCTCCCTTTTTAGGGCACGCTCATCTCGCCCGCCAGGGCGCATTGCATGTATTCCTTCACCTCGTCGGGCGAAAGGCCCAGCCCGAAGAGGAACATCAGCTTGGTGATGGTGGCCTCGGTGGTGCTGTCGTATCCGCTGATGACGCCGTTCTCTTGCAGGTGCAATCCCGTCTCGTAGCGTTGCATCTCCACGCTGCCGGTCTGGCATTGCGTGATGTTCACTATTACAATTCCTTTCTCCACCGCCTCGCGGATGAGCTTCACGAACCATTCGGCCGAGGGCGCATTCCCGCTGCCGAACGTCTCGAGCACCACGCCCTTCAGTCCCTCCATGCCGAGGACCGTCTCCACGTAGCGGGGCGAGATGCCGGGGTAGAGTTTGAGGAGCGCGACGTGCGTGTCGAACGTAAAATGGGGTTTCAAGGGCTTGCGCAGGATGGGCCGGTAGAGGTGCGGCCGGTTGTATTGGATCGTCACCCCGGCGTGCGCCAGCGCGGGGTAGTTGTAGGAGTGGAACGCGTTGAAATTGTCGGCGCCCGTCTTGCTCGTCCGGTTCCCGCGCATCAGGTCGTTTTCGAAGAAGATGCAGACCTCCTCGATGAGGGGAAAATCACCCTCGCGCGCGGCGGCTATCTCGATCGCCGTCAGGAGGTTCTCCTTTCCATCCGTGCGGAGCATCCCCAATGGCAGCTGCGAGCCGGTCAGGATGACGGGCTTGCTCAAATTCTCGAGCATGAAGCTGAGCGCCGAGGCGGTAAAGGCCATCGTGTCCGTCCCGTGGAGGACGACGAAACCGTCGTACGCCGCGTAATGGTCGGAAATCAGGCGGGCGATGCGTGCCCAGGCTTCCGGACCGATGTCGGCCGAGTCGAGCGGCTGTTCGAACTGCACCGTCTCGATGCGGCACCCCACCTCCCGCACCTCCGGGATGTGCTGCAAGAGGCATTGGAAATTAAACGGTTCGAGGCGGCCCGTCTCTTGGTTCTGCACCATGCCGATGGTCCCGCCCGTATAAATCAGCAGGATGGATGCCTGCCGTGTCTTGTCATTCATGTGCGTCTGTGTTTTTACGCCTGCAAAGATACTGACGTTTTGTTAGATTTTCGTCCTAAATCAGCTGAAAATATTGCCAGATGAATAACAAAATGACGAGAACCATCCCCGCTACTCCCATTCGTACCGCTCGCGGAAGTCGGCCGGGCGGTTGCGGCGGCGGTAATCGGATGGCGAGCATTTCAACCATTTAATGAAAAAGTGGGACAAAGCCGAACGGGAGGTAAAACCACTGCGCTGGGCCACTTCTTCCGTCTCGATATCCGTGCATTTCAACCACTCGCACGCCCGCTTGCACTGGTATCGTTTGATGAACTCGCGCAGGTTCATGCCCGTCAGCAACATAAACACGGCACCCAGCGTTTCGGTATCGGTGTGCATGGCGCGTGCCAATTCCGTAGAAGTCACCCGGCAATCTTCGGCCAACGCTTGCCCGACGGCATCGATGATGATCGACCCCGTATTGATTTTCTGCTTTACGACCGGCTCCATCCGCGTCCAGCCTTCTGGGCTCGTCACGCGGGTGCGGGTCAGGATCGAAACGTAGACATCGTCTACTGAAATTTTTTTGAGCTGAATATCTTTCATACGCCTTTTTGCCCGCAAGATAGGCATATTTTAGCTAAAATCCAAATTTTTCGTGTTCTCGTTCGGGACCGGGAACACGCCGGAGTCCTCGTTTGTGTTCCCGTTCGGGATCGGGAACACGCTGGAGCTCTCGTTTGTGTTCCCGTTCGGGATCGGGAACACGTCGGAGTCCTCGTTTGTGTTCCCGATAGCTGTCGGGAACACGCCGGAGCTCTCGCTTGTGTTCTCGTTCGGGATCGGGAACACGCCGGAGTCCTCGTTTGTGTTCCCGACAACTGTCGGGAACACGTAAAAGCTTTCGTTTGTTCAAATCTTCAGCTTCTCCCGCAAATATTGCCCCGTATACGATTCAGGGCAACGGGCGATCTCCTCGGGCGTGCCGCAGCAGACGAGGTTTCCGCCCGCTTTCCCGCCTTCGGGACCGAGGTCGATCACGTAGTCCGCACACTTCACCACGTCGAGGTTGTGCTCGATGATGACGATCGTGTGCCCCCGCTCGATGAGGGCGTTGAAGGCATGGAGGAGCGTCTTAATGTCGTGGAAATGAAGGCCGGTAGTCGGCTCGTCGAAGATGAAGAGCGTGGGTTGCTGCTTCTCGAGGTTGAGGTACGAGGCGAGCTTGACGCGCTGGTTCTCGCCGCCCGAGAGCGTGGACGACGCCTGCCCGAGCTTGATGTAGCCCAGTCCCACGTCTTGCAACGGCTTCAGTTTGCGGATGATTTTCTTCTCCTGCGCCTCCTCGCTCTGGGCGAAAAACTCGATGGCCTGGTTCACCGTCATTTCCAGCACGTCGTAGATGCTTTGCCCGCGGTAGAGCACCTCAAGCAGCTCGGGTTTGAAGCGTTTGCCGTGGCAAGCTTCGCATTCGAGCGTGATGTCGGCCATGAATTGCATCTCGACGGTCACCGTCCCCTCGCCCTTGCACTCCTCGCATCGTCCGCCTTCCTTATTAAAGGAGAAATAGGCGGCCGAGAAACCCATCTGCTTAGCGAGCGGCTGGGCGCCGAAGAGCTTGCGGATCTCGTCGTAGGCGCCCACGTAGGTGACGGGGTTCGAGCGCGAACTCTTGCCGATAGTGTTCTGGTCGACGTACTCGATGGCCTTCAGCAGCTGGATGTCGCCCGTGAGCGACTTGCATTCGACGCCGATCGGAGCCTCGTCGAGCGCGCGTCGCGTCCCTTCATAGAAGATGTCGCGCACGAGCGAGCTCTTGCCCGAACCGCTGACGCCCGTCACGACCGTCATCACCTGGAGCGGGAAGCGGACGTCGATGTTCTTCAAGTTGTTTTTGCGCGCGCCGCGGATTTCGATGTAGTTGTTCCACGGGCGGCGGTAGGGCGGGAGTTCGATTTGCTCTTCGCCGGTCAGGTAACGTACGGTGTAGCTGTCCGAGCAGGTCTGCAGATGCGCGACGTCGCCTTGGTAGACCACCTCGCCGCCCAAGCGTCCCGCTTTCGGGCCGATGTCGATGATGTAGTCTGCCGCGCGGATGATCTCCTCATCATGTTCCACCACCACCACCGTATTCCCCAACGCCTGCAGCTGGCGAAGGACGCGAATGAGGAGGTGCGTATCGCGCGAATGGAGCCCGATGCTCGGCTCGTCGAGGATGTAGAGCGAACCCACCAGACTGCTGCCCAGCGACGTAGCCAAGTTGATGCGCTGACTCTCGCCGCCGGAGAGGGTAGACGAGAGGCGGTCGAGTGTCAGATAGCCCAGCCCGACGTCGAGCATGAACTGCACCCGGCTCCGGATTTCGGTGAGGACGCGCCGCGCCACGGCCGCCTCCGTCTCGTCCAGTACGAGCTGGTCGAAGAACGTTTTCAGCTCCGTGATGGGGAGCGAGACCAGCTCGGCGATGTTCCGTCCGCCCACCCGGACGTAAAGCGCTTCAGGGCGGAGGCGCGAACCGTGGCAATGCGGGCAAGTGGTCTTCCCGCGATAGCGCGCCAGCATGACGCGGTATTGGATCTTATATTGGTTCTCTTCCACGAACTTGAAGAATTCGTCGAGGCCGTGCAAACCCTCCGCGCCGTGCCAGAGGAGCCCCCGTTCCGCCTCGGTAAGCTCGAAGTAGGGGCGGTGGATGGGGAAATCGTAACGCGCGCTGTCCTTGATGAACTCCTTGAGCCAAAGTCCCATCACGTCGCCTTTCCAGCAGACCACCGCGCCTTCGTAGACGGAGAGGCTCTTGTCCGGAATGACGAGGTTCTCGTCGATGCCCAGGATCTTCCCATAGCCGCCGCAGACGGGACAAGCGCCCATCGGGTTGTTGAAGTTGAACATCATATCCGTCGGCTCTTCAAATGTGATGCCGTCTGCCTCGAACTTCTTCGAGAACTCTTTGACGACCTCTGCCTCGCCCACCGGATAAAGCCGCACGCGGCACGTGCCTTGTCCTTCGAAGAAAGCCGTCTCGGCTGAGTCAGCCAGGCGGTTCTTGAACGCATTGTCTTCCGCAACGGCCAAGCGGTCGATGAGCAGTTCGACTGGTCCCTCTGCCTGTACCTGCGCTTTTCCGCCCAAGACGTCCGCGATGCGCAAGGTTTCGCCCGCCGAGAAGAGACGCGTATATCCCTCTTTCTGGAGGATTTCCAACTGCTCGCGGAGCGTCCGCCCCGATGGTGGGAGGATAGGCGCGAAGAGGGCGAAGCGCGTCCCGACCGGATAGGCCGACACCGCCCGTACCACGTCCGCCACGTAATGCTTCTTCACCTCTTCGCCCGATACCGGTGAGTAGGTCCGCCCCACGCGGGCAAAGAGCAGGCGGAGGTATTCGTAGATCTCGGTCGAAGTCCCGACGGTCGAACGCGGGTTCCGGACGTTCACCCGCTGCTCGATGGCAATGGCGGGCGGGATGCCTTTGATGTAATCGCACTCCGGCTTGCTCATGCGGCCGAGGAATTGGCGGGCGTAGGCTGAAAGGCTCTCCACGTAGCGGCGCTGCCCCTCAGCATAAAGCGTATCGAACGCCAACGAGGATTTGCCGCTTCCCGACAAGCCCGTAATTACGACCAGTTTGTTGCGTGGAATCTCCACGTCGATATGCTTCAGGTTGTTCACCCGTGCCCCTTTGATAAATATGGAATTGTTGTCAGACATGTGCTTTGTTTTTCTTGTGCATGCAAAGGTACATAAAATTCGAGGCTTTTTATGTACCTTTGCAGGCAATAAAAACAAGACGGATACATGAAACTGAATTATGTAAAGTGGTGTTTAGTGCTTTTGGCGGGCTTGATGGTCTCTTGCCGGACGTTGCACGAACCCCAATCTTCCCAGACCATCGCCGAGAATCCGAAACGGGAATTCCGCGGCGCATGGATTCAAACCGCCTTCCAAAGCGAATACGCGCAGATGACGGTAGACGAGATGAAACGGAGCTTCATCCGCAAACTGAATTACCTCCAAACGTGTGGTATCAATGCGATTATCTTCCAGGTGCGCCCCGAAGCCGATGCCTTCTACCGCTCGGAGTTGGAACCGTGGAGCCGCTTCTATACCGGCGAACAGGGCCGTGCGCCAGAGGGCGATTTCGACGTGATGGCTTTCCTCATCGAAGAATGCCACCAGCGAGGCATGGAATTCCACGCCTGGTTGAACCCTTACCGCATCAGCACGGCGGGCAACACGCGCTTTGCTGCTTCGCACATTTACCACCGGCATCCGGAATGGTTCGTTACCTATAATAAGCAAATCCTGTTCGACCCGGGATTGCCCCAATCGCGCGCTTTCATTTGTCGCGTGGTGAAAGACATCGTGAGCCGGTACGACATCGACGCCATCCACATGGACGATTATTTCTATCCCTATCCGGCAGCGGGCCAATCCTTCCCCGACGATGCCAGCTTCCGCCGTTATGGGTTGGCAAAAGGCTACAAGCCCAGCCAGCGGGCGGCGTGGCGACGCGAGAATGTGAATACACTCATCCGCGAACTGAAGCATACCATCGTCCTCCAGAAACCATGGGTACGCTTCGGTATCAGTCCGTTCGGTATCTATCGGAATAAGAAAAGCTCGCCGGACGGGAGCCGTACGAATGGACTCCAGAACTACGACGACCTCTATGCCGACATCCTTCATTGGGTGGAAGAGGGGTGGATAGATTACAACATGCCCCAGATCTATTGGGAAATCGGGCACCCCGCGGCAGACTACGAGACGCTCGTCCAGTGGTGGAGCGAACATGCCGAAGGACGTCCGCTCTACATCGGGCAAGACGTGGCACGCACCATGAAGGCCGACCAACTGACCGAAAAGATGCGCTGGGAACGCCATCTGCCCTATATTCAGGGAAATTGCTTTTGGCCTGCCAACGAACTGCTCTGGAACAACCGTGGCGTGGCGGATAGTCTCAAATGGCATTATCATCGATACCCGGCACTGATTCCGGCCTATGTCCACATGCACGACCGCGCACCGAAGGAAGTCAGCCGCCTCCAAGCCGAATGGACGCCCGATGGTTATCTTCTTCATTGGCAGGCGGAACAAGATGAGACGAATCCCGAACTCGCCGCTTACTTTGTGGTTTATCGGTTTGAAGCAAAAGAGGAGGTAAACCTCGACGACCCGACGCACATCGTCGCCATTACGCGCAATACCTATTATAAATTGCCTTACGAAGATGGGCGGACGAAATACCGCTACGTCGTTACCGCCGTCGACCGCTTCCACAACGAAAGCCCTAAGGGCAAGAGCAAGAAGGTGAAGCTTTGAGAAAACATCGTTATAATTGCCGGGAATGAGGGCGTTCCCGGCAATTATAATGCTAAACCGAAATGGTTATAAGTATGGAGAGAACGATTGTAGGCTTAAATCTATTCATGATTAAGGACTGATAACTCCAAAGACGAAATAAAAAAGCCCCCACAACCCGAAGGTCACAGGAGCTTCCAATCGCTTATGAAATACTATTATTTATTTCTTCATTGCTTCTTCGATAGCCACAGCTACGGCTACAGTTGCACCCACCATCGGATTGTTACCCATTCCGAGGAAGCCCATCATTTCTACGTGAGCAGGAACCGATGAAGAACCAGCGAACTGAGCGTCTGAGTGCATACGACCCATCGTATCCGTCATACCGTATGATGCAGGACCAGCTGCCATGTTATCCGGGTGAAGCGTACGGCCCGTACCACCACCAGATGCTACCGAGAAGTAAGGTTTGCCAGCCAATACGCGTTCTTTCTTATAGGTACCGGCTACCGGGTGCTGGAAGCGAGTCGGGTTCGTAGAGTTACCCGTGATAGATACATCTACATCTTCCTTCCACATAATAGCTACGCCTTCGCGTACATCATCCGCACCATAGCATTTTACCTTTGCACGAAGACCGTCTGAATACGGAGTTTCTGAAATAACGTTCACTTCGCCTGTTACATAATCAAATTGTGTCTGTACGTAAGTAAAGCCATTGATACGAGAGATGATCTTAGCCGCATCCTTACCCAAACCGTTCAAGATAACGCGAAGCGGTTCTTTACGTACTTTGTTTGCCATTTCTGCAATCTTGATAGCGCCTTCAGCAGCAGCGAAAGACTCGTGACCTGCCAAGAAAGCGAAGCACTTAGTCTCTTCACGGAGCAGACGGGCTGCCAAGTTACCATGGCCGATACCTACCTTACGGTCGTCAGCTACAGAACCTTTGATACAGAATGCCTGCAAACCGATACCGATTGCTTCAGCCGCATCAGCCGCGTTCGTGCATCCCTTCTTGATTGCGATAGCCGCACCTACTACATACGCCCAGCAAGCGTTTTCGAAGCAGATAGGTTGTGTTTCTTTACACATTGTATAAGGGTCAAGGCCTTTCGATTCGCAGATTGCCTTTGCATCTTCGATGCCATTGATACCATATTCATTCAAAACCGCGTTGATATGATCGATTCTGCGGTCGTAACTTTCAAATAAAGCCATATTCTTTTTACTTTTTAAAATTCTTTTGTACGAGAAATAATGAAACTAAGAAATTGAAAACCAGCACGCCTCCGCAACAAGCCACAAAGAACGCCATCCATGGCTTCTCTCCTTTCATCACAAAGTAAGTGATGCCCGTCCCGATTACCGTAATCAGGATCAGCCCGATGAGGATGCGTGTCAACGTTTTCTTATTCATTACGAGGATCGATATATTTTACTGCGTCTTTGAAACGTCCGTAAGTACCTTTAGCCTTAGCCAATGCTTCGTTGGCATCCATGCCCTTCTTTACCATATCCATGAACTTGCCCAGGTGAACGAATTCGTAACCGATTACTTCATCGTTCGCATCCAAAGCCATGCGTGTGCAATAACCTTCTGCCATTTCCAAGTAACGAGTTCCCTTTACCTTCGTACCGAACATCGTACCTACCTGGCTGCGGAGACCTTTACCCAAGTCTTCCAACGAAGCGCCGATCACCAAACCGCCTTCCGAGAAAGCTGATTGCGTACGACCGTAAACAATCTGGAGGAACAATTCGCGCATAGCCGTGTTGATCGCGTCGCATACCAAGTCGGTATTCAAAGCTTCCAGCAACGTCTTGCCCGGCAGGATTTCAGATGCCATAGCGGCCGAGTGCGTCATTCCTGAGCAACCCAAAGTCTCAACCAATGCCTCTTCGATGATACCGTCCTTCACGTTCAGCGTCAATTTGCAAGCACCCTGCTTCGGAGCGCACCAACCGATACCGTGAGTCAAACCTGAAATGTCAGTGATTTGAGTAGCTCTCACCCATTTTCCTTCTTCTGGAATCGGAGCGCAAGGATGGTTAGCGCCCTTTTTTACAACACACATCTGTTGTACTTCATGTGAATAAACCATAATCGCTAATTTATTTATGTTTCTAATTAACACTAAAACCTTGTAATCTCACTTTTTATATAAGACCCTACAAAGGTAGGTATTTTTATCGTCTCCGGCAATATGCCTCCTTATTTTTTTGACATAATCTTCTTTTACCGCTTCCGAAAATGGGATTCTTGCCGATGGATTCTTCCGTTTCCCTTATTATATTCTTTACGTATCGTCGATATTTCTGTATCTTTAGGCTAAAGATATACAAATACCGTCGATATTTTTGCAAACATCGACGATACGTGTAGAATTGCTCGTTGCTTCTGTAAGTTTTCATGCTTATCGCGGAAAGTTTCCATCGGGGCATTTCCCCTTTTGATGTCTGTCTTTTTTACAGCGCACCTCGGTTTTGGGCGGAAAAAATGGCAGAGAATAGAGTGTTAAAAAGGTACTTTGCGATACAAGATACTGTTAAGTGGACTTTATCACAAAAGTGAGCTGGTTAAAAGTGATAAAAAATCAAGTGTAAAAGGAATATATGTACATTTTTTGCTCTTTCTTTGTCGCATCGAAAAGATAAAAAACGAATGTTGAACTAAACGATTGTATTATGAAAACAGTTTGGAAAGGTGTGATAGGAGCGGCGTTGGTGGCCGCCATAAGTGCCGGTACGGCTATTGGTACGAATAATTATATAATGAGTAAACAATCGTATGCGGCGGGAGATAGCACGGCGTCGGTATTCAACCAGCCGGTGCGTTTGGTCAATTATAATAATGTAGCGGCCGAAAATACGGACTTCACGGTGGCGGCCGAGAGCGCGGTGCATGGCGTGGTGCATATCATGGCCACGACAAACGTGCAGGAAAATCCGCAAGGACAATATATCGATCCGTTTGAATTGTTCTTTGGTTTCGGAGGTGGAGGCTTCCAACGTCCACAACCGCAACCACAAGTGGGTTCGGGTTCGGGTGTCATTATCTCGACCGATGGTTATATCATTACGAATAACCACGTAGTAGAAGGGGCAGATGAACTGGAGGTGACGCTGAACGATAACCGTAAGTTTGATGCCAAACTTATTGGAACTGACCCGGCAACGGATATTGCCTTGATCAAAATCGAGGCGAAAGACCTGCCTACTATTCCCTTCGGAGATTCCGATAAGCTGAAAGTGGGCGAATGGGTATTGGCGGTAGGTAATCCGTTCAACCTGACTTCGACCGTTACGGCCGGTATCGTGAGTGCGAAAGGGCGTGGATTCATGACGGGAAGCAACGACAAGAATAAAATCCAGTCGTTCATCCAGACGGATGCAGCTGTCAATCCGGGCAATAGTGGAGGCGCTTTGGTCAATACGAAAGGCGAATTGGTGGGCATCAACACGATGATCTACTCCGAAACAGGTAGCTTTGCCGGCTATTCCTTTGCGGTACCTATTAGTATCGCCGGAAAGGTGGCCAGCGATTTGAAGCAATATGGTACCGTACAACGGGCGATGCTTGGCGTGATGATGATTGGCGTGGACAACATCATGGATATGCTTAGCAATCCGAACTTGCCAGACGAGTATAAGAAAGAATACGAAGCGATGAAAGAGAAGATCAAAGTATCGGAAGGAGCTTACGTATCCGAGTTTGCTGAGAAGAGCGCTGCGAAAGCCGCCGGTATCGAAGAGGGCGACGTCATCATTGCCGTGAACGGTACGAAGGTAAAATCAAGCCATGCCCTGCAAGAGCAGATCAGCAAATATCGCCCGGGCGACAAGGTGAAGATTACGGTGAACCGGCAAGGCAAAGAAAAGACCTTTGAAGTAGAACTGAAGAATGCCGAAGGTAGCACCCGCGTAATTGAAGCCGCCAAAGGAAATAGCGCCGATGTGTTAGGTGCTGCATTCGAAGCATTAAGCAACCAGCAGAAGCGTGAGTTGGGGGTAAGTTATGGTATCGAAGTGACTGGATTGCTGAATGGTAAGATGCGTGACGCAGGTATCAAGAAAGGCTTTATCATCATGGTGGTAAACGTCCAAAAGATATCCACGCCAGAGCAATTGGAAAAGATGGTCGACCGCTTGCTGAAGAGTTCTTCCGACGAACGGTTCCTCGTTATCAAAGGATTCTATCCTGAAAATGGAAGAACGAAAATCTTTGCTATCGACTTGAACGAATAAATAAAATTTCCTGAAAAAGCAAATTTTCGGGAGAGAATTTGGTTAAATGATTATAATTAGCTGGGCGTGTGCAGCGTCCAGCTAATTTTGTTTGAAGAAAAAGTATTACTTTTGCAGTCTGTATTTTCAATTTAATTCGCTGGATGAGACAATTAAAAATTACAAAGTCCATTACCAACCGCGAAAGCGCTTCGCTGGATAAGTATCTTCAAGAGATTGGTCGAGAAGACCTTATTACAGTGGAAGAGGAAGTTGAGTTGGCACAGGCAATCAAAAGAGGAGACCGTAAAGCATTAGAGAAGTTGACAAGAGCGAATTTGCGTTTCGTAGTATCCGTCGCTAAACAGTATCAAAATCAAGGATTAAGTTTGCCCGACTTGATAAACGAAGGTAACTTAGGTTTGATTAAAGCGGCCGAGAAGTTCGATGAAACACGAGGCTTTAAGTTTATTTCCTATGCAGTATGGTGGATTCGCCAATCTATTTTGCAAGCGTTAGCTGAGCAGGCACGTATCGTCCGTTTGCCATTGAATCAGGTAGGTTCGTTGAATAAAATCAGCAAAGCCTTTTCGAAATTCGAGCAAGAAAACGAACGTCGCCCATCTCCCGAAGAACTTGCAGAAGAATTGGATATACCAGTGGATAAGATTTCCGATACGATGAAAGTGTCAGGCCGCCATATCTCGGTAGACGCTCCATTCGTAGAAGGCGAAGACAATAGCCTGCTGGATGTGCTTGTGAACGACGACGCTCCGATTGCCGACCGGTCGTTGATGAACGAATCATTATCGAAGGAAATTGATAGAGCTCTTGCTACATTAACCGAAAGAGAAAGCGATATTATCAAAATGTTTTTCGGTATTGGATGTCAGGAAATGACATTGGAAGAGATTGGCGACAAGTTTGGGCTTACTCGTGAGCGCGTTCGCCAGATCAAGGAAAAAGCCATTAGAAGATTAAGACAAGGAACTCGTAGCAAACTCCTCAAATCGTATTTGGGTTAATCCCGCGAAGGGATTCATACGAAAAAAGAAAGAGGCTGTCTCAAAATAGAATTTGAGATAGTCTCTGTTTTTTTAGATTCCAGATTGAAGACTTGTTACTTCCCTTCTTCCTTCTCTCGCGCTCTGAATGCAACAGCATAAAGGTGCATTTGTTTGACCATAGCAAGCAAACCGTTCGAGCGAGTAGGCGAGAGGTGTTCTTTCAGGCCGATTTGCTCGATGAAATAGAGGTCGGCATCAAGGATTTCTTGCGGCGTATGACCGGAAAGCACTTGGATCAGCAGTGATACGATTCCCTTTACGATGACGGCATCGCTATCGCCTTGGAAGGTAAGGAGCCCGTCTGCATAGTCGGCTTGGAGCCAGACGCGGCTTTGGCATCCTTCGATGAGGTTACTTTCCGTTTTGTATTTCTCGTCGAGCGGCGAGAGGTTGTTGCCCATGTCGATAAGCAGGGCGTATTTGTCCATCCAATCGTCGAAGGCTGAAAACTCTTCGATTACATTGTCTTGTAGTTCGTTTATTGTCATGATTAGTTATCTTTAGAAGAACATAGAGGCACGAAGAATAAAACTCTGTGTTTCCGTGTCTCTATGTTCATATTTATTACCTATTATAGATTACTTCTAATACAGTTTGCCCTACAGCTTTAAGCGTCTCGCGGTCGATATTCTCCATCGTATCGTTCATCGTGTGCCAATAATGAGCGAAGCCGCTGTCGTTGTTGGGATTGAAATGGATGATGTCCAAGCAAGGAATGCCGCGTCCCGCAATCACATACTGGTGATCGTCCGTAATAGCTCCACCATCGGCATTGACGAAAAACTTGCCGTAGCCGAGCTTGCGTGCCGTGTTCCAGACGAGGTCCACATAGCGTGCCGCGTAGCGCATGGAGGTATATTCCTTATAAAAGGTAGCACCTTTGGCGCCAACCATATCGAGGAGGATGCCAAATTCGGCGGTATAGTCTGGAATATGCGGTTTTTTTGCCCAGAATTGTGAGCCGAGGCACCACGTGTTGGGCTTGTATTCCGTGACGAATTCCGGTGTTCCGTAATCTTCTGCGTCGAAGAAAATTATGTCGATTCCCATATTGGGCGTTTTGATTCCGATTTGACGGGCGATTTCGAGTAAGACGCCTACGCCACTTGCTCCGTCGTCTGCCCCGTCGATGGCGGTTTTATGCTTCGTCGGGTTAGGGTCGTGGTCGGCATACGGACGTGAATCCCAATGGGCAAAGAGTAGAATACGCTGTTTTGCTTCCGGATTGAATGCTCCAATAATGTTGCGGGCCTCGAGTGCGGTGTTATCGTAGGCTGTGACAGTCATGTTTTGTTGATAAACTTTGGCACCGAAGCGCTCTAATTCTTTTGCCAAGTAGTTGCCACATGCTTTGTGGGCGGCTGAGTTCGGGACGCGTGGGCCGAAATCCACTTGCCGTTGCACGTAACTATATGCGCTGTCGGCATTGAATTCGGGCGTATTTGTTGGAATCACAGCTTCCGTCCGTTTCACTTCAGGAGTAGTGGCTGCGGTTTGATTCCCTGCCGGTTTATTACTGCATGATAACAACATCACCACGAGGGTTAAATAGAAAATTCGGAACATGATTGCGTTCATTTTTTGAAGGTTCATGATTTTATACGGTTAGAATTGACAGATTGGACTTCGCGCATGACACGGAAGAAATTCCCGCCCCAAATCTTACGAATGTCAGACTCTGCATATCCTAACTCCAATAACTTCATTGTAATATTGAGCAGTTCGTTGCTGGCACGGCAACCGATCAATTCTCCGTCTCCGTCGAAGTCTGAACCAATGCCTACATGATCAGGTCCAACCAACTGCACGATGTGGTCAATGTGGTTGATCGCGTCAGAAAGTGATGCCTTTTCCTCTTCCTCGTTGATAAAACCTTTATATAAGCAAATCTGTACGACTCCACCCATGCTGGCCAAGTCACGAATTTGCATATCGGTCAAGTTACGTGGATGATTACATAAAGCCCGGACGGAAGAATGGGATGCGATGATCGGATATTGGCTGTATTCGAGCGCATCGTAGAAACTCTTTTCCGAAGCATGCGACACATCTACCATGATACCCAAGCGGTTCATCTCGTGGATTACGTCCCGCCCGAAGGGGCTGAGGCCGTTCCATTCCTTGTTCCCTTTTGCCGAGTCACAAATATCATTGTCTCCATTATGGCATAAGGTGATGTAGCAAACGCCCATTTCCTTGAAGCGGACGAGATTGACTAAGTCTTTCCCGATGGCATAACCGTTTTCCACACCGAGGAGGATAGCTCTTTCACCATGTTTTTTTGCTTGCATGACGTCAGAATAGGTGTAAGCTATCCGCATTCGTTTATCGTTGAGCTCTTTTTGCCGATGTATTTCCGAGAGCCGTTCGAGCGCGTAGTTGGTGGCTTGCCGGAGTGATTGTTCGTCCCGTTCCTTTTGCGGAATATAAGCCACCATGACCGTGGCATCAATGAGCCCCTCTTCCATCAATGGCAGATTTACTTTTCCCCCTTCTTTCTTTCCGATATTAAATGAACCGGGGAAAAGCATGGGCGTGTCGGTATGCGAATCTAACGTGACATATTTGCGGTGCAGCTCTTTGGCCTGATGGAAATATCTTGCTTTGTTTATCAAGTAACTAAACAAAGAGTAGGTCATTTCATCCTCGTTCGGGTTGAATGCTTCTGGATGCCATTGGACGCTGAACACCGGTTTCTCCTGATGGCGGATACCTTCGTTGATGCCGTCAGGCGCAATGGCCATTTCAACGAAATCTGGAGCAATGTCTTTAACGGCTTGATGATGGAATGAGTTGACATAAACCGTATTTCCATCCTCTAAAGTAACGGAATGGGAAACTTCTTCGCGAGGCATTTTCTGGCTATGCTTCAAGAGCTTTTGTTCGCATTGCGAGTAAATGTCTTGGTAAAGGCTTCCTCCGAATGCGATATTTACCAGTTGATGGCCTCGGCAAATTCCCATAATGGGCAATTGGCGGTTGGCCGCAAGTCGGAGTAAAAGTAACTCCGATTGGTCTCGCCATGTGTCTACGTCTTGCAGACCAGGAAGCGGTTCTTCGTGGAGGAAAAGCGGATTGATGTCGCCTCCTCCGCTCATCAGCAAACCGTCCAGTTGGTTGACGATGTGCGTCAATACGCGTAAATCAGATGTCGATGGGATGATGACCGGAGCACCGCCTACTTTGATAATCGAGCGGATATACGTGTCGGCCACGCAGTTCAACCCATCTTTATGATTGGCGGAAATACCAATCAAGACCGGTTCTTTCTTGAGTAGGAAAGAATCGGCCTGTTTGAATAGTTCTTCTAATGGAAACGTAAATGCCATGCTTATGCGTCAATATTGGCATAGGTCGCATTTTCCTCGATAAACTCGCGGCGTGGGCCTACATCTTCGCCCATCAGCATCGAGAATATCTGGTCAGCTTCCGCTGCGTTGTCTATGGTTATTTGTTTTAAGATACGGTTCTCGGGATCCATGGTCGTTTCCCACAATTGATGGTCGCTCATTTCTCCCAAACCTTTATAGCGTTGTGTCTGGATTTGTTTCTCGTCGCCTCCTCCATATTTCAAGATAAAGGCTTGACGTTGTTGGTCTGTCCAGCAATATTCCTTTACTTTTCCTTTCGAGCATTGGTACAAAGGCGGTGTAGCCAAATAGACATATCCGTTTTCTATCAAAGCTCGCATCCGGCGGAAGAAGAAAGTCAGAATCAACGTGGCGATATGACTTCCATCCACATCGGCATCGGTCATGATGATTACTTTATGATAGCGTATCTTGTCTAAGTTCAATGCCTTGGGGTCGTCTTCCGTACCGATGGTAACACCCATTGCGCGGAAGATATTTTGGATTTCTTCACTTTCGAATATCTTATGCTCCATGGCCTTTTCGACGTTCAGGATTTTACCTCTCAACGGCAAGATGGCTTGGAATTTGCTATCTCGTCCCTGCTTGGCGGTACCACCGGCCGAATCACCCTCGACGAGGAACAATTCGCATATCGCTGCATCTTTCGATTGGCAATCAGCCAGCTTACCAGGAAGTCCGCCTCCCGTCATAGGCGATTTGCGCAATACTTGCTCACGGGCTTTACGGGCAGCTTGGCGGGCTGATGCGGCCAGGATGACCTTTTCTACAATCGTCTTCGCCTCTTTCGGATGCTCTTCGAGGTAATAACCGAGGGCTTCCCCTACGGCTTGGTCGACGGCACCGGTCACTTCGTTGTTGCCCAGCTTTGTCTTTGTCTGCCCTTCGAATTGCGGTTCGGCCACTTTGATGGAGATTACAGCGGTCAGTCCTTCGCGGAAGTCATCGCCTTGGATTTCTACCTTCGCCTTTTCAAGGAGTTTTGAATCTTCAGCATATTTCTTGAGCGTACGGGTCAATCCGCGACGGAAGCCAGCTACGTGCGTACCACCTTCAATCGTGTTGATATCATTGACATACGAGAATACACTTTCGTTATAGGAGGTATTGTACGTCATGGCCACTTCGACCGGGATGCCTTGCTTTTCCGTGACGATATGGATTACGTCGGGGATCAACTCTTCCTTCGAGCGGTCGATGTAGCGGACAAACTCCTTCAAGCCCTCTTTCGAATGGAATGTCTCCGAGCGGTACGTCCCGTCTTCTTTCACGGCGCGCTTGTCGGTCAAGCGCAATGTAATGCCCGAATTCAAAAAGGCTAGCTCGCGGAGGCGGGTTGCCAAGATGTCATATTTGTATTCCGTTGTCGTAAAAATGCTTCCATCTGGCTTGAAAAGGACGGTCGTACCGGTTGTATCCGCATCGCCAATCACCTCTACGTCGTGCAAAGGCTTTCCGCATGCGAATTCTTGCATATAGATATGTCCGTTGCGTCGTACTTCTGCCCGCAAATAGGTAGAAAGGGCATTCACGCACGAAACGCCTACACCGTGCAAACCGCCCGACACTTTGTATGTCCCTTTATCGAACTTACCGCCGGCGTGGAGCACGGTCAGTACCACTTCCAAGGCCGATTTCCCTTCTTTCTCGTGGATATCTACCGGGATGCCTCGCCCGTCGTCGACCACTTGAATCGAGTTATCCTCGTTTATCGTGACGTCGATGTGCTTGCAATATCCCGCTAACGCTTCATCAATAGAGTTATCAACAACTTCGTATACTAAGTGGTGGAGACCTTTTTCGCTGATATCTCCAATATACATGGCCGGTCTCTTGCGTACTGCCTCCAAGCCTTCCAACACTTGGATGCTATCGGCTGAATACTCGGACGATGTATTCTTCAATTCTTCACTCATGCGTCTATTTCGTTTTTAACTTGTTATAATCTTTCAAATAAGCTAACAAATGTACGAAGAATAGTTGAGATAGGAAACGGCTAAGGTGTAAAAAAATAAAAAAGACAAAAGGAATCCGGTTTATACCGCATTCCTTCCGTCCGTAGCCCGTGGGGGAATCGAACCCCCCTTTCAAGAATGAAAATCTTGCGTCCTAACCGATAGACGAACGGGCCAGCTATTAAATAATCAAGTAATTTATAGTCTTCTTACTTAGCCAATGCATTCACATGCTTAGCCAACTTTGATTTTAAGTTGCCAGCTTTGTTCTTGTGGATGATGTGCTTCTTTGCCAGTTTATCCAACATCGAACATACCTTCGGGAACATAGCCTGAGCTTCGTTCACATCTTCCGTAGCACGCAGGTCGCGCATTGCGTTACGCGCAGTCTTCGCATAATATCTATTGTGCAGACGTCTTACGTTTGTCTGTCTGATTCTTTTAATCGATGACTTATGGTTTGCCATTTCTTCGAAATCTCTTTATAATTTTTTAATCCTGTTTATTGTAGCCCGTGGGGGAATCGAACCCCCCTTTCAAGAATGAAAATCTTGCGTCCTAACCGATAGACGAACGGGCCTTCCGCGTTTATTGTCTAACTTTAAATCCCTTTGAGAGATGCCGTTCTCTCAATCGCGGTGCAAAGGTAGGGTTTCTTTTTGAACTGGCAAAACATTTTGAGAAAAAAATCACCGCAACACCCTTTTTTAACTTCTTTATACGCCTGCAAAAGCTTTTGGCATGCCTATGGAAAGTTCTTTTTCTCGTAGTGCTTTCTTCAAATATCGACGATGTTTGTATAAATATCGACGATATTTGTATATCTTTAGGCTAAAGATAAGGAAATATCGACGATATTTGCAGAAAGCATAATTAGGAAAGAAAGTTTTCCTGCCTTTGCCGGGAAGTTTTTCTCGGGGAGGAAGATTTTTAGAATCGGGGGAAAGGTCGTATCTTTGCAGGGCAATCAGGCGGAAAAGGAGGTTGTTTTTATGTTATATAAGACGCGGGGGATCGTCTTGCGCGCGATTCCTTACAAGGAGACATACCATATTATATATATGTATACGGAGGCATTCGGGCGGGTTTCCTATCTGGTTTCGCGCGGAAGGGGAAAGAAATCGGGCGTGATGCGCTCGTTGTTCATCCCGCTTTCGGTTTTGGAGCTGGAGGTAGAGCATTTGAACCGGCGGGAGATGCAACGCATCAAAGAGGCGCGTCTCTGCTTGGGGGCGAACGAATGGAACGGCAATCCGGTGAAGAGCGTGCTGGCGCTTTTCCTCTCCGAAGTATTGTTCCGTTTCGTAAAGGATACGGAACCGGACGAACGCTTGTTCCGTTTCCTCTACGATTCCATCCAAGTGCTGGAAGGGGCGGACGAGGGCATTGCCAATTTCCATCTCGTCTTTTTGCTCCACCTATTATATTATTTAGGGATTTACCCCAATACGGAACACCGGCGCGAAGGACTATATTTCGATATGCTGAATGGAATTTTCACGGACCAAATGCCGGCGCATCCGCATTACCTCCGTCCCGACGAGACGCGTGTGGTGGTCCGCCTCCTGAAGATGAGCTACGAGAATATGTCTCTCTACGCTTTCTCGCGGCACGACCGGGTGCGTATCATCGAACGTATCTTTGAATATTACCGGCTTCACATCCCCGGTTTTCAAGAAATCAAATCCCTTTCCGTCCTCCAATCGCTGTTTGATTAAGGCAAGGCCGCAAGTTCTTTCCCGAAAAATTTGCCCATTTGCCGAAAAGAACTTACTTTTGCCGAACCAAAAAGAGGCGCCCTTGTAGTTCAACGGATAGAACGATGGTTTCCTAAACCGTAAATTTGGGTTCGATTCCCAACAAGGGTACAACCTTAATATGTAACCTATTAATTATCAATACACATCCTATTTCTCCTATTCGTTTTGTGCGAAAAATATGCGACTTCATTTGGATTATAGCCAAAAGAAGGCCAAAAAAGGCTATATTTGTACTGAAATCATTGTAATAAAAATAGTGGGTTATGGCAAAGATCAACGACATCAAATTATCCAAAGTGCGTGATGACGGGAAATCCGAAATAAGAGTACGACTTTACGTCACAAAACAGTTTTGCCCACAATTCAGAAGCGGACTGTTTATCGATCCTCAACGATTCATGCAACCTGAAAGAGGGTCAGCGGAAAATCAATGTGGGTAGGCATAAATCATAGAAAGCCTGTAGAGGAAGAATTTTTCGTCCACAATGC
>CALUZR010000051.1 GCA_944325335.1 uncultured Parabacteroides sp. | reverse complement strand
AGCCTCTTGTCGGATTCGAACCAACGACCCCGAGATTACAAATCACGTGCTCTGGCCAACTGAGCTAAAGAGGCATCTTTTTCGTTCATTTCGGAAGCTCTCTTCCTCAATTGCGCTGCAAAGGTAGGCATTATTTTTGAATCTGCAATACTTTGGGCAGAAAAAGTTGAAATTATTTTTCTGAAAGAGGAAAAGGATGTACCTTTGCCCGCTCAAAAAGCAGTATCATACATTATATAATATCGAATAGATATGGGAGTAGTAATTGGTATAGATGTAGGAGGCAGTACGACTAAAGTAGTTGGTATTGCAGGTAAAGAAATTTGTAATCCGCTTTTCGTACGGGCTACCGACCCGGTGGCTTCTCTTTTTGGTGCATTGGGAAAGTATTTATATGATAATAAAATTCCGCTCGAAAGCGTGGAAAAAATATTGCTCACCGGCGTAGGAAGCGCATACATCACACAACCTTTATACGGTTTGCCCACGGCGCGCGTAGATGAGTTCCTCGCGAATGGCCTCGGAGCGCAATACAAGACCCAACTAAAGAAGTTGATCGTGGTAAGTATGGGGACAGGGACTTCCTTCGTGCTGGTAGATGGACGGGAGGTCCGCCACATTGGAGGTATCGGCATTGGAGGAGGAACCATTCTCGGCCTTGCCCGCCTTTTGCTCAAGACGCAAGATTTTAAGCAGATTATCGAAATGGCATTGCGCGGATCATTGGATACGATCGATCTCAAAATCCAGGATATCTGCAACCGAGCCCTTCCAGGTTTACCCCTCAGCGCAACTGCTTCAATCTTCGGAAAAGCTGAAGCGAATGCGGTGCCCGAAGATATAGCTGCCGGACTTGTCCACATGGTTCTCCAATGTATTGGGCAGGCGGCCGTCCTCTCGTCGCTTAATTCAGATATTGATGACTTCGTCTTGATTGGAAATCTGACGCAAGTACCGCAATGTGCGGAGACATTTCCCATTCTCGAGGAAATGTTTCACAAGCATTTCATCATCCCGGAATATGCCGAATATCGCACTGCTATCGGGGCAGCATTATCTTTTATTTATCAACGGGAATGCGAGGAGATCGGATGAATCGCCGGATTCTTCGCCTGGCTATCCCTTCGATTATTTCAAACATCACCGTCCCTCTCCTCGGACTTGTGGACGTAGCCATTGTCGGGCACCTGGGCGCGGCATCTTTTATAGATGCCATCGCGGTCGGAGGGATGCTCTTCAGTATGATCTACTGGGTTTTTGGTTTTCTTCGCATGGGAACGAGTGGTTTGGCGGCGCAAGCTTTCGGCCGGCGCGACCTCGACGAGGTGGCACTCGTTTTTGTCCGTTCGCTGGGCATCGGAATTCTCTTAGGGCTTTTGCTGGCTTTTTTGCAAACGCCGATTCTCTCGGTAGCTTTTCGCTTGATTGATACGACCGACGAGGTACGTCGCTTGGCTGCGCTTTATTTTCACATCTGCGTGTGGGGCGCGCCAGCCGTTTTGGGTTTATATGGCTTTGCCGGATGGTTCGTGGGGATGCAAAATTCCCGTTTCCCAATGTACATTGCGCTGGTGCAGAATGTTGTAAATATTGTGGCAAGCCTATATTTCGTTTTCATCGGAAAAATGGGAGTCGCGGGTGTCGCTTTTGGGACGCTCATCGCCCAATATGCCGGCTTCTTGATGGCATTTTTTCTTTGGCGTCTTTATTATGGAAGGCTTTGGCGCCGCGTGCGGTGGCTGGCCGTTTGCGAGACGGCTTCGATGCGTTCTTTTTTCCGTCTCAACCGGGATATTTTCTTGCGCACACTTTGTTTGGTGGCGGCGACGGTCTTTTTTACCTCCCAGGGAGCTCGCGAAGGCGAAATAATTCTGGCCGTCAACACCTTGCTGATGCAACTCTTTACGCTTTTTTCCTACGTTATGGACGGTTTTGCCTACGCGGCCGAGGCTTTGACGGGGCGCTATATCGGCGCTGGAAACGATACAAGTTTTCGCCGCCTTGTGCGCGTTTTATTTGCCTGGGGCGCAGGTCTTTCGGCTACGTTTACATTCGTGTATGCTGTCGGTGGAGAGTCTTTCTTGGGCATACTTACTGATGAGCGGACGGTGCTCGTCGCGGCTCGCGATTATTTTGCGTGGGCTGTTGCCATTCCGGTAGCGGGTGTGGCAGCTTTTTTATGGGATGGGATTTTCGTCGGGGCTACACGCTCGCGCGAGATGCTGCGTTCGATGTGGATAGCCTCTGCCAGTTTCTTTTTAATCTATTTTACATTCCATCCACTTTGGGGAAACCATGCCTTATGGCTCGCATTTATTGTTTATTTAGCCTTACGTGGAGCGGTCCAAACCCTTATTTTCTTTTCTTCTACTAAATTCAATTTAAGGTAATAAATCCTTTTTTCATCATTTCGTGCAGTTCTTCAATATGGAAAATTATTTTCCATAATTTCATATTGTACGAGATGATGAAAAATATTTTGCCATCATCTCCAATCTGCAGATATGATGGCAAAAGTTTTTTCATTATATTTCATACATGAGATGTAATGGAAAAATATTTTTCTATTCTATATCAATACTTTATGTACTAATTTTATTTCCTTTCTCAATTTAATCCTATCTTTTTTTGGAAGAAAAGATTTAAATCACTATATTTGCAAAAATACAAAAAATAAAAAGGATATGGCTCGATTTAAACAAATTACTGTAGATATGATTTATATCTCTGTGCTTAAAGAAAAACTTGAAGTACGCGAAGACGGAGGAATGTATTGGGTACAAACTAACGCGATTGTACCAAGAGTTGGTTCCATTATTATGGAGTCGATTGGATGGGTATTGAGATATTCACGCTATATACACGTACGCGATGTAGCTAAACGATTGGAAGTTGATGAAAAAGAACTTTCTCCTTGCATTCATTTGCTGACAGGCCAGCTCGCCAGTGAATTTTTAGTTGCATATAGGATGAAGCAGGCAAAAGAGTGGCTCGCGTGCACAGACCTGACGGTTACCGAAATCGCAAAACGTTGCGGAATGAAATGGCAATCTGTCCTGACTGAGCGCTTTAAAAAGTTGGAAAACACAACGCCAACCGAGTACCGAAATACGCATCGGCCAAAGAATTTCCGCGAATTGTACCGATGGAAATAGTTGGCTGGCGCTGTTGAATTTTCACCATGCACGTATGTTTTTTTATTGGTTTTCAGAATTTAAAATAGCTTTGATTTGTTCCGCCTGGAGGTGCCGGATGGGGCGGAATTTCTCCGGATTGTCCGTGCAGGGGCTGATATTTTTCTCGAACCAAATAACATCATACCAAGCGCCACATTTATAACCCGCCTTAAGAAAACGTCCGACGGCGCGGAAACCGAGCGACGCATGCAGCCGCTCGCTGGGCAAGTTAGGATGCGTAACGCAGCTATACACGTTTTTTATGCCTTGCAATTTGAGGATTTTTACCAATGCAAGAAGCATTTGCCGACCCAGTCCGCGTCCTGTCGCCTCCGGAGCAAAATAGATAGAGAGATCGGCATCCCATTGATAAGCAGCGCGTTTCTGGTAAGATGACGCGTATCCGTATCCAATTATCTTCCCTTTTTCTTCGCAGACAAGATACGGATAATCTTGCAAAATGCGCCGCATACGCTCGGAAAATTCGGCGAGCGTAGGTACTTCATATTCAAACGTGATAGGCGTCTGGCGGATATAAGGGGCATAAATAGAAAGAATGGCGGCGGCATCTTGTACCGTCGCCATTCTGAGAAAGCAGCTATTTTTCATCGTTTTACCTTAATGATTACTTTACGAATAAAACCTTCGCCCACGCCCGGCGCATGTCCGTCTTCGGGGAAAAAAACGGCGAACTGTCCAGGATAAATCCGGGAGACGGAAGTGGGACGGTCCACGAAGAACGCAATGTCCTGTTCCTCGTCGTAGGGCTGGGCTGTTTCCACCAAGTCCGCCGTTGCTTTCCAGCCGATTTGCTCGACGCCTACAAGCGGGACTTGTATGTCAATATATTTTTTATGTGTCTCAATTTTTGCTTCCTGCGGCCCTTTTCCGGATATGGTCTGGACATTTACGAAGAGGTCGCCGCCCTCTATCTCGTGTCGGCCATCTTCCAGCTTGGTGAAATCTGTTTGGCGGAGGTAGGCAAAAGCTTTGGGAAACAAGGGATGTAATTTTTCGATTACGCCCGAATCTTTTATTGATGCTAATATCATAAATTCGCTTGTTTTAATAGTTTATTTTTCCGGACGCAAAATTGCAAGATTCAACTGTTAAATACAAGGGCGAAAAACGTAAGAATTAAAAAAGAAAGAAGCCGTGGAGGGTGGAAAATAAAAAAAGGAAGAAAAAAGGACGAAGGACAGGGTTGTTGATTTTTTATCCCTGTCCTTCGTCCTTTTCTTTCTTCCTTTATTCTTTTTTTCTAAAGCCCGCTGAAATCGATGCCTTCGAAAAGAAGACTGGGGATTTGCCAGCTGGACGTGAGGCGCGGATCATTTCCGGCTTCGACCAGATGATTCCAGAGTTGGAGCATATTTCCTGTGACGTTCATCTCGGAAATCGGACGTGCCAATTTGCCATTTTCGATGAAGAACCCTTCTATGCCGTACGAAAAATCGCCGGAAGTACTGTTGCAGTTTCCTCCGTTGAAGCCGGTGACGAGAATCCCCCGTCCCACACCCGCGATGAGCCCTTCCAAATTCTTGTCGCCCATCTCCATCGTGAGGATAGAGGGCGAAGAGATTGTCGGCGCTACCTGCATCTTGTTTGCCCGATACGTATCGATGAAGTAGGTCTCCAGCACGCCTTCTTTGAAAATCGACAGCGGACGGGTTGCCACACCTTCATTGTCGAAGTAACGGGCGCCGGCAGCTTTCCGGAGATGAGGTTCGTCGCGGAGCGTGAACTTCTTGCTTACGACCTGTTTTCCCAACTTGTCCATTAAGAAAGAACTCTTCTGCTGGATGGCGGCACCGTCGATGGCATCCATTATGGGAGAAAGAAGACGTGCGGCGTTCATATTGTCGACTACCATGTCGTACCGTCCGGATTGGATCTTCTTTTGTCCTAATTTGCGCAAAACGCGTTCCAGTGCTTTGGTACCGATGCCTGTCTTCTGCAAATCGGAGAAATAGAGCGAGGAATCATACCAGTAGGATTCGGGACGGGCTTCTCCTTCGCCTTTGATACTCACGCTGGCTGCCAGACTAAACGAGGAGGCCGAAGTCTCTCCTTCGAACCCGTTGCTTGTGACCATATATTTGAAATCCTTTTCGTCTCCATACGCAGCGGAAGCAGAAATGATCCGTTCGTCTTTTCCCATGATTTCTTCGCAGGCTTGGAGTGCAAGGTCTTTCTTGACATCCGGTTGGATGGTGTCGAAGTCTGGATCGATTAATTGCAAGTCGGGAAGTCCGCCTTTATAGTAGCGGGACGCATCGGGTAGCGTGCGAGCCTTGTCTTCTGCCAGATAACGGGTCGCGTCGATGTTGTCTCGGATAAATTTCTCCAGTTCGTTTTTATCCAGTCGGTTGGTCGAGAACGAACCGAACCGTCCGTCTACGTAAAGCTGGACGACCAGCGAGTTCTCCGACGCTTGGTGCAAGCGGTCTATCTTCCTGTCACGAATTTCGAACGAAGTAGTCGAGCCATTATAGAGGCTTACCTTCGATGCCTGGCATCCATTCTTCAGAGCAAAATCCATTGCCCATTGGACCAGATTCTTATTATCGTTTGTAATCATGCTTTTTTCCTAATTGTCGTTTGTCACATTTCTTGTTAATTCTCGCCTCCTACGGTGAGTTTGCTGACGAGGGCTGAGGGCATGCCGCATGTCACGGGGCACGATTGCCCGTCTTTTCCACACGTCCACGTGCCATTGTCCATCTGATAATTGTTTCCTACCATCGTGATATCTGCTAATGCCTTCGGTCCGTTCCCAATGATATTGATGTCCTTGATGGGTTGCGTCAGTTTTCCGTTCTCAATCAAATAGCCATGAGATACAAAGAATGTAAAGTCTCCGGCACCGATCTGTACCTGTCCGTTGGTGAAGGCGCCTGCATAGATTCCTTTCTTGACCGAGGCGATAATTTCTTCTTCTGATACGTTCCCGGCTTCCATATAAGTAGCACGCATACGGGGGATGGGCACTTGGCGGAAATTCTCGCGTCGTCCGTTTCCCGTCGAGGGGATGCCGTAGTGTTTCGCGCTGATGCGGTCGTGCAGGTAGCTGGTGAGGATTCCTTCACGCACGATGTATGTCTTCTGTCCGATGGTTCCTTCGTCGTCGATATTTACCGAGCCTCGGTTGTATTGGATTGTACCGTCGTCTACTACGTTGATATGTTCGTCGCACACCTTTTTGTTCAATAATTCCGAGAAGATAGAAGTTTTCTTTCGGTTGAAGTCGGCTTCGAATGCATGTCCGATTGCTTCGTGGAGCAAAATACCCGAGCCGCCTGCTCCCATGACTACCGGCATTTCTCCGCCTTTAGGTTTCACGGCTTGGAAAAGAATCGAAGTCTTGTCGACGGCTTCCTTTGCTAATGTTTCGATAAGCGCATCGTTCAGGAAGTCCGTTCCCATCCGATATGAGCGCGAAGCGTAGGCGTTTTCTACCCGTCCGTCCTTTTCCATGATGCAAATGGCCGCCAATGAACACATTGGGCGGTAATCGTAATACATCTGTCCTTCGCTATTGCAGAAGAAGATATGCGAGGTGGAATCGGAAAGGAACGCCCGGACCTTGTGCACCCGTTCGTCGAGCGCGAAGATGCGGTCGTTCAGTTTCTGGAGGTAAGGTATTTTGTCTTTGACCGTAAACGTCTCCCACGGCGCCTGTTCGTCGTAATATTTGGCGGGAATGGCTACTTCCGTAAGGGCGGCGGCCTGGTGGGAATGGTTCTTGTCGTCGGCGATGCGGGCTGCGGTTCGTGCCGCGCGTAGCATCTCGTCGAGCGTGATGTTCTCGACGTACGCATATCCCGTCTGGTCTCCTGAAAGGACACGCACGCCCATTCCGAAATCGATGTTGGACTGGGCATTGTTTACGGCGCCATCTTGCAATTGCAAACTACTGTTCAGCGTATGTTCAAAAAATAAATCGGCATAGTCGCCACCCGCTTCGAGGGCTGCGGCGAGCACTTTTTCCAAATCTTCCTGGCTTACTTTGAAATGATTCATGCCAAATGCCACCCCAGCGGCTTTCCGTGCTTCGGGTGAGGCACAACTTTCTAAGAACGAGGGGGCTACCAAGCTTCCTAACACAAGCATTCCTCCTGATTTAATGAAATCTCTTCGGTTAATATTCATTCTTCTTTTATTTGTTCCCGCAAAGGAACAATTTTTTTTCGAATTAAAATAGCCTTTTTTGTATTTTTGCACGCATAAATTTATTCAATCGAAAATGGTACGTCTGGCTTCACATTATCTTTTTTGCAGTTCGCTCCTCCGGCTTTCGTATGTCGAGCTGGATGCCGCGGGGAATTACCTGAGTGTCTTCCCTTTGGATGGGGAGATGGCGTGTACTTCCTTTTACAACGGGCTTTTGCTCCTGCTTCCTGCGCGGCTTTATCCTTTGTGGGCGGATGTCTGGAGGCAAGTGCAGGGGGAAGCGTTCGATACGTATCCGGCGCTTGCCGGGCGTTTGGGAGGTTGTTTTCCGGCGTGGGAGCTCCGTCGGGGCGAACCGGTCCGGATATTACACCTCACGCTTCAACCCTTCGCGGCGTCGGAACTCGGCACACACGATGGAAGTCGCGATGGCCACGTTGAGTGACTCCGTCGTCGCCCGTCCGGGCGGGAAGGGCGGAATGTAGAGGCGTTCGTCGAGCAGGGCTTCCACGTCGGGGCGCACTCCGTTTCCTTCATTGCCCATCACCAGCAATCCGTTTCGGGTCAATGTTTTCTCGTATAGGTTTTCTCCGTCGAGGAAGGTGCCATAAAGGGGCACGCCTTGCGTTTTCCACTCTTTCAAGAAGGATTCCAATTCGGTATAAAACACTTTTACGTGCGCCAGGGCGCCCATTGTGGCTTGCACGACTTTCGGATTGAAGGCATCCGCCGTATCGGAGCTGCAGACAATATGCTCGATACCAAACCAATCTGCCAGCCGGATAATGGTCCCTAAGTTTCCTGGGTCTTGGATGCCATCGAGCACCAACACCAATTCCTGGTCGGGGCGCACTTCTTCCACGTCCCATGCCGGGAGATAGAACACCGCCAATACATCTTGCGGGTTCTTCAGGAGGCTTGCCCGGCGGATATCTTCTTCGTCCGCTACCTGCAATTCCTCTGCCGGGATGTCTCCCTGCGTCGCCATCCAACAGGGTTTGGCCGCGAGGAATTGGCATCGGTAAGCCGAAAGCATGTCTGCCACCAATTTATTTCCTTCTGCCACGAACACGCCCGCCTCCAGCCTCCGTTTCTTGGCTTCCAAAGCATGGATGTATTTGATTTTGTTCTTGCTTATCATTTTCCAAAATTAGAATTATAAATAGGATGAATTATCGTTGTATCGGGACGCCCCGAAAGCCGTTCTTTGTGTTGAAAGAAGCCTTCGGGATTCCCGAAAGCCATTTTTTTCGCTGTGAGAAGCCTTCGGGATTCCCGGAAGCCATTCTTTTCGCTGTGAGAAGCCTTCGGGACGCCCGAAAGCCATTCTTTTCGCTGTGAGAAACCTTCGGGATTCCCGAAAACTTATCTATTCCTCCAGACTACGATTCACTTCCTCGATATAGCCTAAAATCTCGTCGCGCCCCTCTTTCGCTTCCGACGAGGAGTAGAAAATGGGCGGGAGTTCTTCCCAACTTTCGAGTAGGCGCTCCTTGTAGGCTTTTACGTTCTCGTTTAGGCGCCCCCGGCTTATCTTGTCAATCTTCGTGAAGATAATGGCGAAAGGGATGCCGTTCTCGCCCAGCCATTCCATGAATTCCAAATCAATCTTTTGGGGTTCGTGGCGGCTGTCTACGAGGACGAAGAGGCTGGTGAGTTGCTCGCGGTAGAGGGTGTAGTTCTCAATCAACGTACGGAGTTGCTCGCGCTGCTCTTTCCCGCGTTGGGCGAACCCATATCCGGGCAAATCGACGAGAAACCATTCGTTGTTGATGAGAAAATGGTTGATGAGGAGCGTTTTGCCTGGCTTGGAGGAAGTCATGGCCAAGCCTTTCCGCTCCGTGAGCATGTTGATGAGGGAAGATTTCCCCACGTTGCTCCGTCCGATGAAGGCGTATTCCGGGCGCGTCCCTTCCGGGCATTTCCGGACGTCTGTATTGCTAATGATAAACTCTGCACTTTTGATGTTCATGATGTGATGTGAATTTTATGATTAATGGATAATAGCCACAACCCTGCGAACGTAATGGCGCCATTGAGCATCAGCATTTCGTAGCCAAAAACGTATCCCGCGTGATGCTCCGCGAGGTGGCTTACGCAAAAGCAAATCGCAGGAGAGGCGATGCAAATATACGGAACATATTTGTCTTTTGGATGCTTTCGGGTGAAGAGCCCAAACAAAAAAAGTCCTAAAAGCGGGCCATAGGTATAGGACGCAATCATATAGATGGCGTCGATTACGCTTCGGTTGTTCACCTCTTTGATGATAAGAATAATGAGGGCGAAGAGGACGGAGATGAAGAAATGCACCCAAAGGCGCGTCCGCTTGGCTTGCTTGGCATCTGCCTTGTCAATGCCTAAAATATCGACGCAGAAAGAGGTGGTGAGTGCCGTCAATGCCGAATCGGCACTACTGAAAGCAGCCGCGATTATCCCGATGGTAAAAAATATCAGGATGCTGCCTCCCAAGATGCCAGAGGTGCAAAACATCGGCAGGATGTCGTCGCTCAACGCAGGGAGTGCAATATGTTCCCGTTCGGCCACCACAAGCAGAAGCACGCCGAGCGAGAGGAAGAGGAAGTTCACCGGCGTAAAGGCAAAGCCATACGTGTACATGTTCTTCTGTGCCTCGCGGAGGTTACGGCATGAAAGGTTCTTTTGCATCATATCTTGGTCTAAACCCGTCATGACAATGGTGATGAATATCCCGCTAAAGAACTGTTTGACGAAATGCTGCGTGCTATGCCAATCCGAGAACTCGAAGAGGCGGAAATGGGGACTTTCGGTAAGGACTTGCACCATCCCGGCGGTATCTACTCCGAGCTTTTCCTTCACTTGCCAGATGATGACAAGGAGCATCGCCACGAGGCAAAGCGCCTGCAGGGTGTCTGTCCAGATAATCGTCTTCACCCCGCTTCGGAACGTGTAGAGCCAGACGAGGAAAATACTCAATACGACTGTTACCCAAAAGGGAATATTCCAAGTATCAAACACATAATGTTGCAATATCAACACCACTAAATACAAGCGTGCCGCCGCCCCGATAATCTTCGAAAGGAGGAAGAAGGATGCCCCCGTCTTGTAGCTGTTCCGCCCGATGCGCTTCTCCAAATAGGTGTAGATGGAGGTGAGTTGCAACTTATAATATAAAGGTAGCAGGACATGCGCGATGAGCACATAGCCTACAAAGAAACCCAAGACGGTTTGCATATAAGTCATATCAATGCCCCTCACCATACCAGGGACGGAAACGAACGTGACGCCCGAGAGCGACGTCCCAATCATCCCAATCGATACGATATACCAGGGAGATTGCCTGTTCCCAAGAAAGAAGGCCTCATTGCTCGTATTTCCACGCCCTGTGAGCCAAGCTACGCCCACGAGGATACCGAAATAGAGCACGATGATGAGGAGGATGATATAACTATTCATTGTTTATTCTGATTTCTTAGCTTGCAAAGAGCTATAGATGAGATAGCCGATGAGAAGCACATACATCACGATGCCCAACACTTCAGCCATTTGTCCGCTTGCCCATCCCGCATTATACATATCGACTCCTGCGAAACGAAGCGCTGCACTGACTACGCCCATCAACGCACCTCCGGCGATGAATCCTGACGAGAGCAACGTTCCGCGTTCGACGCGTGCCGTATTCAATTCCTTATCCTTGCTACGGGTGCTGACGTACCAATTAATCGCACCTCCGATAAGCAACGGGGTGTTCAGTTCGATGGGGATGAACATACCCAACGCAAAAGCCAAGGCGGGAATCCCTGCAAAGTTGAGAGCAATAGCGATGATGGCTCCTATCAAGTAGAGAATCCAAGGTGCACCCGAACCGCTCATCAAAGGCTCAATCACGGCTGCCATCGCGTTGGCTTGCGGGGCTGCCAATTGTCCGCTTGTGAATCCATATGTCTGGTTTAATATCAAGATGACACCGCCCACGGTGGCTGCCGAGACGAGCGTCCCGAGGAACTTCCATGATTCTTGCTTCACGGGCGTGCTGCCGAGCCAATAGCCAATTTTTAAGTCTGTAATGAAGCCTCCCGCCATCGAAAGCGCCGTGCAAACCACACCTCCGATAATCAACGAAGATACCATGCCCGCTGGCCCATTCAAGCCGCAAGCTACCAAGATGATGGAAGCCAAGATAAGCGTCATGAGCGTCATGCCCGAGACGGGGTTCGTTCCTACAATTGCAATCGCATTCGCCGCTACGGTAGTAAACAAGAATGCAATGACACCCACCAGGAGCAACCCGACAATAGCATAAAACCAATTATCCAACAACCCGAATTGGAAGAAGAGCAACGATACAATCAACGTCACAATCACCCCAATAGCAATGACTTTCATCGATAAGTCGCGCTGCGTGCGTTTCACTTCGACGTTCGCCCCCGCGCTTTTGCCTTTCAACTCTTTGGCTGCCAAACCTACCGCTCCGCGAATGATACCCCACGACTTCACGATGCCAATCACACCCGCCGTGGCAATGCCTCCGATACCGATATGCCGTGCATAGGTGGTAAATATCTCTTCCGCGCTCATGCTCCCCACTGTGGCGGTGATGGCGTCGTTTCCCATCGTCAGCACCTCGTTTCCAAAGAAGGCAGACATCAACGGGATAATGATGAGCCAAACCAAAAACGAGCCTGCGCAAATGATAGCCGAGTATTTCAGTCCGACGATATAACCCAAACCCAATACGGCTGCCCCCGTATTCACCTTCATCACCAACTTCGCTTTCTCAGCCAATGCTTCGCCTGCGCCTACAATCGTAGTGCTAATCGTCTCGCTCCACCAGCCGAACGTGGCGATGATAAAGTCGTACAATCCGCCAATCAATCCGGCGAATATCAAAGGCTTAGCTTGATTCCCGCCCTTTTCGCCCGAGACGAGCACTTGCGTCGTGGCCGTGGCTTCGGGGAAAGGATATTTCCCGTGCATGTCTGAAACGAAATATTTCCGAAAAGGTATCAAGAGCAAGATGCCCAATACGCCTCCAAGGAGCGAACTGAGGAACACTTCGAGGAAGTTCACCGTAATCTCGGGATACTTGTCTTGCAGGATATAAAGCGCAGGAAGCGTAAAGATGGCTCCCGCCACAATCACCCCGCTACTGGCGCCTATGGATTGGATAATCACATTCTCGCCCAAGGCATTGCGCCGCTTAAAGCCACTCGACAAGCCCACGGCGATGATGGCAATCGGGATGGCTGCCTCGAACACCTGTCCGACTTTCAATCCCAAATAGGCTGCCGCCGCACTAAAGATGACAGCCATCACTAATCCCCAACCGACTGACCAGGGCGTTACTTCCCGATACTTCTTATCCGCCTGCATGATAGGGCGGTACTCTTCCCCTTCCTTCAATTCCCGATATGCGTTCTCAGGCAATCCGGACATTTTCTCTTTGTTCTCTTCCATTTCCTTTCGTGTACTTTTTGAACGATTACTGCTGTTTTTTTTATTTCATTTAGCTGCAAAAGTACGAAAAAATTATGAACAGAGAGCAGAATGCCTTGGAGATAAACTTCAAAAGCTCCTGTGAAAACTTCGAGAGATAGTTGTTCTTTCTCCACGCATCGCCGATATTTCTGTATCTTTAGGCTAAAGACAAACAGATATCGCCGATGTTTGTATAAATATCGACGATATTTAGAGAAAAGACAACTGTTTTGTAAAGTTTTCCCGGCGTGTTTTTAAGTTTGGATGGAGGAGGATGAAAAATAAGTTGACTTTTTTGTTTGCATTTCAAAAGAAAATTCCGATATTTGCCCTTGTATTGGAAAATAACGTAGAAGCGTTTCGATATTATCTTGCATTTGAAATCTGGACAATTTCATTCTTCCAAGATAATGAGAAAGTAGCTCCTGCGCTTGTGTTTTGCTATATGCATCGACCTTGTCAAAAGGAACAAGGAAGAATTATATACAAACATAAAGCGTGGGACTATTGTCTTTATCGCTGGAAGAAGGGTAGTCCAGAGCCTCAAATGCAGTGATAAGACGATGGTCCTCACGCTTTCCTTTTTTATTAATACCTGCTGGAGAGGACACGGGAGGAAAAATAAATTAAAAGTATGGACAATAATAAAGTTTGTGATGTTTTGAGAAATGAAGGTTTAATGCCTATCAATGAAGAAATAGGTATAACATTTAAGTATGAGATGTTAACTTATGTCATAGTTAAGGACGAAATTGATAAGGGTTTCTTTCGTATGTTATTACCTAATGTGTATGATTTGTCTGATGGAGATTTTGCTACCAATAGATTAAAAGCTATTATAGCAGCAAATGAATTTAATCGAATGAAGAAAGTCGCAAAAGCTGTGGTAATTGAGGATTCTGTACATATTGAATTTCAAATATTGTTAGACAAGTCACCGGAATATTCTTTTATGTCACGTGCTATACGGTTATTAAGCGAATCTCGATTTGATTTTGCTCAGCAATTTGACTTAGCCAAAGTTTGACTTTTGAATGATGTTTTGATGCAGAGTAATGAGTCGATGCACTTATTGCTCTGTATTTTACATATTTCTCTTCTTTATAAATAGAACGTAGTCTATTGCATATTATTTCTTCTGCTGTACTTTTGTGATATGGATACTGGTGAAACATCTCATATCAGAGATATCTTCCAGATGAGTAACCTGATAAATTCAGAAACGGTACTTACGGCAAAGTATGGCGCGCCAGGAACTGAAGAACGCAAGCAATTCGAGGAAAAAGCGCGTGCTTATTATTATGGCGAGATATTGCGCGATAGAAGAAAAGAATTGAAAATGACACAAGAAGAGCTTGCTGAAAAAAAGGGTACGGCTAAAAGTTATATTGCGCGTATTGCGCATTGAATTCTCGCCTGTCTTTGTCTGAATCGCATGAACTTCTTTTCTGACTCTCGAAAAGTGTTTCTTTTTCGTAAGTATTGTTCTAAAAGGATGCATATCTAAAATATATTACTTACTTTTGCGCTTCGAATAAAGTGTCGCAGACATCAAACGAGAACAACTGACAGATGAAGAAGAAGTTGATATTATGGCTGGTGTTGCAGCTCTGCTCGCTCTCGCTTTTCGCACAAATCAATACGGACAGGGTGCTGGCGATTGGGCGCAATGCCTTGTATTTTGAAGACTATGTGCTTTCTATCCAATATTTCAACCAAGTGATACGCTCGAAGCCTTGGTTGGCAGAACCCTATTTCTTCCGTGCCGTGGCGAAGATAAACCTCGACGATTATAAAGGAGCCGAGTTGGATTGCACGGCTTGCCTCGAACGCAATCCTTTCCTCGCACAAGCCTATTACGCCCGAGGCATTGCCCGCCAAAGCATGGAAGATTACGATGGGGCGATTGCCGATTACGAACGTGGATTGGAATTTAAGCGTGAAGACCGTGCGATGATGGTGAACGAAGCCGTCGCCTATATCCAGAAGAAAGATTACGACGGGGCAGAGCAGATGTTCGAACGACTCATGAAAGCCCATCCCAACTATTCGATGAACTACCTGTCGCGCGGCGCGATGTATCTGGAGAAAGGGGATACCGCCAAAGCCTTGGTAGATTATGATAAGGCTATCGATATGGACCCGTACTATGCTCCTGCCTATGGCAATCGGGCGATTATCTATTATCAAAAACAAGATTTCGAGAAGGCATTGGCTGATTTGAACGAAGCTATCCGCCTTGACCCGAGGGAGAATGGCTACTATATCAATCGCGGTTTGGTGCGCTATCAGATGAACAACCTCCGTGGGGCGATGGCGGATTATGACCAGGTGATTGGCTTGGATAAAGATAACTTGATTGCCCGCTTCAACCGAGGCTTGTTGCGCTTCCAAGTGGGCGATAACAACCGTGCGATTGAGGATTTCGACGTCGTGCTTCAACTTGAGCCAGACAACTATATGGCGTACTATAACCGTGCGTTGCTCCGTTATGAGACAGGCGATTATGGAGGAGCCATACAGGATTTCGACATTGTCTTGAATGAATATCCCGACTTCCTCCCAGGTTATTATAGCCGTGCGGAGGCGAAGAAGAAATTAGGCGATGCCGCAGGAGCCGACAAAGACATCTGGACAGCCTATCGTAAAGAGGAACAAGCCAAGAAGGATAGAGCTTCAGGCAAGCAGCTGGCTTCCTCTTCCTCCTCATCCTCTCAAGGAAATGCTTCGCAGAACCAGACGTCAAACGAAGAGAATACACGCGAACAGTCTGACAAAAATATCGATAAGTTCAACCGCCTTGTGGTATATGATAAGGAGGAAGAACGCCGAAGCAAATACCAGAACGAAGTGCGTGGAAGGGTACAAGACAGGAACGTGCGCGTCGATTTGGAACCGCAATTCATCTTGACGTATTATGAGAAGCCCGACGAAGTGAAGAGCCAACTCTATTATAGCAAGTTGGTGGATGACTTTAATCAACGTCGCGCCTTGAAAATGAAGCTCCTCATTACCAATGATGAAGCGGCACTGACGGAAGGGCAAGTGGCTACCCATTTCGCTTCAATCGATGAGTATTCAGCCCGCATCAGCCAAAATCCAAACGATGCGGATGCTTACCTGGGGCGTGCTATCGATTATATGCTCGTGCAAGA
Organism: uncultured Parabacteroides sp.; assembly: GCA_944325335.1. Classification (GTDB taxonomy): domain Bacteria; phylum Bacteroidota; class Bacteroidia; order Bacteroidales; family Tannerellaceae; genus Parabacteroides. The sequence goes on along the minus strand of CALUZR010000051.1, from coordinate 11,734 downwards.
CTTCTCGGCGGCGCTGCGGGATTATGATAAAGTCGTCGAGCTCCAACCCGATGCGGTGATTGCTTATTTCAACCGTGCCGTCGTGCGCTATAAGCAAATGCAATATGAAGATTCGAACCGCAAGGCGGAAATCTTGGATATGCCCACTACTACGGGTACGACGATGAACTTCTCGTTTGGCGGACGCATCTCTTCGCCTGCGCAAAGCAATAATCTCCCTGTGCGTGAAATCGAAGACAAAGAACGCGCCTATAACCACGAACTCATCACACGTGATTATGACAAGTGCATCCAGCTCAATCCTGAGTTTGTCTATGCCTATTTCAATCGGGCGAACCTGCGTTGTGCGTTGCGCGATTATCGGGCAGCTATCCAAGATTATACAGAGGCTATCGAACGAGACCCAGAGTTTGCCGAAGCCTATTTCAATCGAGGATTAGCTCGTCTCTCGCAAGGGGATACGAACCGAGGCATCGCCGATTTGTCTAAGGCAGGCGAGCTCGGTATCGTCAATGCCTATAGCATTATTAAGCGGATGATGAACTAAAGCCTCCCTTCCCACACAAAGCAATCAGGGAATAGCGCTTTCAGTTGCGTCTCTTTTGGAAACAAACCAAAGACAGATGAGCCTGAACCCGACATCGAAGCATATATCGCTCCCGCTTCGTAAAACCTTTCCTTGATGCGCCGGATAAGGGGGAATTGGGCGAATACGCTCGTCTCGAAATCATTTATCATCGTTTCTTTCCACGTTCCTACGGGTTGGGCGATTATCTCTTTGAGCGAAACCGTGGGTTCGTGGGGAACGACTTGCGCGTAGGCTTCCGCTGTCGATACCGATACATCGGGCTTTACCAACACCAAGTGCCATCCTTTCAGTGATAAGGGTATGGGTTCGAACACATTGCCAATACCCGAAGCAAACACAGGCTTATTCCGAACAAAGAAAGCGCAATCGGCTCCCAACGTGGAAGCGATGCGTTCCAATTCCATTTCCAAAAGTTGCAGATGGGCAAACTCGTTGACCAGTTTCAACATAAAAGCGGCATCCGAAGAACCGCCTCCCAATCCTGCGCCAAAGGGAATCGCCTTGCGTAGTTCCACTTGCAGTTCGGGTATCGTATGGTTTTCTTTCAGCTTTGCCAATGCCTTCATGACAAGATTCTTCTCTGCAGGTGCATCTATCCGTATGCCTGTTTGTCGGAATGATGTCTGTTCCGCTTCCGTAATCTCCAACGCATCGTGGATGGGGATGGGGTAAAACACCGTCTCAATATCGTGATACCCATCCGTCCGTTTGCGTACGATATTCAATCCTAAGTTAATCTTTGCATTTGGAAAACAAATCATATCTCTATCCTTTAAAAAATTAGCGAGTAAAGATACGCTTTTTTTGCTTACCTTGTATGGGGAATAAAAAAGAAATCTCGGAATGCATTTCCTTTAGAAGTGCCGAGCAATTCTCTATCTTTAGCCTAAAGATACATATCTGCAGGTTAAAGATGCATATCTTCAAGCTAAAGATATATATCTGCAGCCTAAAGATAGACTTTTCTCCGTGAGCTCTTTGGTTTTTCCTGCTGGCTTTTCCAATTTCCTCTCGGGCTATCGAAAGTGTTGGAAAGTGTGGAAGCGTGGCGTGCAAGTGTGGAATAATTCTACGGGGAAGAGTGTGGTAGTATGAAAATAACTTCGTACCTTTACGCCGTAGTTCGCTAAGGATTAGTTGGCTAAGTAAATTTAACGAAATGAGTATGATTTTGGAACGATTATTTCCTTGTCTGCGTCGACAGACAAAAGTATTAATTATAGGTAGAATATCCATGCGTAGTATGTGTAAAGGAACCCTGTGGTTGGTGTGCGCTTCTTTATGTGTCGGCTTGCTGATGTCAGGCTGTAAGAAAAAGGAAGAGCCGTTGCCACCCATTGTGATTGTAGAGAAACCAGTAAAGAAGGATGTCCAGATTTATGGCGAGTATGTAGGTACGATTCGGGCGGAGAGCACGGTTGAGATTCATGCCCGCGTCGAGGGATATCTGGAACGGATGATGTTTGAAGAAGGAAAACGGGTAGAGCAAGGAGACCCGTTGTTCATTATCAGTCCGGCGGTTTATAAAGCAAGAGTAGAAAAGGCGAAGGCGCAACTCCGAAAGAACGAGGTACAGGCGGCAAAGTCGGCACGCGATGTGGAACGCTTGGCTCCTTTGTACGAACAACATGCTGCCAGCCAGTTGGATTTGGATAATGCCATTGCCGCGAAGGAGAACGCCGAAGCGGATGTGGCCATGAGCAAGGCGGACTTGGAACAGGCGGAGCTGGAGCTGAGTTATACGCGGGTGACTTCCCCTATCTCAGGATATATCAGTGAACGTTTGGTGGATATCGGTACGTTGGTTGGACCGGGTTCGAACTCGAAGCTGGCCGTAGTCGTAAAGAGTGATACGGTAGATGTGGATTTCAAGATGACGGCGTTGGATTATCTGCGTGCGGAGCGGAGGAATGTGAAGTTCGGCGTGCAGGATACGACTCGCTCTTGGCAACCGACCGTCTCGGTGACGTTGGCGGATAATTCGGAATATCCCGTGAAAGGTGTGGTAGACTTTGCCGACCCGTCTGTAGACCCGAACACGGGTACGTTTACCGTGCGTGCCATCCTTCCGAACCCGAACCGCAAGCTCCTTCCAGGGCAGTCGACGCGTGTCAAGCTCCTGTTGGATGTCCGTGAACGGGCGATTGTGATTCCCCGCAAAGCCATTGCGATTGAAGGCGGTGGTGCCTTTATCTATGTATTGAGAAGGGATGACGTAGCAGAGAAGCGTTTCGTGCAGATTGGCCCGGAGATAGAGAACTCGGTGGTAATCGAACGTGGATTGGGCGAGAACGAACGGGTTGTCATCGAAGGTTATCATAAATTGGAACCGAACGTGAAGGTACAGCCAATCCTTTCGAGCGACGAGAAAGCCATCCAAGCATTAAGAGAAAGAGAGGAGGAATAAGGGGATGAGAGCAGGATTTTTTATCGACCGCCCCGTCTTCTCGACGGTGATTTCGGTCTTGATTGTGCTCGTCGGGCTGATTGGACTGGTCTCTTTGCCTATCGAGCAATATCCGCAGATTACGCCGCCGGTGGTGAAGGTGAGCGCTTCTTATCCAGGAGCCAATGCCCTGACCGTCTCGCAGGCGGTGGCGACTCCAATTGAGCAGGAGCTGAATGGTACGCCGGGGATGCTTTATATGCAGAGTAATTGTTCGAACTCAGGAAACCTGACAATCACGGTTACGTTCGATATCTCTTCGAATCCCGACTTGGCTGCGGTAGAGATACAGAACCGCGTGAAGCTGGCCGAGAGCCGTTTGCCGGCCGAGGTTATCCAGAATGGTATCTCAATCGAGAAGCAATCGCCCAGCCAGTTGATGACGCTTACGTTGATGTCCGACGACCCGAAGTTCGATGAAATCTATTTGAGTAACTTTGCTACGATTAACGTGCTGGACGTGGTAAGACGTATTCCAGGCGTAGGCCGTGTGTCGAATGTTGGTAGTCGTTATTACGGTATGCAGATTTGGGTATATCCCGACCGTTTGGCGACGATGGGATTGACCGTAAAGGACTTGCAGGATGCCTTGAAGGACCAGAACCGTGAGTCGGCAGCAGGCGAGTTCGGTAAGCAGCCTATCCTGAATGTGGACGTAACGCTTCCTGTGACCGCTTCGGGACGTCTCTCGACGGTCGAAGAGTTTGAGAATATTGTGATTCGTGCTAATTCGGACGGTTCGATTGTTCGTATGCGTGATGTGGCCCGCGTTTCGCTGGAAGCCTCTTCGTATAACACTGAGAGTGGTATCAATGGAAAGAATGCAGCCATCTTGGCAATCTATATGCTTCCAGGTGCAAATGCCTTGGAGGTAGCCGAGAATGTACGGAACGTCATGGAGGAGGTGAGCAAGAACTTCCCTGAGGGATTGGAATACAACTTCCCGTTCGATATGACGGAATACATCTCCCAATCCGTACATGAGGTATATAAGACCCTCTTTGAAGCCCTGTTCCTGGTGATTTTAGTCGTGTTCCTTTCATTACAGAATTGGCGTGCGGCGTTGATTCCGACGATAGCCGTGCCGATTTCGTTGATTGGTACGTTTGGCTTTATGCTGGTCATGGGTTTTTCGTTGAATACGTTGACCTTGTTGGGCTTGGTATTGGCCATCGGTATTGTGGTGGACGATGCGATTGTGGTGGTCGAGAATGTAGAGCGTATTATTAATGAAGAGGACGTCTCTCCCCGCGAGGCGACCCATCGGGCGATGAAGGAACTGACAGGTGCCTTGATAGCCACTTCGATGGTGCTGGCGGCCGTGTTCGTGCCGGTGAGCTTCCTGAGTGGTATTACGGGACAGTTATATCGCCAGTTCTCCATTACGATTGCCGTGTCGGTGATTCTCTCTACGGTGGTGGCGTTGACATTGAGTCCTGCGCTCTGTGCCATTTTGCTTCGTCCGACAAAAGGTGAGAAAAACATCGTTTTCCGCAAGATAAACGAATGGCTTGAGAAAGGCAATCATAAATATACGGGGATGCTTCGGAAGGTAATGCAGCAACCGCGTCGTGTATTGGCAGGTTTCGGTATGGTGATTGTAATTATCTTCGTGCTGAACCGTATCCTGCCTACTTCGTTTATCCCCGAAGAGGACCAAGGTTTCTTTACGGTGGAATTGGAATTACCCGAAGGCGCTACGTTGGAACGTACACGTACGGTGACGAATCGCATGATTGAGTTCATCAAGTCCCAACCTGCCGTAGCTTATGTACAGAACGTGACGGGTAGCAGTAGCCGTTTGGGTACGACACAGAATCGTGCCACATTGACTGTCATCCTCAAACCTTGGGAAGAACGAAAAGGGGGTGATATGGGTGTCGGCGATGTGATGGAAGCCGTCCGCAAGGAGTTGTATTACTATCCAGAAGCAAAAGGATATGTGAACCGTCCGCCGGTTATCCCTGGTTTGGGTGAAAGTGGCGGATTGGAGATGCAGCTCGAAGCACGCGGTGAGGCGACTTGGGACGACCTCATCCAGGCGACGGATACTTTCCTTTATTATGCCAAGCAGGCACCGGAGTTGCAGAATATCTCTTCTGCCTTGCAAGCCGAGATTCCGCAAATCTATTTTGACGTAGATCGCGACCGGGCGAAGTTCTTGGGGATTCCTGTGGCGGATATCTTCTCTACGATGAAGGCTTACTTGGGCTCGGTTTATGTGAACGACTTCAATATGTTCAACCGTATCTACCGTGTGTATATCCAGGCCGAAGCGCCTTATCGTGCAAACAAAGAGAGCTTGGGGCTCTTCTTTGTGCGGGCTAAGAACGGTTCGATGGTGCCGCTTACGGCATTGGGTACGACGAAATACACCACAGGACCAGGTACAATCAAGCGTTTCAATATGTTCTCGACGGCGCCTATCAATGCCGTGGCGGCGGCTGGATATAGTACAGGTGATGCCATGGCGGCCATGGAGCGTATCGTGCAGCAACATTTGCCCGACAATATCGCCCTCGAATGGAGCGGCCTTTCCTATCAAGAGAAACAGGCAGGTGGACAGACCGGTATGATTTTGGCCTTGGTATTCCTCTTTGTCTTCCTCTTCCTGGCTGCCCAGTATGAGAGTTGGATTGTGCCGATTGCGGTGTTGCTCTCGCTCCCGATTGCGGCGTTAGGTGCTTATCTGGGTATTTGGGTCACGGGATTGGAGAACGATGTCTATTTCCAGATTGGTTTGGTGACGCTTATCGGTCTGGCGGCGAAGAATGCCATCCTGATTGTCGAGTTTGCCAAAGTGCAGGTGGATAAAGGCATCGATGCTGTGCAGGCAGCGATCCATGCGGCGCAGATGCGTTTCCGTCCTATCTTGATGACTTCGTTGGCGTTCATCCTCGGTATGTTGCCGATGGTGTTGGCTTCGGGTCCGGGTTCGGCGTCGCGCCATAGTATCGGTACGGGTATCTTCTTTGGTATGTTGGTGGCGACGAGTGTCGGTATCGTGATGGTGCCTTTCTTTTTCGTGTTGATTTATAAATTAAAGAAAGGACTTCGGATGGAGAAGGTCGCTCGTTATCGTCCCAATATGGATAAATTGAAGAAGATTCGTCCGAAGAAGTTCCTGCCTTTTATCTTGCTATTGGCGTTTGTTCTCGCGTTCTCTTCTTGCAAATTGGGAAAAGAATATGCGCGTCCGGACTTGAGCTTGCCAGAGACCATCGATGGCGCGACCACCGATACGGCTTCTGTGTCTGACATTCCTTGGCAGAGCTTATATCAAGACACGGTGTTACAGAACCTGATTGAGCAGGCTTTGGAGAACAACAAGGATATGAAAATAGCGGCCGCCAAGATTAAGGAGATGATGGCCGCCAAGCGCATTAATTTCTCCCGCCTCTTTCCGTCGTTGGGGGCAGCTTTGCATGGAGAAACGGAGGTGACGAATTACGGCGGAAACGAGAACCGAAGTGCCGACCCCGAGTTTGGCGCGAAACTACGCGTGAATTGGGAATTGGATCTTTGGGGAAATATCCGTTGGGCAAACGAGGCGGACATCGCGGCTTATATGCAAAGCATCGAAGCGCAGCGGGCGTTGAAACTGACGATCATCGCGGGTGTGGCAGCCGGATATTATGAGCTTTGCGCCTTGGACGAGGAGTTGGCCATTGTCCGCCAGACGTTGGAAGCCCGCCGCGAGGGAGTCCGGTTGGCTAAGCTCCGTTACGAAGGCGGTTTGACTTCCGAGACGGCTTACAACCAGGCGCTCGTGGAGTTGGCACGTACCGAGACGTTGATTCCAGATTTGGAGCGGCAGATCCAGATTAAGGAGAGCGACCTTTCGTTGCTCTTGGGCGATTACTCGCATCCGATACGCCGCGGACGCATCCTTGCCGAACAACATCTTCCGAATGCGTTGCCAGCGGGCTTGCCCTCTTCGTTGATAGAACGCCGTCCGGATATCCGTCAGGCAGAAATGGCGTTGAAGGAAGCGAATGCAAAAGTGGGTGTGGCTTACACGGATTTGTTCCCGAAGATATCGCTGACGGGTGCATTCGGTTTCGAGAGCGACGATTTGGGGAATCTCTTGAAAAGTCCCTATTGGCTTCCCGCAGTAGATTTACTGCAACCGCTCTTTGCGATGGGGCGTAATAAGGCTAAGCTGAAAGTAGCGAAAGCCCAGTACGAGCAAGAGCTTTATAGCTACGAGAAGACCGTCATTGAAGCCTTTAAGGAGGTGAACGATGCCATCGTCTCGGTACGCAAGGCAAAAGAGGTACGCCAATCGCAGGCGAAGTTGGAAGTGGCAGCTCGTAAGTATTTGGAGTTGGCGCAACTTCAGTATATCAATGGTGTGACCAATTATATGGATGTCTTGGATGCCCAGCGTGAGTTGCTGAATGCGCAGATTGGATTGAACTCGGCGGTTTGCAACGAGCTGCTCTCTGTCGTCTATCTCTATCGGGCGTTGGGCGGAGGATATTAAAAATGAAGAATTAAGAATGAAGAATTAAGAATTATATTTTGTGTATTTGAAGGCACACAGATGACACAAGATACGACAGATTCGCACAGATTTAGGAGAATTGAAAAATAAAAATCTGTGGTTATCTGTTCAATCTGTGTAATCTGTGTGCCATTTTGTTTTATCTTGGCAATGTTTTTGCAGAATCTAAGACGTGAATGGGAAGCCAAGGCTTGGCCGGGTTTCTCTAATAAGTTGATAATAAAATAAAATAGAATATGAGCAATAAAGATTTTAAAGGAAAAAATCCTGTGGAAGAACCGAACGCACAAAACGTAGAGAACGAAGAAGCGACAAACTTGCAGGAACAAGCCGAAAAAAAGGCAGAAGAAACAACTGAGGGTGACAATACGTCAGACGAATTGACGGCTTTGCAACAGAAATACGACGAATTGAATGATACGCACCTGCGCCTTCGTGCCGAATTCGACAATTACCGCAAACGTACGCTCCGCGAAAAGAGCGATTTGATTAAGAGCGGCGGCGAAAATGCGCTGACGAACCTTTTGCCCGTTATCGACGACTTCGAACGCGCGCTCCAGAACATCGAGAAGGCGGAAGACATGAAGGCCGTGGCTGAGGGCGTCGATTTGATTTATACGAAGTTCGTCGCCTACCTGAAGAGCCAAGGCGTGAAGGCGATGGAAGTCGTAGGCAAACCGTTCGATTCGGATTATTGCGAGGCGATTGCGACGATTCCAGCTCCGACGCCGGATGAGAAAGGAAAGGTATTGGATTGTGTACAGACCGGTTATATGCTGAACGAGAAAGTAATTCGCCATGCGAAAGTAGTGGTGGGAGAATAAACGATAAAGAAGGAAGGAAATGGCGAAACGTGATTATTACGAGGTGTTAGGCGTAGCCAAGACGGCTACGGAAGAAGAGATAAAGAAGGCGTACCGCAAGAAAGCCATCCAATATCACCCCGACAAGAACCCGGGCGACAAGGAGGCGGAAGAGAAGTTTAAAGAGGCAGCCGAGGCATACGACGTCTTGAGTGACCCGCAGAAACGGCAACGCTACGACCAGTTCGGTCATGCGGGCGTAGGCGGTGCGGCCGGTGGCGCAGGCGGTTTTGGCGGCATGTCCATGGAAGATATCTTCTCGCAATTCGGTGATATTTTCGGTGGCCACTTCGGCGGCTTTGGCGGATTCGGCGGTTTTGGTGGCGGACGAAGCGCGCGCCGCGTGAACCGGGGTTCCGACCTCCGCGTGAAGGTGAAGCTCTCGCTCAAAGACATCGCTACGGGCGTGGAAAAGAAAATCAAGGTAAAGAAATACGTCGCTTGTTCGCATTGCCACGGGACGGGCGCCGATGGTGCCGACGGCGTGAAGACGTGCGATACCTGTAAGGGTTCGGGCGTTGTGACGCGCATCGCCAATACGATTCTCGGCCAGATGCAGACGCAAACCACCTGTCCGACCTGCGGCGGCGAAGGCAAGGTAGTCGTCAAGAAATGCCCGCATTGCAACGGCGAAGGCATCGTGCGCGACGAAGAGGTCATCACCATCCACATCCCCGCGGGCGTGGCCGAAGGCATGCAGCTCTCGATGAGCGGCAAAGGAAACGCGGCGCGGCATGGCGGCGTGAATGGCGATTTGCTGATCCTCGTCGAGGAAGAGCCGCATCCCGAACTCCTGCGCGACGAGAACGACCTCGTCTACAACCTCCTCCTCAGCTTCCCGCAAGCCGCGTTGGGCGGTTCGGTCGAAGTGCCGACGGTCGACGGCAAGGTGAAGGTCAAGATCGAGCCCGGCACGCAACCCGGCAAGGTGCTCCGCCTGCGCAACAAGGGACTCCCTTCGGTAAACGGCTACGGCACCGGCGATTTGCTCGTCAACGTCAGCATCTACGTCCCCGAATCCCTTTCCGATTCCGAGAAGAAGACGCTGGGCAAGCTCGACGAGTCGCCTAATTTCCAACCCAACAAAACAATGAAAGAGAAATTCTTCGATAAGTTCTGGCGGTTGTTTAACTAACACCACGCGGCGCGTTTTACGAAATAAGCGGGAAAGAGACTTCGGTTTCCTTCCCGTTTTCTTTCCTCATAATTTGCTTTTATTAGGATACATCAAGACTTTTCGGAACAAGGATTTCCTATGATTGAAATATATGCAGACCGTATTGAGTTTTCAAATTCCGGCCAACCTCTGATTAGCGTGGAACGGTTCATCGATGAGTATCAATCCAGGAATGAGTCGTTTGCAGATATCATGCGCCGGATGGGAATTTGTGAAGAAAAAGGAAGCGGCATGGATAAAACGATATTTTATATAGAACTTTATCAATTGCCGCCTTTGCGTGTACAAGTACAAGAAAATAGAACGACGGTAACCATGTTTGCTTATCGGAAGTTTGCCGAGATAGAAAAATGGGAGAGAGTGGCAGCTTGTTATCAGCATGCTTGTTTGAAATATGTATCTAATGATAAGATGAATAACCAATCGCTTCGGAGACGGCTTGGCATCGAAGATAAAAATTATCCGATGGCATCAAGGGTTATAAGAGATACGCTGGAAGCCAAGCTAATAAAAGAGGATAATCCAGATAATGGAGCAAGACATAATTATGTTCCTTATTGGGCATGACTATGTAACTGGCATGTAACTGACAAGGTACTATAACCCTACATAATCTCTATAAAGTGTTTTAAATCAGCCATGATTAAAAAGTATAGCCATGTAACTGGCACGTAATTCTTCGATAAGTTCCGACGGTTGTTTAACTAAAGGACTATTTTTAAACACAGAGGCGCGGAGGCACGGAGCAATTAATAATTAACAAGTAAAAATTAAAAGCTCCCTTGCCCCCGCGCCTCTTTATTCTTCATTCCTTTACACCAATTTAATCACTTCCGGATATTCCAACACCAGCGGCGAACCGCCGTCGTAAGTCTCAATACGGATTTTATATTCTCCTTCCGCAAAATCGCGAATCATGATAAATTCGCAACCTGTGTTTGAACGCGACAGGATATCTTCGGCAGGCACTTCTTCTTCAATACCCGAGAAATTATCCTTTACAATGATTTTCCCTGGTCCGTCACCCGTCTCATTCACGAGCTCAAAATCACCAACCCATTTCATAATCGTCTCCTTGCCGCGCGTAATGCCCGTCGGGTCGTGCGGATCTTCTACTTTAGAATAAACTTCGGTGATTTCGGGAGTTACGGGTTCGGGAGCGGGTTCCTCCTCGGAACTGCCAGAACCACTGTTACCTTGCCCCAGAATGCGGCGGAGGTTCGCGAGGACTCCGTTTATGTCGGCGATGAGTTTCTTCAACTCTTCACGCGTTTCGCTGTCCTTCGTCACCATTTCGTTATACATATAAATTGTATTGATGGCCTTTGCCATCTCGTCGAACGCGTCGTCCGTTTGGATACGCAACTCTTTCGTACTGAGTGAAGAAGCACGTTGGCTGACTTGTGGATAACGTTGGTTGTAGATTTCGATGAACGACTGGTTCGCCGCCTCGATCTCGTCCGGAATTTCTGCCAAATCAAGCGTTGTTAACGCCGATGCGTAAGGCTCTGTACGCAACCGTTCTACCAAGTCGTTCAACAACGCATATTCGGAATATAAGTCGGCATGCGTGACGTCTCCCGCTTCGCGAAAAGCAAAATAGACCGTCTTGCCTGCCTCCAACTTCGCATCATCAGGGCAATAATTGGCATACGCACTGATGATTTGTTTGTAAAACAAAATGGTTTTGTCGCGCACGCGATCCCGTTTCGTCACTTCCTCGGTCTCCAAATACCCCCGGTCCGGCTTAAACCGATCCAACTCGGCAGTACCGGCCGTATGAAACGCCGAATATTGCGGCGTAAAATTGTATTTTTCAGCCAAATCCGCCGTTACTTTCGCCATGATTTCAGAAACAAATGCGGCATGTTGCGCATTTTTCGCGTCGTAGCGTGATTGTTGATACAAAATTTCGTCCATAATGTTCTTTATTTTTGTGTTATATAATCATCTTTTGTCAGGGAAACATCTCTTCGGAAGATTGGTTTCTTCCATTATCCCGGAACTAACGCCCTGTAACCGCGTGTTATTTCCGGGCTCCCGGAAGCCGTCTCGCCGTCCTTTTTAGCTTTTCCGAACCCCCGGAACTAACACCCTGTGACCGCGCGTTATTTCCGGGCTCCCGGAAGCCGTCTCACCGTCCTTTTTAGCA
>CALUZR010000050.1 GCA_944325335.1 uncultured Parabacteroides sp. | reverse complement strand
GTGACCTCGGAGGGGCTCGAACCCTCGACCCAATGATTAAGAGTCATTTGCTCTACCAACTGAGCTACGAAGTCAATTTGCTCGCTTCTTCCAATGTGGTGACCTCGGAGGGGCTCGAACCCTCGACCCAATGATTAAGAGTCATTTGCTCTACCAACTGAGCTACGAAGTCATTTTTGCAACCCTATCTCCTGATTGCGGGTGCAAAGATAGATACTTTTTCCGTAATTACAAATTTTTTCGGCCTCAATTTGCTTATTTATTCATCAAATTCGTAGATATCGGAGGGTGTCGTCCGTTTTAAAGCCACGAGCGATACGTCTTTCCCTACGCGGATTCCTTCATTAAATAGCCGGATATCAACCGTTTTATAGGCTAATTCCGGATGATTGTTGTCCTTACTAAGGTGGCACAGCCAAATATCTTTCAATTCGGGCGTATAATGCGTAGCCAGAAACTCGGCGGCTTCGTGGTTGCTCAGATGGCCCTTCGGACCGGCCACGCGCTCTTTCAGGAATTGCGGATAGCTTCCGAACTGGAGCATCTCCTCGTCGTAGTTAGCTTCCAGCACGAGGTGGTTGGCTTTGCAGATGTATTCGCCTACTTTCTCTGTGATGTGGCCCACGTCGGTGGCAATCGTGAAATGATGCGGCCCGTATACAATATAATATCCTACGCTATCGGTGCTATCGTGCGGTACTTCGAAAGCGGTGATTTCAAAGTCGCGGATGCGAAACGGCACCTCTTTCTCGATAATGCGCTTCGAACTGGTGAGCACCTCTTCCACATAGCGGCTTTTGGCAATGCCTCGGTGTACGCCTGCGGTCGTATAAATAGGAATATGCATCATCTCGCCCAAATACCCTACGGTCTTGATATGGTCGGCATGGTCGTGCGTCACGAGTACCGCCATGATTTGCGATAAGTCGATGGCCCGCTCTTTCAATACCTTCCGAATGGTACGGATGCCAATACCCGCATCAATCAAGATTCCATATTCCGGTGTACCGAGGTAATAGCAATTCCCGCTACTCCCGCTTGCCAAACTAAAAAATGTCAGTTTCATATATAATCCTTTCTTTTTCAATTTTAAGGACGGACGAACGTATCCGGGATGGTGATCTCTCCGATGAGCGAACAGTTCATGTGTTCTTTCACCTCTTCAGGCGTCAATCCATGGCCGAAGAGGAACATCAGTTTCGTCACGGCGCTTTCCGTCGTGCTATCATATCCGCTCACGACGCCCATATCCAGCAGCTTCTGTCCGGTCTCATAACGGTGCATCTCGACGCTCCCCGCGCGGCATTGCGTCACGTTCACGATCACGATGCCCTGTTCCACCGCCTTTTGGATGCTTTCCAAGAACCAATCGTCTAAGGGCGCATTGCCGCTTCCGAATGTTTCCATTACAACCCCTTTCAGCCCCGGAATGTTTAAAATACTTTCGACCACTTGTGCCGAAATTCCTGGGAAGAGCTTCAAGATGGCGATATTCCGATCCAGGAGGTAATGCGGCTTCAGCGGGCGGCGCGAGACGGGATAGTAGATTTGCCCTACGTCGTATTTGATATGGATGCCCGCATGGGCGAGCGACGGGTAGTTGTACGAACGGAACGCGTTGAAGTTGTCCGCATTTGCTTTGCAGGTGCGATTCCCGCGCATCAGCTCATTCTCGAAGAAGATGCACACCTCGGGCACGATCGGGAAACCGTTCTCGCGGGCGGCGGCGATCTCGATAGCCGTAATTAGGTTCTCCTTTCCATCCGTACGGAGCATGCCAATGGGGAGTTGCGATCCGGTGAGGATGACCGGCTTGCTCAGGTTCTCGAGCATGAAGCTCAACGCCGAAGCGGTGTACGACATCGTATCCGTCCCGTGAAGTACCACGAACCCGTCGTATTTCTGGTAATTATCGGCAATGATTTTTACGATCTTCATCCACGAATCCGGTCCCATGGCCGAGGAATCGAGGGGCGGATCAAACTGGTAAGTGTCCACCTTGTGCCCCAGTTTCTTCAATTCCGGGACGTTCTCCGCCAAGTGTTGGAAATTGAACGCCTCCAAAACGCCCGTCTCTGCATTCTCAATCATGCCGATGGTTCCGCCCGTATAAATCAATAAGATAGAAGCCTGCTCTTTATTAGTTGTCATAATCCTCCATTTTTGAGAACACAAAGATACAATTTTCGGAGGGAATAGAAAATAGGGAAGCCTTCCTTTCTGGAAAAAGATGCCTATGAACGTTTCCGTTTATAACTATGAATGAATCCGATTATAACGATGAATCCAATCGGTTATAGGCATAAAATGGCATTTATTTGTGTATTCCGCGTCATCTCGAGCGTAGTCGAGAGATCCCTCCACTTCGGTCGGGATGACGTAGAAATCTGCTGAATCTGTGTTATCTGTATGCCATCCTGCAAGGCCATCAAGCTTGTTTCAAGATGATTTTCCGCTTGAGCTTGCAATACCACGAGGTGCTGATGCCCATATAAAGGGCAATGTATTTGTCTGGCACGCGCTGGATAATCCACTTGTGATGTGCATACAGGAATTGGATAAACTCCTCGGCTGCATAGGATTGGAGATAGGCGAACATCATATACAGCTTGGAGATGATGACGAGCATCACGTTCTGGTAGTAGGAGGCGAAGAGCGGATAACGTGCCGAAAGGCTTTCGATCTGCGTCCGCGAAAGGCAAAGCAATTCGCCGTCCTCGAGGGCTTTGATCTCGAAGTTGGAGGGCGTGCCGGTGAAATAGCTGATTTCAGAGAGGAAAGGGTAGGGGAAATCGGAGGCGAATCCCGTCACGCATTCCTTCCCTTGCTCGGATGTGAAAATATTGACGAACAATCCCTTGTTGATAAAGTAGGCATTCTGGCAGATTTCGCCGGGACGTAGGAGCAATTCCCCCTTCTTTACGGTTACGAGATAGGCGTACGTCTCAAGTTCGCGGACGAACGACGCGTCTTCTGCCAAGTCCTTTGGCATGTCTTTCAGTAATTTCTCGAAAGGGGAATGTGTGTCCATAAGGTATGCCTTAGTCTTTCAATGTAAAAGATTGCTTTCCGATGAGGTTCCCATCCGCGAAGATATCCACGCGGTACGTGCCCGGCGAGAGGTATTCCTCAATGTCCCAATACATCGTAACGGGCACCTCTTCGCCCTCGTATTCAATCATTTTCTTCATCGAATAGTTGATTTCTTTGCCCTCGAACGTGAACAGGTCGCCCCGGCTCTTCACGAGGATGTCGTCGTCCGGTTTCATGATGCGCACGTAAATCACCTTTTCGCCCACCGGAGCCGTCACGTTCTTCGCGATGCGGAAGTTGACCACGAACTGTTCCATCCGTTTGATGCGCTTCGCCAGTTTGCCGCGCGAGTTGACGGGTGTGACCGTAATGCCCGTGGCGTCCAGTTTGCTGGCCAGCGTCACGCGTTCGGTCAGTTTCTCTTTCTCTTTTTTAAGGGAAGCGGCGGTCGTCGAGGCTTGCTGGTATTTCTTCACCGCCTCGTTCTTTTCCACCTTGAGCTGCTCGTTGGCGCGGTTGAGCGAATCGATCTGTACCACGTAGTTACGCATGATCTTGCGCAGGGTGGCGATCTCCTTCTTCAGGCGGGAAATCTCCTTCGCGTTGGTCGATTTCACCGTGCGGAGCTCCTCCATGAGGCGTTGCACCTTCGCCTGTTCGGTCGTGAGCAAAGCCGCCAGCGAGTCGCTGCTTACGTTGAACTTATAGCCCTCATACTGAAGGGAAATCTCGTTCAAATCGTCCTCCATCATTTCCTTCTCCAAATCGAACGATTGCGT
This sequence comes from uncultured Parabacteroides sp., assembly GCA_944325335.1. Lineage (GTDB taxonomy): Bacteria > Bacteroidota > Bacteroidia > Bacteroidales > Tannerellaceae > Parabacteroides. Next base: position 23,933 of record CALUZR010000050.1, on the reverse strand, counting down.
CATCTCGTCGATTTGCTTCCGTTGATGCAAGATATAATACACGCTTCCGCCGACAATCAACGCCAGCACCACCACGGCCACCACCAGCAGCGATAGTTTGTTTATCTCTTTCGTTTCTTTCTTTTCTGTATCCATATTCAATCGATGTCCCTGAAAAATATCACGCGCAAAAGTACTACTAAATTAATTAGGAACGAAAACGACGGGGGTATTTATGTATTTTTAAGGGTTAAACACGGTAAGGAATATACCACGAATATGACAGGCCAACGCGAGTTATCTTGTATCGAGCCTCTGCTTCTACGTCTCTTGCCCCTTTCCATTATCCCTTTTTATAGATAGGAATTACGTTAAAGTTGCCTCACTACGGTGAGGTGTGCATACCTCAATATGGTGAGGTGATGGTACCTCAATATAGTGAGGTGGATATGCCTCACCGTAGTGAGGTGACTTTAACGTAAGGCTCGTCTATTTCAGAAGACAGTAAAGCGGAGTTTGCCACTTCTGGGCTCGCGGTAGAAGTGGTAAGTAGGTGTGTATTGCGTCGAGATAATCAGCTCCCATTCCCCCCGTTCGAGCGGCGTACGCAGGACGATGACGAGGCGGGTGGGGTGGTTGATGTACAGGAAAAAGTCGCTGGCGGGCAGGATGCTATTGTCGTCCAGGCGGCGGAGCGTGAGGCCCGTATCGGGATGATCGCCCATGACCTTGAGCTGATCCCCTTCGACTTCGAACGAGGGGCAACCGTAGGGGAGGGCTTTGCCCAGTTTCTTGTCCACGGGCCATTGCTCGGGCATGGCGGGGCGGATGGTGGCAGGCCGGGGGGCGCGTTGCGGACCGTTGAAGTTGTCGCCCTTCAGGTGCTCGGCGAGTTGCATCAGGCGGGGCGAGGGGCGGAGGTGGAAGCTGAAGGTGTGGCGGTCGGGGTCGAAATCGTCGCCCGTATTCACGAAGGTGCCGCCCACGCTGAGGTCCGTCCGCCCCAGCCCGAAATCGACGTTGAAACCATCCTCGAGTGCGCTATAGATCTCGTCGCACACCATCTGGTAGGCGTTCAGCAGGGTGCTGGCGCGCAGTTCGGTGCGTTTCGCGACGATGCGGTTGATAATCTTTTCGATGCCGATCGTATCGCGATGGCGCACAGTCGCTTTGTAATACGTTTCGCCCGCCGGCGTCGTCTGCTGGCTGATGTGGATGGGGACGGGGGCGAGGCCCTCCAATGCTTTTTCTGGTATTTTCTTGTCCATGTTGTTTAATTGTTTAATTGCCTTGCAAAGTTATAAGAAATTATTTGTCCCTAAGAAGTAAAAACTGTACCTTTGCCTCATAAAACATAAAAAACAACAGACTATGGAACAGACAACTGACAGGCAAGCGCACGCCGCCCCCTTGACGCGGGAAGAATTCTGGCGGAGGTGGAAGGAGCATAAGCAGAAGAAGGAAGCGCTTATCAGAGAAATAGAACAAGACATGGCAGCCCGGATTAAAGCACGTACGGGCGAGGAAGTAACATCGTTTGAAGTATGGTGACGATTGATTTAACACGTGTAAATAGGATAAGTCCCTATTCATTAGTTGCTTCCAATAGACCTTTGTTCTATGAACTTATTACAGACACAGGCATTGATTATACCATAGGTTTTACGCCTAATGGTATATTGCCTGATGTCTTGTCTTATGAATTTGTAATTGTGAATCGCAGCCAGCGCAAATCGCCCCGGGATGTTAAGCTTCGGCAATCTATCATAGCATTAATCCAAGAGTTTTTCCGCCAAAGGAAGGCGGTATTGATTTATATTTGCGAGACGGGCGACAACCGGCAAAGCCAACGTTTCCGTTTGTTTGATAGTTGGCGTCGGGCATCGGGGCAAGAGCGTTTCGTTTCTTTGTCGATGAATTTGACGGACGAAGAGGGCATTCCGAACTATGCAGCCATCATTACCCGAAAAGATAATCCGGACCTGCCGTTTATTTCCAAACAGTTTAGAGTGATGGAGGAGTTGTTACGCGAAAAGCCGGAATAAAAATACCTTCATCTTTTGGACTTAAACCGTACGTTATGTCCTATAAATACGTTTATCTAATTAACAATTAATAATTTACAATGAAGGGCGCAGGGTTTGTGCCCTTTTTTGTTTTCTTGCCAGGCGATGTCTTGCGGGAGGAAAGAAACAGGCTCCCCCTGCATCGCGCAGGAGAAGCCCTAACATGTGCAATTTGTGTTTTTTACAAATGCCAAACATAATTCATTTCACGCTTACCATCCCGTATTCTGCGTCAGATTCGGGTTCAATCCAATCTGGTTGGTCGGGATGGAGAAGAGATAGTTCTTAGGCTCAACGAAGTTCGGAACCGGATTGGTCATTCGCTTCGTATAGACATCGATCGCCCCGTTCGACGCAAAGCCGAGGTTCGTCTCGATGGATGCGTAATCGGCCTCGTTGTATCCATACGGATCGTTTTCGCTGGTAGCCTTATCGGGGATGATACCCAACTTCGGCTGGTTCAGACGAAGGCCGCAAGCCCAACGCATCAGGTCGTGGTAACGGTATCCTTCAGCCATCAACTCGACGCGGCGCTCGCGACGGATTTCGCGGATGAGGTTCGCGTTCGCTCCCTTAATCGTAGGATATTCCTCGATGAGCTTCGGGTCTGGCGTCGGGTTCGTCGTCAGGTGATGTGCAAAGCCTACACGGTCGCGCAACGCATTGACTGTCTTGTCCAATTCCGGATCTTGCCCTAACTCGGCGCCTGCTTCGGCACGAATCAGCAGGATTTCAGCATAACGGAAGATAGGCGCGTCGAGCGTACCCACGTGGTGGGCCGAAGTATATTCCGCCGGGTTGTAGTATTTAATGACGCCATATCCGGTCGACGTACGCACGCTGCCGCTCGTATAGCTACCGATATCCGGACGTTTGCCTTCCAGGTAATAGGTATAATCACCAGCTTCGGGCGTCGGGATGGTCTGGAGCAGACGCGGGTCGCGGTTGCGCAATTCGGCTACCAACGTCGTGTGTGTCGTATGCCCTTCGCATCCGCACATCGAAATAGGCAAGCCTGTAGTTGCACACAGGTAGTCTTCTACGGCGTCGCGGCTCAAGCCAATAGGCGATTCGCCCACGGCAATCTGACGGCTCAAGTTGTTTCCTTTGCCAATAGAAGGATCGTATTCCTTAGAAAGGATAATCTCCGGATTCTCGTCGTAGTTGGCTTGGATGAAGAGCTCGTAATAAGCCTTGCCCGGGGTCGAGCCCTGGAACAAAGAGTAGCCATATTCCGGTTTCATCAATTCGCCGGCAGCATCGTAGGCAGCTTGCAGCAGTTCTACGTCGCCTTCCATATTGTGATAGCGGCGATAAGTTCCTTCGAACAAGCACATACGCGCCTTCAAAGCCAAAGCGGCATCCTTGCTGACGCGGCTTACGCCTGTTGTGGCCTTGGTGGGCAACCATTCGATAGCTTGGTTGATGTCGCGGAGCATGTTGTTCATCACGGTCACACGGGAGTCGCGTGCCTTATACAGGCCCTCGTCGCCCGGTACCAATACTTCATCATACCAAGGCACATCGCCAAAACGCTTCACCTTATTGAAATAATCCAGTGTCTTGAAGAACAAGATTTCGCCAGCATAATGGTGCTTGTCTTCTTCCGATGCCGGAGATTTCTCGTAGTCCGCCAAAAAGGCGTTGCACGCACGGATATTTTCCCACTTCCAGTTGTCGCCATCGTCGGTAGAGACCGTGTGCTGGCTGAAGGCTACGCTATTGGCATCCCACGGCAAGAGGTCGTCCGACTGGAAGTCCGTTTCCATCATACCGAAGTTATAGGACTGAGGGTCTCCGTGCCCTGTAATCAATTTAGGATACAAATCATTGCAATACTGTTCCAATGCTTGTGCGTTCGCGTTCGAGAAGTATTGCTCCGTACTGATTGAATCCAACGGCTCTTTATCCAATACGTCACAACCTTGTGCCGCCAGGAACAGCAAAGCGCTTACTACTATAATCGACTTTTTCATCTTCTTTGCTTTTTAGAATGTTACGTTAATACCAAATGAATAAGAACGGGTAAACGGATATACGCTACCATTATCGCTAAGATTCAAGTCACCGTTGTTGTTACGACGGCCTACTGCATCCGGATCGAGGTATCTATACAATCCGGTAGCTTCCCACAGGTTCTGTCCGCTCACGAACACCTTCAATGCCTGGATACCGAACTGGGTGGTGAATTTCTTCGGCACCGTATAACTCAAAGTCACATCTTTCAAACGGATATAAGCACCATTCTGCAAATATTTCGTCTGAGTCTGTTTGCTTCGGTCGCTCCAAGTCGCTACTGGATAATAAGCGTTTGTATTTGTCGGAGTCCAAGTGTTATCTACGATGTAATCGTTCAAGTTGGCCCACCAGATACCGCTCTGATAACCCCAGAATACCGGAGAGCCGACCCATACGTCGCGCTTCATGGTTCCTTGGAAGAAGATGCGCAAGTCGAAGCCTTTCCACGAACCGCCCAGATTGATATTGAAGTTGTAGCGCGGCGTCGTATTACCGATAATCTTCTTATCGCCCGAATCGCCCACGCGGCGGTTGCCTTCGTCTATCTTGCCATCGCCATTCAAATCGGCATATTTGATATCGCCCGGAATCCATGTCGTGGAAATATAGCTCTGGCGGTCTGCCATTTCTTGTGCTTCTGCCTCATCTTTGATAAAGCCTTCCGTCACATAACCCCAGATTTCACCCAATTCCTTGCCTTCGTAATGCGTTTCGTCCAAACTCAATGTCGGGTTGTCGTACCGCGTAATTTTGGAACGTGCATCCGATATACCGATACCGATATTATAGCTTAACGGATCTCCAGCCACATCTTCAATGCGGTCATTCCACGTCACGGACAATTCCATACCTTTCGTCCGCATATCGGCCAAATTCTCTTTACCGCCAGAAGTTCCTAATACGGCAGGATAAGTACGATTTACCACCATGTCTTTGGTATCACGGATGTAGTAATCGAATGAACCGGTCAAACGTCCGCCAAGCATCGTCCAGTCCAAACCTACGTTTGTACTATACACCTTTTCCCAAGTAATATTGGAACTTGCCAACGTCGGAGCCGTCAAACCGCTAATGATTTGCCCATTCATCACATAATTCAGGTTTTCGCCAGACAAGAAGCTCAAGTATTGGAAATTACCATCTGTGACCTGATTACCCAACGAACCGTAAGATGCTCTTACCTTCAAGTTGTCGAACAAGTCTCTTGCCGGTTCGAAGAAAGGTTCTTCTGAAATACGCCAACCAGCCGATACGGATGGGAAGAATCCCCAACGGTCGCCGCTTGCATATTTGGATGAACCGTCATAACGCCCGTTCACTTCTACCAAATAACGCTGCATATAGTCGTAGTTGATGCGGAAGAAAGCACCTTGTACGGCCCAAATCGTAGCTGCTTCTGTCGAACGGTTTGAAGTACTTGCTAAATCGAGTACCGGGAAGTTATTATCAAACAGGTTGCTTGCGCTGGCCGTAATAGACGTTGTCTTTTTGCTTTCTTGGTTGTAACCGACCATCACGCCCAAATTGTGCACATCGTCGAAGCTCTTCTTGTAATCCGCCCATACGTTCAACGCTTGATAGGTATCTGCATACCGCGTCTTGGATACGCCATTCGTAGAACCGGCTACCAACGGATCCAAGGTACTTTCTGCCGGCATAGTCTGGTAAACCGTCTTGCTATGTTGTGATAATTCACGGTTGAACTTATTGCCTGTGTAATCTCCTTTGATTGACAAACCTTCAAACGGAGTAATATTGAAAGCAGCTGTGTACCAGAAATCGTCGGAGGTGGATTTCTCTCGGCCAGCGCCATCCAGCAATCCGGCAAAGTTGTAGTTGAAGTTGCTACCTGCTACGCCGGCAAAGTTCTCTCCGTCTGGCAAATAAACCGGTATGGTCGGGAAACCACGGTATATTTCATAGAAGATATTACCCAAATTGAAATTGCTTACATACGGATAGTCGGACGTATTCCGGTTGTATTTCGTACGGAAAGAGATTTCCAACCATTTGGTAAGCTGCGTGGAGAAGTTGAACGTCATATTGATACGGCTATATTCATCCGTACCATACGCCAAGATACCATCTTGCCCTTTATAGCCTAACGAACCATAGTAAGTACTGTTCTCCGTACCGCCCGAGATGCTGGCATTGTGTTGTTGCATAAAGGATGGTTTATACATCACGTCAAACCAATCGGTATTTCCGGCATACGCCCATTGGCCAGCTGCGGTAATCGAGTTGTCTGTAGCATAGAAAGCGGATGGTCCGGTACCTGCGATGTAGGCATCGACGGCTGCTATATGTGCATCCGTGAAGTATTGCCCGCTACCATTATTAATATTGGCTTGGTTCATGGCGCGAATCCACTTATCCGACGACATGCCTTCCGGCAAACGGGAAGCCAACGACCAAGAGAAGTTGTTGTTGTAGTTCACCGTCAGCTTCTGTCCCTTCTTTCCCTTCTTGGTAGTAATCAATACGACACCAAACGCGGCACGTGCTCCGTAAATAGACGCTGAAGCGGCATCCTTCAATACGGATACGCTCTCAATGTCTTGCGGGTTCAACAACGAAAGGTCTTCCGTCTCTACTCCATCTACCAACAACAGGGCAGAACCGCCATTCAACGAAGTATTACCACGGATATTGAACGTTGTCTCGGCCGTCGGATTACCACTGGCGAAATCAATATTCAAGTTCGGGATGACACCTTGCAAACCTTGTGCGATATTGCCAATTGGACGGTCTTCCAATACTTCGCCTTCCGCCACGCCTACCGCACCGGTCAGGTTTACTTTCTTCTGCGTACCGTAACCTACGACAACGACTTCTTCCAATTGCTCGGAGTCCTCCTTCAGTTGCACATTGATGGAAGCCTGACCTGTGTATGTGATTTCCTGCGTGGTATAACCAACATAAGAAATCTGAATTACATCGCCATTCTTCAACCCCTCCAACGTGAAATTACCATCAAAATCGGTAATGTTACCGTTGGTGGTCCCTTTAACTACTACGGATGCGCCAATCACCGGTCCCATGGCATCCGTTACCGTACCTGTGATCTTCCCATCCTGTTGGGTAAAATCCATGTTCGGATTAGCTGGTGCCAGCTCTGCGTAGATATTTCCACTCACGCTTAAAGCCGCAGCGACCAGCAATAAACAAACGGAATTAATTTTTTTATTACACATAACGTTCTAATTATGTTATTAATAAATATTACTATTTTGCCTTTACGCAATATTCATGGTATTAAGCTTGCACTCATATACAATTACTTATCTCCGCAAAAGCAAGTGTTTACTTCTTAAAATGAACGTAGTCTTATGCAGACTGCGTTATTTTTAGGCAAAAACGTCTTTGTTTCAATTGATAACTAATAAATAGAGAATTTATAGTTAACAAAATATTCAAACACAGTTAAACTTTTTATTAAAAACGCTTGTGCTTTTCGCAGAATATGCCTACATTTACACCCAAGTTCGAGACAGAACCGGCATAGTCTGCATAAGACCCTACATATATTAAATTTCATCTAAACGAAATGCAAAAGAGAAAATCACCACATATAGTGATTGCCCATTTCCGCTTTTTGCCGTTTCTTTGCACCGTTGAATTCAAAAACGGATGATGATGAAACAAGATTGGATTATGGCGCTCCTCCTCGCGGCTGGTACGCAAGTGGCGGGAGCGGAAGAAGTGGTAAACCCGAATGATACGATACGTACTTATAATATCGACGAGGTGGTGCTCACGTCGTCGACCAAAGAGACGAACGACCTCCGTACGCTTCCGGCTGCGGTCTCCGTGCTTTCTCCCCAGCAGATTGCGGGCAGGCAGATCGATGCGCTCAAGGATTTAAGTTCATTTGTTCCCAATTTATATATCCCGGATTATGGTGCCAAACTGACATCGGCCGTCTATATCCGAGGCATCGGTGCGCGTAGTAGCGGACAATCAATTGGGATGTACGTCGATAACGTCCCTTATTTGGATAAGAGCACGTTCGATTTCGAGCTGACCGACATCCAACGCATCGAGGTGCTGCGCGGTCCGCAAGGGACGCTCTACGGGCGAAACGCCATGGGCGGCATTGTCAATATCTACACCATTTCGCCTTTCGACTTCCAGGGCAAGAAGGTATCCGTCTCGGCCGGGAATTATGGGCAAGTCAAAGTCAAGGCATCGCATTATGGCGTGATAAGTGAGAAGTTCGGATTTACCGCAGGTGTGTATTATGACCGGAATAGCGGTTTCTTCGAGAATGAATACACCGGGAAGAAGGCGGACAAGGAGCAATCCGTCGGCGGGCGCATCCGGTTGGAAGGACGTTTGAACCCGAACCTCCGCCTCGCTTATACCTTTTCGGGCGATTATACTGACCAAGGCGCTTTTCCTTACGGACTTTATGACCGGGAGACGGGTTCCGTGGCGCCGGTCAGCATCAACGATCCGTCGTCTTATAACCGCACCATGCTCTCGAACAGTTTCCTATTAGAATATAAAAACGATGTTTTCCAGCTTAGTAGCACGACGGGATATCAGTATTTAGACGATGACATGAAGATGGACCAGGATTTCTCGCCCAAATCCATCTTTACCCTCAACCAGACGCAACGCCAACACGCCGTGAGCCAAGAGATCGCCCTCAAGAGCGTGCGGGAACAGAACTACCATTGGTCCGTCGGCGCGTATGGGTTTTACAATAGCTTGCATACGGAAGGCCCGGTGACCTTCAAAGAGGATGGAATCAAAGAGGTGCTCCAACCCGTGTTCGACCAAATCAAGGAGGCGAACCCCCGGATGCCGTCGCTCGTCATTACCGACGAGGAACTTTATATTCCCGGTACATTCGACACGCCATCGTTTGGCCTCGCCCTTTTCCATCAATCTACTTACAACAACCTCTTCGTCGAGGGGCTTTCGCTCACCGCGGGCGTCCGTTTGGACTACGAGAAACAGAAACTCAGCTACGACTCGGAGGCGAAGATGAACCTTTCGGCCGTCATGGGCAATATGGAGATTCCTTTAAGTAATATGTATGAAGCGACCGTGATGGATGCGCACGCCTCGCAAGACTTCTGGCAAGTGCTCCCGAAAGTCTCCTTGAAATACCAATGTCATCCGTCGACTTACACCTACGTCTCGGTGGCGAAAGGATATAAGACAGGCGGATACAACGTGCAAATGTCGGCCGACGTGATGCAGGCGCAAATGCAATACGATATGATGAGCGCCTTCCAATCCATGATTCCGGGCGAACTCCAAAAGCCGACGCCGGTCGACGAGGTGGCTTCCTACAAACCCGAACAGAGCTGGAACTGCGAAATCGGTATCCGGAGCGAACTGGTCGACGGCCGTTTGAACGCCGAGCTGACCGCCTTCTATATGGACATCAACGATCTCCAGCTGACGAAGTTCGTGAATAGTGGAAACGGACGCGTCCTCACCAACGCCGGGAAAGCCCGTAGCGCCGGACTCGAAGCCTCGCTTCGCGCCCTATTGATTTCCGGTTTGACGGCCGACTTCAACTATGGCTTCACGCACGCCACCTTTCGTGACTACGACAATGGGCAGCAAGACTTTGCCGGCAATTACGTGCCCTATACGCCGCGCCACACCGCCAGCCTCGGTCTCCAATACAACCTTCCGCTTCGAGGCAAATGGCTCGACCAGTTCTACGCCTCGGCCCAGCTGAACGGTGCCGGCAAGATATTCTGGACCGAATACAACGACATCGCCCAGGACTTTTACCTTACGCTCAACGCCCGCGTCGGCGTCCGCAAGGATAAAATCAACCTCAGCCTCTGGAGCCGCAACCTCACGAACACCGACTACGCCGCCTTCTATTTCGAATCCTTCGGTAATCCTTTCATCCAAAAAGGAAAACCGCTGCAGGTCGGCGTCGAGGTGTCGCTTACCTTATAATAACAGCTGTTTTGAACACGGAGACGCGGAACCACGGAGAATTTATTTAAGAACCCATAAAATAAAACTCCGTGTTTCTGTGTCTCTGTGTTTTATTCACCTTCCGACACACCCACATTCCAATGGATTTACAATTTCCGTATGGTTTACGCCGACAAAATCTTTCACATTAAAGGTCATTACGGCTATTGGTCCCAAATTCACATCCTCCATCATCAATCGTATAATCATATCCACCAAGCTATAAGTCTTACCCTTTTCCAAATTAGACTGAACTGCCCTCAATGTCTCTTGCCGATATTTATCGTCGGGTATCAACTTCACTTTATCCGCATTATTCAAATAGTCAAACAATCTATCAGCTTGGCCTCTTTCGTTCTTCACTAATTTCGTATTGATAGTTTCGTATAACGAAGGATAAGGCACCAGTATCTTATATGGTTGCAACTTCTTAGCAATCACTTCCGCATATTGCGAATAAGCATCTTTCCTATCGACCAATGCAAACCAAATGCAACTATCGACAATCACGCTTTTTATTGGTCCTCAATATCTTGCGTGCTACTACCAAATCCTTTCCATGGAGCGGCGCTTCGTTTCCCATAAATAAAACTACCCACCGTTTTATCTTCTCCTTCTTTCCGTCTGATTAGATAAAGCTTATTGCCTGCCTTCAAATCCAACGAATCAATCAAATCTTGCTTCAATTTTTTATCTGGGTCTTCATCCTTATTATAGGAATACTTGAAAAAGGCCACACTGTCTCCGCAAGGCACGGCATTATGGTCGTCCAACCATCCATACAATTTCTCATAATTTCCTCCTACACCTAAATCGTAAGATAACCAATAAGTCTTTTCCATAAATTTCTACTTTTAAATTTGATGTGGTAAAGTTACGAATTTTCTGTATGCAAAAAAGAATCCAAGAAGCAAATCGTTCCTAATCATTATAAAGATAACCCTAAATGACAAGAAACATAATGATAACCCCCAGAAAACATAACGACAACCTTCCCCTTTCCTAACTATGAAATGAATCCTTGAGGGCGCAGTCTTGCTTAGACTTCTTTCATTTTCCCGTCGTTTTGCGTTTCCACCACCCAATACAATCTGCGTGAAATAAAAAAAGAAATGTTGGGTCGTTAATAATTGTCTCTATATGTAAGGGTTAAAACAGCAATGCTTGTTTTATTGAAAAATTTTCACCTATAAAAGATTGTTTTTAGTGCAAGAATTTATACCTTTGTGTACTTCTTTATCGAAAAACACCGTAGTCTAAGCAAGACTACGTCGATTTCCTCAAAGAGGTATAGTGTTAGTGTAATATTTTATTAATTAAAAGAACAAAGGATTATGAACAAGCTAACTCCTGGGAACACTTCCGCATTGTGCGTAGGGACAGCGGCGTTATTAGCCTTGTCTTTGTCGGCTCCGGCTGCTTGGGCCGGAACGAGTCCTGCCTCGGATCTGCCTGTGTCGAACGCAGTTCAGCAGACAATCCAGATTACAGGAAAAGTGATTGACAACACTGGCATGCCGATCATCGGCGCCAACGTCGTCATTAAAGGTACTACCAACGGAACCATCACCGACATGGATGGTAACTTCACGCTCGAAGGCGAAGTGGGTTCCGTGCTCTCTATTTCGTATGTAGGTTTTACCGAACAAACAATCACCGTTACAGACAGCAAACCGCTCTCTATCACGCTGAAGGAAGATTCCGAACAATTGAGTGAAATCGTAGTCGTGGGCTACGGTACGCAGAAGAAAGTCAACCTCTCCGGTTCGGTGGCGACAGTCGATAGCAAAGCTTTGCAAGACCGCCCGATCCAGAACATCAGCAGCGGTTTGCAAGGTTTGATGCCGGGTGTGACCGTCACGGGTACGAACGGTGCGCCGGGTCAAGATGCCGGTAATATTCGTATCCGTGGTACAGGTACGTTGAACGCATCCGACCCGTACATCTTGATCGACGGCGTGGAAGCCGGCACGATGAGCGAAGTCGACCCGAACGATATTGAAAGCATTTCCGTCTTGAAGGATGCCGCTTCGGCTGCTATCTACGGTTCGAAGGCTTCGAACGGTGTCATCTTGATTACGACTAAGCGCGGTACGACCGGCAAGCCCCGTATTTCGTATAGCGGCTACGTCAGTTTCCAGAATGCCACGGAAATGATTGATCGCTTGAGCTCGTATGATTATGCGACGATGTACAATCAAGCATTGGTGGCAGAAGGTAGTAGTCCACGTTTCTCGGATGAAGAAGTCCAGAAGTTCCGCGACGGCACCGACCCGAACTACCCGAACACCGATTGGTACGGCTTGGCCTACAAGACAGGTGTGCAGCACCGCCACAACATTAATATCAATGGAGGTTCGGAAAACGCGAAATACATGGCTTCAGTGGGCTATTTGAACCAGACCGGTATTTTGCCTAATGCAGGCCGTGAGCAGTTCAATGCCCGCACGAACTTGGACATGAAGATTACCGACCGATTAAATGCTCGTTTAAATCTTTCATTTATTAAGAATGAATATGACGATGCAAATTCGGCTTATTATGGCGGTAGCTCAGACCAGTTGGTGCGTCAGCTTAACGTAATTGCGCCTTGGATTGTGTCTCGTTATCCAGATGGAACATGGGGAACTATATCAGATGGTAGCCCGATTGCGTGGTTGGACAATGAAATGAAAGTGACACGCGATAATTACAACTTTACAGGTTATTTAGCATTAGACTATAAGATTATGGATGGCTTGATGTTGACCCTAAGCGGATCTTATGTAAACGACCTACAGAATTATCGCGATTTTCGTCAGTTCATTCAATATAATGCCAATAAAGCCTCTGATCCCAGTTCATTAGACGAACGTTATTATCGCTGGGATCGTACTAACTACGATGCTTTATTGAATTACGACAAGAGTTTCGGGCAACATAACCTGAAAGCATTGGCTGGTTGGCATACAGAAAAATACAATTATCGCTATCAACAAGCTTATCGTAAGAATTTCCCGACAAACGACTTGACCGACCTCAACGCCGGTGACGCTGCGACGCAAACCAATGAAGGTTATTCTCGTGAATTAGCTATGGTTTCATGGTTCGCCCGCGTGAACTATGACTTTGCCGGCAAGTATATTTTGGAAGGAAATATTCGTGCGGATGCTTCTTCCCGCTTCTTGGAAGGAAACCGCTGGGGTTATTTCCCTTCGTTCTCGGGTGCTTGGCGCATCAGCGAAGAGGCGTTTATGGAGGATACGAAAGATTGGTTGACCAACTTGAAGCTGCGTGGTTCATGGGGTATGTTGGGTAATCAAGATGCGTTGGTAAATAGTGATTCTTCCACGAACTACTATCCAGCATTGAATACGTATGCATTGGGAGCAACTTACGTTTTTAACGGGGCGTTGAATTCAGGTTATTATCAAGATGCGTACCGTTTGGAAAGCATCACCTGGGAAAAGGCTTCGACGTGGGGCATTGGTTTAGACTTCGCCTTCTTGAACAATAAGATTTCAGGTTCGTTCGATTACTACAACCGCAAAACAACGGGCATTATCATGGAAGTTTCCGTGCCTGATGAATTTGCTTTGGGCGCATATATGGATAATGTAGGCGAAATGCGTAACAGTGGTGTCGAACTCAACCTTGCTTACAACGATCAATGGGGCGATTGGACATTCGGAGCAAGTGCCAACTTCAGTTACAATAATAACGAAATCCTGAGTTTGGGTGAAGGCGTACAATATATGGATGTATCCAGTGGATACAGTCAACGTAATGTAGTTGGTCACGCCATCAATTCGTACTACATTTATCAAGCTGATGGATTCTTCCAGTCGCAAGAAGAAGCGACAGCTTATCAAGAGAAGTATGGAAACCCGTTTGGTGGAGGTGATTTCAAAGCCGGCGATATCCGTTATGTAGATACAAATGGAGATGGCATATTAAATGGAGACGACCGTGTCGTGTGCAATTCTCCAGAACCTGTTTATACTTTCGGATTAAATTTGAACACAGCATGGAAAGGATTTGACCTTTCTTTGATGTTCAACGGAGCTGCTAAAGTTTCTCGCCTGTTCGACGCCTTCGAAGTATACGGTGCATTCACTGGAGACGCAGGCCATCCCGCTTCGATTTGGAAGGATTCTTGGACACCGGAAAATACCGATGCCGAAATGCCGCGCATCTTTACCGGTACGCAATCGCCCAGCTGTTCGCGTAATGCACAATCTACTTTCTGGTTGCAGAACACCAGCTACTTGCGCTTGAAGAACTTGCAGTTCGGCTATACGATTCCGAAGAGCGTATTGAGCTCGATCGGGTTGAGCAACGTCCGCGTCTACTATTCTGTAGAAAACCTGTTTACCATCGATGGTATGAAGATCAACATCGACCCGGAAGCTACAAGCCAGCGTTTGTCTTCTTACCCGTTGTTGCGTACGCATTCCTTCGGTATTAATGTATCATTCTAATAACTCTTTAAATCGATAATTCTATGAAACGATTCAAAAATTATATCGTACTTGGGATGGCAGCCTTGCTGGGCACTTCTTGTTCCGACTTTTTGGACGTCACCCCGAAAGATGCCCTTTCTCCGTCGACCACTTGGCAGACGGAAACGGATGCTGAAAAATTCGCCATCGGTTGCTACGACGGTTGGGAAGACGGAACGCAATTGCTCTATTTTGATTGCGGATCTGATTATGGATTCAATAATTTCTCCTGGGAAGGCTATCGTCCGTGGGGCGATGGAACATTGACTGCGACCAATACGGGTGCATCTTTGTATAGCTTTACGACAATTCGCCGTTGCAATACCTTTATGGAAAACATCGACGCAATTCCGTTTACCGATGAAGCAACGAAAAATGACCTGATTGCACAGGTTCGTTTCCTCCGCGCATATCAATATTTCAAAATGAACTGGTGGTACGGCGGCGTGCCCATTATCGACAATTACGAATCTGCAGAAGAAGCCCAAGTGCCACGTAATACGGAAGAAGAAGTGCGCACCTTCGTAGAACAGGAATTGGACGAAATCACTCCCATGCTGAATGCTACACCAGCAGAACGCGGACGCGTAGCTAAAGGCGCTGCGCTTGCTTTGCGTATGCGTGAAGCTCTTTATTACGAAGATTGGGCTACGGCAAAAGACCGCGCGCAGCAAATCATCGATTTAGGGCAATATAGCTTGGATCCAGATTACGAGAATCTTTTCACAGTGGCTGGACAAAGTTCACCGGAAATTATTTTGGCTGTGCAATACATTGAGAATACAAAAGGTTTAGGTGTAATCGGACAGATGTACAATAATGGCGATGGCGGTTGGTCTTCTGTTATTCCAACACATAACCTGATTGATACGTACGAAATGGAAAATGGTCTGACGATCGACGAAGATGGTTCTGGATACGATCCAGTTCATCCATTTGCCAATCGTGACCCACGTCTCGCAATGACGGTTTGCTATCCAGGAGCCGATTATATCAACAGCAATGGTGTAACAGCTGTGTTTAACACATTGGATACGCAAATCGACGGAGCTGATAATGCAAATTATATGACGAGTGCCGATAATGCTTCAAAAACAGGTTTAACTTGGAATAAATACCTGGCTCCGATTACACAATATGCCGATATTTGGAGCACGAGCGCCTGCCCAATCGTCTTCCGCTACGCCGAAGTCCTCTTGACGTGGGCAGAGGCCGAGAACGAGCTGAATGGTCCGTCGGCTGAGGTTTACAACAAGCTGAACCAAATCCGCACACGCGTTGGGATGCCTGAAGTAGATCAAGCGAAATACGGCACGAAAGAGAAGCTCCGTGAGCTTATCCGCCGCGAACGTGGTGTCGAGTTTGCAGGTGAAGGTATCCGCCGCGCCGACATCGTGCGCTGGAAAGATGCCAGCGGCAAGATGGTGGCCGAAACCGTCCTGAACGGCACGCTGGAACGCCGCGTCGGCACTGTCAGTATGGACGCGAGCGTCGATCCTGAATTGCGTGCGACAATCACGGTAGACGCTCCAGCTACGGAGAAATTCATCGAAACGCGCAAATTCGCTGCGCATAATCGTTATTTCCCGATTCCGCAGACATCCATCGACAAGAATCCGCAGTTGACACAAAACAACGGATACTAAAAAACTTTCTTTTATCACTGAAAACGGCACGGGTCCCAAGCGCGGGGCTCGTGTTTTTGTTTCCTACCTTATTTTAATTCGAAATACATAATACATGAATAAATTGGTATTATTATTAGCCGGATCGGCCCTTTGCGCGTCGAGCATGGCAGAAGAGCCCGTAAAGGATTTCTACTTTGCAGGTTATAAAGCAATATTCATCCCGTCGGACACCTTTCGTGTGGAAGTCGGGAATCCGGAATTGGGCATCCAAGAAATAAAAGACGGAACGATGTCGTTCACGCTCAAAGACGCGAACGGCCCCGTGCCGAAAGACGTAGTGCGTATCTATACGAACAAGGTGCGCCGGATCCACATGATTTATTCCGTATTGCTCATGGACGAACCCATTGCGACCGATTCGTTAAGCCTTTCGTTGACAGCCGGTTCGAACGGGATCGCAAACGTAAAGACAAAGTATTTGCAAGCATCGGCAGGAGTTGGCAGCCAATTGATCGTAAAAGGAGAAACGGATGTGCTCGATTGCACGACGAAAGGTTATAGCGGCATTGATACGAGCGAACTGAAGGCGGAAGAAAAGAAATGCGAGGAATTGGAAGTGGATTAGGATTAAACAAAAAAATAGTTCCGATTTCTCCCCTCATTCCCCCGCTCCTGTTCCCTTTTTGCGATACTTTTCGCCAGGCCGGGGGATTTTTATATGCTATTTATTGTGTAATTTTACCGTCGAAAAGTTCTTTGAAGCCGAGGGAAACTTGGAAAGACCGGAGGAAAACTTTCGTTAATGCCTGGATTTTTACAAATTATCGTCGATACGTGAAGAATTCATAGGCAGCACGGAAAGTTTTCTCAGGGGTAAAGAAAGTTTTTCATAAGGGGCTTTCAATTTAGCATGGTAATATCATAAATAACACAGCTTATATGGATAAAAAGAAACTGATACAGATAGGAATAGCGTGCAGTACGTTTCTCCTTTCCACTTCGCTCCCAGCCCAAATCACCGAGCGGACACGGCCGGCGGAATGGGACCAACTGGTGAAGGGCGGGCGTTATATGGACCGCTTCGAGGCGATGCCGGAAGGGAAATTGGTGGATAATGTATGGGGTGCGGACAGTGTGCGGCCCCGTTTTGTGGATAATGGAATTGAACGGTCGGACATTTCGTTTTGGGGTGGGAATATCTTGCAGACCAAGGACGGGAAGTTCCATCTCTTCGTGTGCGGTTGGCCGGAGAGTGCGCCCAAGGGACACATGACGTGGCCGAACTCGACGGTCTATCACGCGGTGAGCGACCGGCTCGCGGGGCCGTATGCCATCCAGGACACGATTGGAAAGGGGCACAACCCGGAGGCGTTCCGGCTGGACGACGGACGGATCGTGGTCTACGTGATCGACGGATATTATATCGCCAACTCGGTGAACGGCCCTTGGACGTACGGGAAGTTCACCTTCGAGCCGCGAGACCGGCGCATCATCGAGGGACTTTCGAACCTCACCTTTGCGCGTCGGCAGGATGGCTCCTATCTGATGGTGTGTCGCGGCGGAGGCGTTTGGATTAGCCGCGATGGCATCTCACCTTATCGGCAGATTACCGAGCAACGCATCTATCCGCCTGTGGAGGGCGAGTTCGAAGACCCGGTCGTCTGGCGCGACTCGCTTCAATACCATCTGATTGTGAACGATTGGCTCGGGCGCATTGCCTATTATGAACGTTCGCTGGACGGCGTGCATTGGGTGGTGGAACCGGGCGAGGCGTACGAGCCGGGCATCTCCTTCCATGCCGATGGACAGGTGGAGCATTGGTTCAAATACGAGCGGGCGAAGGTGTTCCAAGACGCGGAAGGGCGCGTGGCGCAGATGAACTTTGCCGTGATCGACACCATCAAGTGGGAAGACCTGGGGAACGACAACCATAGCTCGAAGAACATCTGCCTGCCGATGAACAAGGGGTTGCTTCTCAGTGTGTTGAATGAGAAACCGATTACACCCGAGACGAAGGAAATCCAAGTGCGCATCCGGGCTGAAAAGGGATTCCGTCCGCAAGAGGACATCGACCTGGCGTCGCTCCGCTTCGGCTCGTATACGGAAGTGAACTTCGGGCGGGGCGCGAAAGTCATCTCCAGCCAGGCTGAAGGGAACGATCTGATTGTCACGTTCGACGGGACGGCCTCGGGCATCACGCCGGATGAGTTCGCTCCGAAGCTCCTCGGCCGGGACAAACAGGGCAAACTGCTTTTTGGTTACGCATCTTTGCCCTACATAGACTACAAATCAGCCCTTCTTTCCGCCTTGCGCCCTCTATATAATAAAGGTAAAGAAGAGCTGACGGTTGAGGTGGAGAACTTCGGACTTTCGGCTTCGAGAGAGACGGAAATCGTCGTTGAGCAAGGTGGAAAGTGCGTGGCAAAAGGGAAAGTCCCAGCCTTGAAGCCCTACGAAAAGACAACCGTCCGGCTCCAAGCGGAAGGCGCAGCCTGGTCGGACACCGCCGCTTGCCAAGTCACTTTCTTGCAGGACGGCGTAACACGCGGAAAGAATTTATTTGAAGAGAAAAAAGAAACAGAATAACCTATAAAAACAACAAAATGAAACGAATTTGGGTATGTATTATGGTGACCTTAACTGCGTTGTTAGGGGCAAAGGCCGAGGTCTCAGTGCCTCGCCTTTCGCCTTTGCCGCAACAGGTGGCCAGCGAACGCGTCCCGCTGGCAGGGACGTGGACATTCAACGGGACAAGCCGCATCGAAGTGCCCGGCGAATGGGTAATGCAAGGTTTTGAAGTAGAACCGGGAAAAGAGGCGACGTATGAACGCGTCTTCCAAGTACCCGGGAGCTGGAAAGGGAAGCGCGTCAAGCTCCGTTGCAACGGGATTTACAGCCAGGCGCGCATTCAAGTCAATGGGCAAAAGGTGGGTTCGCACTTAGGCGGCTTCACGGCCTTCGAGCTGGATGTGACTAAAGCCATCCAGGCAGGGCGGGAAAACCGGATCCGCATTGGCGTGACCTCCGAGACCGTGGCCGATTCCACCTCAAACGGCTCCTTCTACGCCGTCCATCCGCTGGGTGGCATTTCGCGGGATATTTACCTTTTCGCCCTGCCGGAAGCGAACATCGCCTCCTTCCAGGTGCAAACCCTTTTGGATTCGCTTTATACGGATGCTACTTTGAAGGCGGAGATTGAAATTGCCGACGAATCCGCTTCGGCCAACGAAAAAGATCTTTCGCTCCGTTTAGTACTGAAAGACAAACAAGGCACAACTATCTTTTCGGAAAACCACAACGTAAATGCCGGGAAGCACGCCTTTGAATTCGAGGTAAAGAATCCGGAGAAATGGACTGCTGAAACACCAACCCTCTATACGCTGGCTTGTACTTTGTTGGCAGACGGGAAGGAACTTTACACGACAGAACGCCGCGTCGGCTTTCGGCAGATTGAAGTGCGCGGGAACCAGTTGTTTGTGAACAACCGCCCGGTCAAGCTGCGCGGCGTGTGCCGGCACGAGGTGATGCCGCTGCGGGGCCGTTCGCTGACGGGAGACGTATGGCGGCAAGACGTGGAGCTGTTCCGCCGGGGGAATGTGAATTATATCCGCACCTCGCATTACCCGCCCGACGAAGCATTGCTCGAGGCGTGCGACGAATTGGGTATGTATGTCGAGGTGGAAGCACCCTTCTGCTGGGCGCACCAGGCGAATGTGGCGCCAACGGATTCCGCCATCTTCTACCAGCAACACGTTGAGATGGTGAATCATTTCCGTTCCCACCCTTCCGTGCTGATTTGGTCGATTGGCAATGAGTCGCTTAAATTCAAGGAATGCTTTGCCAAGGCGGCTGAAATCGTGAAGGAAATGGACCCGACCCGCCCGCGCAACTTCAGCCAATGGAGCCCGGATGCAGATGGGAACGAGTTGGAAATTGGGAACCACCATTATCCCGGTCCCGACGGTCCAAACATATACCGCAACGCTCGACGCCCGATCGTGTTCGACGAATATTGCCACCTGAACTCCTACAACCGCTTGGAGCTCTCGGCCGATCCGGGCATCCGCGACCGTTGGGGCGAGCTTCTGGACCGTATGTGGAGCGACATGTACCATAGCCAAGGCGTCTTGGGCGGAGCCATCTGGGTCGGCATCGACGACACGTTCTTCTTGCCGGGCGGCCGCGCCGTGGGCTACGGGACGTGGGGCGTCATCGACGGCTGGCGGCGCGAAAAACCGGAATATTGGGGCATGAAGAAAGCCTATAGTCCGGTGCGTCTCGCCCTGAAAGGAAACACCAACCCAGAGGGGGAATTGACGTTCGACGTAGAAAACCGGCATGACTTCCTCAACCTGTCGGACTGCCGCATCGCGTGGAGCACCGAGGGAAAATCGGGTGAGATTGATTGGGAATTGGACGCACGCCGGGACAGCATATTAACTTGGACATTGCCCGCCGCCCTTCGCGAGGTCGACACGTTGCATATTGACGTGTACAGTCCGCAAGGTTATATGATAGACACGTATCATTTCCAACTCCTTCCCCAAACTGGCGTTCAAGCGGAGCGGATCCAGGGCGAATTGGCGTTCGACGAATCCGCTGCGGCAATCACGATCCGCTCGCTGTCGGGCGAATACACCATCGACAAACGTACCGGTCTATTAGCCCATCTGCAGCCTGCACTGATGGTATTGCCCTTGAACAGCGAAGGGCATGGCATCCAAATGCTCGGTGGCGGGCAGAACTTCGACCCTTATACGCCGGTCTGTGCCAACTGGATCGCCCATTCGATTACGACGAAGCCATACGCTGACCGCATCGAAGTCTCCGTAAAAGGCGAATACAAAGAGGCGGAAGGTACGCTCACTTATCGTTTCCGCAATACAGGTGAAACAGTAGTAGATTACGATTTTACGATGAAAGAGGCCATTTCGCCCCGCCAAGTGGGCTTGGTGTTCACTTTTCCCCATGATTTCACCCGCTTATCATGGAAACGCAAAGGCTATTGGAGCGTCTATCCGGAAAATGGCATTGCCGCTCTGGAAGGCACGGCGGACTTTATGAATCCGGACGTTCCCATCAGCGGACTGGCAGGCCCTGAAAAAGAACCGACAGTCGATTGGGCGCAAGACCAGACGGAATTCGGCTCGAACAACTTCCGTGCGACGAAGGCAAACATCTACACCGCCCGATTGGAATCACCCGCGACCGGCCGCTCCTTCACCGTCACCTCCGACGGACGGCAGCACATCCGCTGCTGGAAAGAGGGCGACACGTTCCGCCTCCTCGTGGCCGATTACAGCAATGCCGGGAAAGGTGCCTACATCGAGCCCCACGCCGCACTCGATTACCGTCCGTTGAAGCGGGGTGACCGCATACAAGGAACAGTCCGGTGGGCGATGGAGGATTAACAATAGCAAATATAAAATAGCAGAGACGCAGTACGATAAAGCACTGCGTCTCTTTCCTCTATTGATTATATATGTATATTACCTCACGGGTATATACTGCACGAATGCTTCCATCGCTTCGTAGGAGGCGAGGCCGAGCTGATGATAAAGTTCGGCTGTGGCGCGGTTGCGGTCTTCGGCGCGTTGCCAGAAGAGACGTTCGTCGTCGCCCAAGTAAGGTGCGCTTTCGGCTTGCGACTGATGTTTGAGGATAGCATTCCGTTTGTGGCGTAACTCTTCGGGCGAAATAGGCACGGCCATTTCAATGTGGTCCATTTCCCATTCAGCCCATGCGCCGCGATACATCCAGATGCGGCAATTGAGCATCCAATCTTCGTTTTTGATTTCATCCACTGCAGCGAGGATGGTATCGAGGCAGACTTTATGCGTCCCATGCGGATCGGCCAAGTCGCCTGCCACGAAGATTTGGTCAGGTTTCAATTCTTCCAGCAACCGTTTGATGATGTCTTTGTCGACTTCGCTGATGGGATTCTTCTTTACCAACCCCGTCTCGTAGAACGGGAGGTCGAGGAAATGGATGTGGCTTTCATCCTTGATGCCTGTATAACGGCACGCATGGCGAGCCTCTTCGCGACGGATGGTGCCTTTCATGAAGAGCACGTCGGGGCGTTCGGCTTGGTTGCCTTCCACCTTTTCGTAACGTAGGTAATGGATAATCTCCTCGGCTTTCTCCTTCACGGCTGTATTTTCAGGAGAATATTTGTTGCATACGTCGCGCAAGTATTCGCAATAGCGGATGACTTCCTCGTCGCCTACAGCTATATTGCCGGAAGTTTGATAAGCCACATGCACGTCGTGATGCTGGTCGCAGAGGCGACGGAACGTTCCGCCCATCGAAATCACATCGTCGTCGGGGTGCGGACTGAAGATAAGCACACGCTTTGGATACGGCGTTGCCCGTTCAGGTCGGTCTGTATCATCGGCATTAGGTTTTCCTCCAGGCCATCCCGTAATCGTATGTTGGATATCGTTGAAGATCTTAATGTTTACGTTATAAGCCGAACCATACAATGCCAAGAGTTCGCCTAAGCTGTTTTCGCTATAATCGCGGTTGGTAAGCTTCAGGATGGGCTTTCCTGTGCGTTGGCAAAGCCATACGATAGCACGACGGATGAGTTTATTGTCCCATTCGCACGTCGTAACCAACCACGGATGGCTGATGCGAGTCAATTCATAAGCAGCGTTCAAATCTACAATCGCCTTAGCGTTCGAGTGGATTTGCAAGTAGGTCGAAGGCGTAGCGTCGGTGATTTTTCCCTCAATTGTATTGGCAATCACGCCCGCTTTGTCGTCGCCCCAAGCCATGAGGATAACGCTTTTCGCTTTCATGACATTGGAAATGCCCATCGTAATGACCCCTGCCGGAACCTTTTCAGTTGAGGCAAAGGTGGCCGCCGCTTCTTTGCGCGTTGCCCCTTCGAGGAATACCAAACGCGTTTGTGAGCTTTGAAGCGTACCAGCCGAATTGAACATAATGTTGCTGCTCGGCCCGATGCCCAAAAGCATGCAATCGATGCCTCCCAGCGAGGTGATCTTTCCTTCATACGAAGCGCAAAAGTCGAATATGGCGTCTTTTGGCATCTGCGCATCAGGGTAGTGGATGTTTTCAGGGAGGATGTCCACATGGTCAAGCAATTCATTCTTCAAGTGGGCATAGACGCCTGAATTCAGGTTCGTAAGCGGATAAAATTCATATTCCAAGAATACCACTACGTTGCGGAAGCTCAGGTTGTCTTCCCGATGCATCCGAACCAATTCTTTGTACACGCTTTCAGGCGAACGTCCTCCAGGCAAGGCCAATACAAAAGGCAACCCTGCATCTTGTTTTTTGCGGATTTGGAGGGCGATTTCCTTCGCAATGGCAAATGAACCCTCTTCGGCGGATTCATAAATCGTGGTAGGTACTTTCTCCAAGCGGGTTAAGACCGAATGCTCGAACGCGTTCTCAGGGCGATAATACTTCGTCGGAATACGCGTGAGCGTAATTTGGGAGCTTAAATTCGTTTTCATTCTTTTTGTTTTAGGATTTATGTAAACATAACAACTAACCTTGGCAAATTGTTTTCCTGATAGGGACATTTTCTTGAGTTCATGCCTATCTTTCGGGGAAAACATAGGCATGGATGCGAGCAAACATAACGATGAATCTTCCCGTTTATAGGCATAAAATTGGTACTTTGTAATTAGGTAAATATGATTGGATTAGAAAAAAATTGAAGAAAAAGTGCCGAAAATATTTGGATATTTCGTCCAGAAGCCCTACCTTTGCATCGCATTTGAGAAAAACGGGGTGTAGCGCAGTCCGGTTAGCGCACCTGCTTTGGGAGCAGGGGGTCC
>CALUZR010000049.1 GCA_944325335.1 uncultured Parabacteroides sp. | reverse complement strand
AAAAAAGTACTTACGCTTTGCGCCGGCGTTCTGCTGGTAGGCGGTTCAACGGTATTCACGGTGAACGCTTTGAACGCGGGCAATGGTGCGCCGACGACTGTAGTAACACCCCAGACGAAGGCTGCTGAAGAAGTGAAAGGCTATGCATTGGAAACAGCTTCATTGACTGAAAAGCAGTTGGAGAAGGCTTCTAACCGTGCATGGGAAGTTACTTCGGATACTTATTTGAAAGTAAAGGATGCGGCATGGTATCTGAGCGCAAACGGTCAGCTTGTAAACGATACAGACAAGGCTATCAAGTTGTCTGCTTCTACAGAGGCTGATTACGCAGGCGTTCTTTACACCGGAGAAGAAGGCAAAGAGCAATATCTCCATATCGCTGCGAATGGAAACATTACCTTGGTAGACGATATCAAGGAGGCTAATGCTCGTTTGCATGATGGTACAGAGTTGATGACATCTGTTTCTGCTAAAGATGACGTTGCTTTGGTTGTCGTAGAAGATCAAATTGCTGAACTGAATGCAGATAACAAGCAAGTGGTAGCTATCGCAAACCATACAGCTACATTCAATGTATCTACAGAAGGTGCTAAGGCTTACGATGCAGAAACGGCTTGGGAAGGTGCTGCCAAGTTTAAGGCAGAAGTAACAGAATCTGGTTCTTCGAAATCTTACATTCTTTATACTGAACAGAACGGTGTAAAGTTGTATGTAGCTAAGGATGATCAGAAGAATATTATTTTGACATCTACGAAACCAACTTCAGCAAATATTACTATTCAAAGTAGTTCTAATCAACTTAAATGCGATAATCAAGAGATTATAGTTGGTGAAAGTGGTGCTACGGTTCCTGAAACGACTGGTGGTAATCTTTATGCATATGCAATTGATGAAGAAATTGCAACTACTGCTTCTGGAGAATTGACCGCAACGGCAACTTATTATTTAGCCTGCTGTGTATACACAAATAACCAGTATGGGAATTTGTCTGCAGAAGGCAACACCATGCAGGCCGTAACTGTTATTAACGAACAGATCACTATTGGTGGCGCTGAACTTGCAGAAGACGTTGCAGGTGCTGATTTTGCTTATGACGCAGAGAAAGGTTTGTCTATCCAAGGTTATAATGGCATTCAGTATCTGACAAGCGACAAGAATAATTATTTCTCGTTTACAACAGAAGCTGCGGATGCTGCCGAATTGACACTGAAGGACAACAAGCTTCAAATAAACAATTTGTCTTTGGTTCTTACAAAGGGTACAGACAACAACTACACTTTGGAAGTTTCAGAAGAAGCAGAAAATGCACTGGGCGTTTATGCTGTTGACGAAGACGGTACAAACGAAGAACCGGCTGGCGAATTAACTAAAGGTACTTATGTATTAGGCCAAGTTAAGATCGAAAAGGTTTACACCGGTACAGCCATCAATCCGTCTGAACAAGCTCAGGCTTCTACGGGTTATGCTTCTGAATATGGTAACCAACCGAACTTGCTGTTTGGCCAAGATGGAACGGTAACGGTGATTGGTTCTGGCGTTACGGAATTTGATGTTCCTGTTACAGGCTCAATCTTTGGCGGAACTACGTTTATCTTGATTGGAGAAACTGGTGAAAACTACGGTTATATCGCCGACTTGGGTAGCTACAAGACTTCTCCTTATGTTTACAAGTATGCTATCATCACAGAGGACGCAGATGCTGCTTCTGGTTATGAGGTAGAATGGACAAGCGATAAGGGTAAAGCTTCCAAGGTTTACTTCGACAATGGCGACTTGGTTGTATTGACTTCTGACGGTTCAGATGTAGCATTCGAAGTTCCAGTAGACGAAGACGACTTGACAGTTTCTACGGTTACTATGCCTGCAGAAGGTTGGAACTGGAATACCAATTTGATGGATTGCTGCAACACACCGCTTTATGCAACTATTCCGACAAACGAATGGATATTGTTAGGTGGTGTAGCTGATGACAATAATTTCTACTACATTAAGAAAGACGGGACATTGACTGCCAATCCGAATGAGGCAGAGAAATGGTTGGTTGATGCTGATGTATTAGCTAATGGTCGTATGGCTTATACGTTCCAGAGTTATTCTGAAAAGGTGGCAGACAATACTGAATACTTGAAGATTGAAGGAGCTTGGCAATTCCATGCAAACCCATATGCTAAGGGCTTTGCATTAGTAGCTGCTGATAATGGATCAAACAATGGTCCGGTTGTATTGAATGTAACGACTTCTTCGAAAGTAGCTGCAATTGATGCAAGTGGCGTTCCTTCTGCTACATTAGGTATGTATCGTGCTCCGTTGGCTCAATTCAACGCACAATGGTTATTGCATCACCAAGGTAGTTACTTCAATGTGAACATTACAGAAGACCGCACGAATGCGACCACTTCGGTAGAAGGTGATGAATTCAATAGCCGCGAGTTGGTTCCGTATTATTGGGATGGTTATAACTTGATTGAAATTGAAGATGACGGTTATAGAAATAGCGAAACTGAACTTCTGTTGAAGATTCGTGGTAAGGAATTGTTCGTGGTATTGGATGTAGACGACAAGTGGAGCAATGTTCAGACAGACTTGGCTGCTCACGGTGGCTACAAGTTCAAGACATTGAGCACAGAAAACTTGAAGAAAGTATTGAACGATGCAAATGGCGAATTGGAAGGCCACGAATACTATCCGTACTTCCGCTTTAACTACAACCCAGGCACATTGAATCCGAGCGACGGTCTTACTTACGAAACGGAACCGTACAGCATCGAAGTAGCTGATATCAACAAGAACTTCGAATATGTAGTTATCACATTCGAAACGAAAGATAACAGCGGAAAGACAACTGTATTTGTAACCGTTAATGAACCATGCGAAGAAGAAAAGCTGGGTGCAGACAACCGTTTGGTTGACATTAGCTTCCACGCTACGGGCAACATCGTAGAAGGTTCAGATGCTGAAAACAACCCGTTGAACTGGAGATATGTAAATATCAAGTTTGCTGCTAATGAGAAAGTTCAATATCGTAATAGCGAATCTCAATGGGTAACATTGAATAATAAGGTATTAGGTATTGACAAGACTGGAGAAGATCCAATGCCAGCAGAAGAAGGCCAGTTCTTGTTCAACAAGCCGGAAGGGCAGTGGTTCGTTACAATGACGGACATCGATGGACGCACGGCTGAACAAGGTGCTGCAGGTGTAGATGACCTTCGCAAGTTTACGTTCACGAACCGTGAAAATCCGAATGTGAAGTTATATGTCGCAGCTATGCATCATATTTCAGGTAATACATTTGCTGTAGAATATGATAATAACCAGTCGCAATTTGGTCAGTTGCCTATCAATGATAACTCTTGGTATTCACTTAAGCGTGATACTGTTGTAATCACTCCGTTGGCAAATCCGATTGATAAGCATCACAACATGGACGGTTATGCAAATTGGACGAAAGAAGATTTGCAAGACAAAGTATTCCAATTGTCTGTGGATGCCGTTTCTCAGCTTTATGTAACTGAAAACGAAGCGAAGGATAGCCACTTCTTAGGTTTGTCGAGCGATGAATTGGATGCTACTAACTGGCGTTTGGTTCCGTTCACAGAAGCTCGTAAGGCCGATGATGATGCAGTTCGCTATCTGACTGCAGGAACTGACTCGGTTTACATCATGGCTCATCCGCAGAAGTATAATGGCAACGGTACATTCTCTGCATACAACGATACGACAGCTATCATCACGTATGCATTGCAGAATATTTCCAACAACGAATGGTTGACTTACGATCCGACACAGAGCCAGAGTATTTTGTCGATGATTTGCGATCCGAACTCGAAGAAGTTCACAACTGACGATATGGGCAAGGCTTACCGCTTCGTCTTGAAACAAAAGGCAGGCGTAGACCAATACAATATCTTAGGTGTTGAATCTTGGGGCTTAGGAAACGACAACTACGTAACAAGCAATACTTGGGATAAGGACGGCGAAACAGTCAATGGTAAGGAATATTACACATTGGATTACAATGCTAAATTGTATGGTGCTACGACTTACAGCAATGACAAGAAGGGTGCTATCGAAGTATCTGGCGTTTATGACAAGATTGGTTCGAACGACTTGTTCAACATTGTCGACATCGCTTCTCAGGAATATGTATTGACTACTCCGCGTGATACGGTTCGCATCTACGGTGCAGAAGAGAACGACTACTTACTGTATGAAAAGGGTCAGTTCTTGAACTTAGGCAACGCAGGCGACATCGCTCCGGCAATGGTTCTCGATACAGCTTACATCAACCGTCCGGGCAACAATCGTTATCAGTATCTGATTGTGGTTAATCCTGATTATGTAGAACCGACTTACGACCAGTATCATGGAGATGATTTGCATATCATTACTCCGGATACGATGAAGGGTCGCTTCTTGGTGAACCAGATTGATTCGGCTCTCTTCGTAAGCAAGAACCACAACAACAAGTTTATCAACGATATCGAGGCAGACCAGAAGGAAGTGAAGTTAGGCTTCCAGTGGGGTTATCGTACGGAAGATAAACTGTACTTGACAGACGGTCAGAACGGTCCGGTTATCGAAACACTCGACCTTGGTACGGCTGATTTCAACAAGGCTAAGTTCGCGTTCAAGTATGTGAACCAGGCAGTTGATGAAACATTCAAAGTTCAAACTGCATTCTACGACTACGACGCAGCTGTGAAGGCAGGTAGCAGCAAGGCTGCAGGCGTGAAGAATAACGAAGGTTACTTGAAGTCTGAAAACGGCGTCATTGTGGTAACAGACGGTTACACGCACGGTGAAGAGTTCTTGATGGCTCCTGAATTTAGTAATCCGACTGCTAACGAAACAATCGCAGTTGAAGGCGCAATCTCTGTAACAGCTGTTGACGGTGCCGTAGTAATCAAGGGTGCAGAAGGCAAGAACGTAGTAATCGCTACTATCTTGGGTAAGGTTGTTGCTAACGAAACTATCAACTCAGACAACGAGACGATCGCAGTACCGGCTGGTATCGCAGTAGTTTCAGTTGATGGCGAAAGCTTCAAGGTTGTAGTTAAATAAATGAAGAATTAAGAATGATGAATGAAGAATTAGAGGCACAAACCAAAGATTCTTCATTCTTAATTCCTCATTCTTCATTGAATAGAAATAAGTTCATAACATTATAAATTTAAGTTGTTAATAAATAGTTAATAAGCTGATCGTGCCCCTTGTGAAAGTCGCCGCAGCGCATAAACGTTAGTATTAATATTAGTAATAAAAATTCTATTCAAGGCGCTCCTTTCTGCGAAGACCGGAGCGTGAAACTCTTAAGAGCCTCTTTCCTCTCATCAGGGAAGGGGCTTTTTTGCTGTCCAGCAAGGCCTGTGCTTGCCGCTCGGCAAGGGCATCGCTTGCAACGGGGCAAGGGCTTTGTTTGAGCCTCCTCAAAAGCATCGTTTGAGGCACGTCAAACAAAGCCCTTGCTCATTTTCTTTCTCTTGGTTCATTTCGTCGGTGTCTGATTGTTCCGAATTTAAACTTGATTTGGATGGATTAGTTCCGTTTTTGCATCTATTTTCCTGTTTCTTTGATAAATCATAAGATAATCCATCCTAATAATAAATTTATCTATTTTTTACGATTCGAAAGCTTGATACCTTTGCCTCCGAAAAAGCCAGAGAGGTGCTTTTTAAATGAACGAGATTATGCGAACCATGAAAGCATAAATCTTTATTGTTAATATCTAAAATGTTTATTATGAAGAGGTTAATTACCCCCCCCCTATGCGGATTCTACGCTAAAGAAAGCGAGTGCCGCATTGTTGGCATTGGTCTTATCGGCACCAATGGCCATGGCAGAGACAACCTCCGCGGTTGATTTGCCAGTGATGGATAGTGTCCAGCAAACGATCCAAGTGAAGGGTCAGGTGTTGGATAATGCAGGTGTTCCGGTTATCGGAGCCAATGTGGTAGTGAAAGGAACGACAAACGGAACGATTACCGACTTGGACGGTAATTTTACACTCGAGGTACCGCAAGGAGCCGTCCTCTCGATTACGTACGTCGGCTTTACCGAGCAGACGGTTACGGTACGTGGAAGTGAACCGCTTACTATCCGATTGAAAGAAGATGCCGAAGCGTTGGAAGAAGTGGTTGTGGTCGGATTCGGTACGCAGAAGAAGGTGAATTTGACGGGTTCGGTCGGAACGGTCGACAATGAAATTTTGGAATCCCGTCCGGTACAGAATGCTGTGCAAGCCTTGCAAGGAGCTGTTCCTGGTTTGCAAATATCGACTACGGGTGGAGCCTTGGACAAGACGATGGATATTAACATTCGTGGTACTGGTACGATTGGTGATGGCTCGTCGGGCAGCCCGTTGGTTTTGATCGATGGCATGGAGGGCGATATCAATTCAATCAACCCGCAAGATATTGAGAATATCTCTATCTTGAAGGATGCGGCGGCTTCTTCTATCTACGGTTCTCGTGCGCCGTTTGGTGTGATCTTGATTACCACAAAGAGCGGACGGAGTGGGAAGGTAACGGTCAATTACAACAATAACTTCCGTTGGAACACGCCGGTAAAGACACCCAAGCAAATGGATTCCTATACGTTTGCTAATTTCTACAACGACGGTATGATGAATGGCGGTAATTCGCCCTATTTCGATGCCGAACATTTGCAACGCATCCAAGACTACCAGGCTGGTATCTTGACCAACCCGTTGATTCCGGATCCCGGCAACCCAAGTGTGTGGGGTGATGGCTATACGTATGGTTGTGCCAATACGGACTGGTATGACGTGATTTACCGCGACTGGGCTTTCTCGCAGGAACACAACTTGAGCATTAATGGAGGCTCGGACCGCGTGACGTATTATGTCTCGATGAACTACTTGGACCAAAATGGTTTGATGGAATTCAACCAAGATACTTATAACCGCTATACTACGACGGCGAAAATCAACTTGAAGCTTACGGATTGGGCAAAGTTCAATTACAGCAACCGTTTTACGCGGGAAGACTTTGGGCGTCCATCGTCGTTGACGAGCGCCTTGTTCCGCGACTTGGCGCGCCAAGGTTGGCCTACATTGCCAGTCTACGATGCCAATGGCTATATGTATTCATCTCCTTCTCCGGCTATGGGATTACGGGATGGTGGACGCGATAAGACGCAGACGGATAATATCTACCAGCAGGCCTCTTTGATTTTGGAGCCTATCAAGAATTGGGTGACTCATGTGGATTTCAATTACCGTATCAAATCCGCCAACCGCCATTGGGACAAACAATACTTATATAACCACGACGTAAACGGGAACCCAATCGTATGCGACCAGAGCTCGAACGTGCATGAAGATTACCTGAAGGAAAACTACATGAATATCAATGCCTACACTGAATATACCTACAACTGGGAATCCGGGCACAACTTGAAAGGCATGGTCGGTTTCCAGACAGAGCAATTGCGTCATACGGAATTCGGATTGCAACGTGATGGCATTATCATTAGTGAATTGCCAGAAGTGGATATCACGAACGGAATGGACTACAATGGCAATACGGTAACACCTTCCGTGAACGGCGCACGCTCTTCTTGGAAGACGGCCGGTTTCTTCGGACGTGTCAATTATGATTATAAAGGAAGATATTTGGCAGAGTTCAACATCCGTTATGACGGGACTTCTCGTTTCCAGCGCGACCAGCGGTGGAATTGGTTCCCCTCTTTCTCGTTAGGTTGGAATATGGCGCAGGAAGAGTTCTGGGGTTCATTGGCTGATTACGTAGGAACTTTGAAGCTCAGAGGTTCGTATGGTGAATTAGGAAACCAGAACACGGAATCATGGTATCCGACTTATCGGATTATCGAAGTGAAGGCAAACAATGGTTCTTGGTTGCAAAATGGTATTAAGCCGAATACCGCTACAGTGCCGGCTTTGATTAGTTCTACATTAGGATGGGAACGTATTCGCAACTGGAACGTGGGTGTCGACTTTGGCGCATTCAACAACCGATTGACCGGTTCGTTTGACTATTTCGTACGTAAGACCCTCGACATGATCGGCCCGGCTCCGGAATTGCCTTACATCATCGGTCTGGAAGTACCGAAGACGAACAATACCGACTTGGAAACCTACGGATTTGATTTGTCGATAAGCTGGAAAGACAAACTGAAGAATGGTCTTGGTTATAGCATTGGTTTTGTTTTGTCGGATGCCCAAACGAAGATTACCCGCTATCCGAACCCGACCAATACGTTGAGTAAGTATAAAGCCGGAGAGATGATGGGCGATATTTATGGATACGAAACCATCGGTATTGCGCAAACGAAGGAAGAAATGGATGCCCATTTGGCGACGCTTCCGAACGGCGGACAAGATGCGTTGGGCACGAATTGGGACGCAGGCGATATCATGTACAAAGACCTGAATGGCGATGGCAAGATTGATGACGGAGGCTATCAGTATGACAATATGGGCGACTTGAAGAAGATCGGAAACAATACGCCGCGTTATTTGTTTGGTATCGATTTGAATGCCGATTACAAGGGCTTCGATTTCCGTGCCTTCTTCCAAGGTGTCATGAAGCGTGATTTCTGGCAAGGAAGTTCTTACTTCTGGGGCATTGGCAATAGCGGTATTTGGCATTCGACCGGTTTCGTAGAACATGAGGATTACTTCCGTGCGAGTGCCGACCATGCGTTAGGTCAGAACTTGGATGCTTATTATCCACGTCCTATCTTCGATACGGCCAAGAATAACCAAACACAAACGAGGTATTTGCAGAGTGCGGCTTATATCCGTTTGAAGAATGTGCAATTAGGTTATACGTTGCCTCAATCGCTCACCGAACGGTTCCATGTACAGAAGTTGCGTTTCTTCATCTCAGGTGAGAACTTGTGGACAGGAACAGGCATGGCGAACATGTTCGATCCGGAAACCGTGGGCGGTGGAAACGAAGATGATACGGATAAGAATGGTAATGCTTATCCGCTCTCGAAGAGTGTTTCATTTGGTCTAAGTCTTACATTATAAAAATAATATTATGAACACGAAATATATAAAGATATTATGCGTATGTTTGGCAGGGATGGCATCGATGGGTGCATTTAGTTCTTGCAATGATTATTTGGACGAGGAACCCCAGTCTTCTATTTCTCCGGAATTGTATTTGACGGAAGAATCACAGTTGGCTTCTTACGCGAATGGATTGTATACGGATGTCTTGCCGGGTCATTCGTATGGATATGGTCTCTTTGGGGAAGATAACAATACGGACAACCAAGCCAGCTTTACGGCCAACAACCGTTATTTGCCGGGACAATGGCGCACGACCCAATCCCAGAGCATGAGCGACGATTCCTATCAATTCAAGTTTATCTATAGCTGTAATTATTTCCTGGAGAACGTAATGCCGCGTTATAATGCGGGTGAGATTTCGGGAGACGATACGAACATCCGGCAATATATTGGGGAGATCTATTTCCTCCGGGCGTATGAATACTTCAAGCGTTATCAGGCGTTTGGCGACTTCCCGATTGTCCGCAACACGTTGCCGGACCAAATGGAACCGCTGATCGAAGCCAGCAAGCGTGCGCCGCGCAACGAAGTGGCCCGCTTTATTATCTCGGATTTGGATTCAGCGGCGATGTTGATGGGCAATGCCAGTGGCGACAAGACGCGTCTGAACAAGGAGTGCGCGTTGCTGTTGAAGTCGCGCGTGGCTCTGTTTGAAGGGACTTGGTTGAAGTATTTTAAGAATACGGCATTTGTGCCGAATGGTCCGGAATGGCCGGGCAAGACGAAGGAGTATAATGCTAATTACCAATATCCTTCGGGAGACATTGATGCGGAAATCGATTATTTCTTAGGCTTGGCGATGGAGTCGGCCAAGGAAGTGGCTGATAATGCGATGTTGGTAGAAAATACAGGATTGGTACAACAATCGGTAGAAGAGGCACCGAACCCTTACATGGATATGTTTGCGGATGAGGATATGTCTGGCTATAGCGAAGTCCTCTTGTGGCGTCCGTATAGCAAGGCTTTGGGTGTGACGCACAATGTGCCGACGGCAGGGCAGCATGGCAATTATGGCGTGGGCTTGACGAAGGGTATGGTGGATTGCTTCGTGATGGCCAATGGCCTTCCTATTTATGCCGCTGGAAGTGGATATCATGGCGATGAAACGATTTCCGACGTGCGCAAAGACCGTGATTCCCGCCTGACGATCTTCTTGAAAGAACCGGGACAGAAGAACATCTTGTATGAAGACCCGATTGGTACGATGGCTGTATTGATTGAGCCTTATCCGGTGATTCTGGATAGCAATCCGGAGAAAGGCTATTCGACAGGTTATACACTTCGCAAAGGTAACTCGTTCTATCAGAACCAATGCGCCAATACGCTGGGTTATACTGGAGCTTTGGTGTTCCGTGCGACGGAAGCTTTATTGAATTACATGGAGGCTTGCTACGAAAAGAATGGTTCGTTGGACGGTACGGCTCAGACTTACTGGAGACAGATTCGTGAACGTTCGCACGTCGATGCCGACTTCAACAAGACGATTGCCGCTACAGATATGAGCCGCGAAGCCTTGGGCGACTGGGGTGCTTATTCAGCTGGCAAGCTCATCGACCCGACTTTGTACAATATTCGCCGCGAACGCCGTTGCGAACTCATGGCCGAGGCGCTCCGCTATATGGACTTGCGCCGTTGGCGTGCGATGGACCAGATGATTACGACGCCGTACCACATCGAAGGCTTCAAGCTCTGGGGCGAAATGCAACATTGGTATGATAATGAAGATGGAACTTCGCAGTTGGTATATGGCATGGACAATCCGACGTCGAACGTATCGGAACCGACACGCAGTCTCTACCTTCGTCCATTCGAAAAAGTGAATACGAATATCGCCAAGGATGGATACTATTGGAAGATGGCGCACTACCTGACTCCGTATAACATCCAGCACTTCACGATTACTTCTTCGACGGGCAATGTAGAAGATTCTCCCATCTACCAAAACCCCTATTGGCCGACCGAGGCGAACATGCCGGCCATTCAGTAATAGGAAAGACGGTGCATAATGATTAGATACTAAGGGATGGTGTCCCTTGGGCTTAAGGGAAATGTTCCCTTGGTCCGTAGGGATGCCTTCTCTGCGTGTTTAGGGAAAATGATATATTGAGAACGTCAATATAGTACATCGAGCGTGTCAATATAGTATATTGGGAGCGTCAATATAGTATATTGGTAATGGCAATACACTACCTTGGTAATCTCAATACCCTACCCTGGTAATCTCAGTACACTACCGGGGTTTTGTCCCTCGATAAGAAGATTGTCTATCTGAGTGGGTAAATCGTCTATTTTTTGTTTGCCGTGGGCGGTGTACCTTTGTACCATAATATAAATGTATAAATCTATGAATCGGATAAATCGTTACTTAGGAAGTTTTTGTTGTGTGTTGGGCTTTTGCGCCTGCAGCCATGTGCCGGCGGAGTTGTCGTTGGAGGGCGAATGGGCATTTGCCTTGGATAGTTTGGACGTAGGTCTTGAAGAGCAATGGCAGACAAAATCGTTCGGAGAAGTAATCCAGTTGCCGGGCACGACGGATGATGCAGGCTATGGTGTTCCGAACACGTTGCCGCCCTCGATTGAGAAACCGCAGGTCCTGCACTTGACGCGTAAGCATAGCTACGTCGGGCCGGCCTGGTATAGCAAGGAGGTCGAGATTCCGGCGGCTTGGGAAGGCAAACAGGTGGAACTGGAGTTGGAACGGGTGATTTGGGGCACATCGGTGTGGGTCGATGGGCAAGAGGTCGGGCAGGCGCAAGAGAGCTTGGTCGCGCCGCACCGATATGATTTGACCGCTTACCTTTCGCCCGGCAAGCATCGCATCACGGTGCGGGTGGACAACCGTGAGCGGTATGCGATTTCGACCGGTGGCATGGCCCATGCTTATACCGACCATACGCAGATACGTTGGAACGGCGTGATTGGTGAGGTGAAACTGACCGCCAAAGATGCTGTTTCCATCGAACAGGTTCAAGCCTATCCTGACCAAGAACGGGGTGAGGTGAAGTTTGTCGTTCATATTGACAATGCGGGCGCAGCCTCAGAAGCTACTATCCGGGTGGAAGAGGCGCAGCAGACCGTTTCACTTCAACCGGGTATGAATGAGGTGGAGCTGGTGCACAATATGCAAGGCAAATATTTAGTATGGAATGAATTTACCCCGAACCTTTACCATTCGGAAGTGACGGTCAAGACGAAAGATAGTCGGGATTCGTACCCCGTGACGTATGCCTTCCGTGAATGGAGCCACGAGGGTGGCACGCTCCTCTTGAACGACAAACCGGTCTTTCTGCGCGGTACGTTAGAGTGTTGCATTTTCCCGCTGACGGGTTATCCCCCGATGGAACATGCAGGCTGGCGGAAAGTATTCGAGACAGCACGCGAATGGGGACTGAACCACCTGCGTTTCCACTCTTGGTGCCCGCCCGAAGCTGCTTTCGAGGTGGCCGATTCGATGGGCATGTACCTGCAAGTCGAACTGCCGCTTTGGGAAGCCTATACGGAGCAGAACGCGTCATTCTTGCAGGAAGAAGCGGAGCATATCTTGCAGGAGTATGGCAACCACCCGTCGTTCTGTTTCTTTAGCATGGGCAATGAGCTATGGGGCGATTTCAAGGGATTGCAACAACTGGTGGCCCACCTGAAGCAGGAAGACGACCGCCGCCTCTATACCATGACCTCTTTCTCTTTCTCGGAATATGGCGAATGGCCGGAACCGAACAGTGATTTCTTCATCACGCAGCGGACGAAAAAGGGATGGGTGCGCGGACAGGGTGTGTTTGATGCCGAGCCACCCCGCTTCGACAAGGATTATGCTGCGTCGGTTGAGGCAATGAGCGTGCCGCTCATCACGCATGAGATGGGACAATACGCCGTCTATCCGGACCTGAAGGAGATTGAGAAGTATACCGGCGTCTTGGAACCGTTGAACTTCAAAGGTGTGAAGGCTGATTTGGAAAAGAAAGGATTGCTGGACAAGGCGGACGATTACCTGATGGCTTCTGGCAAACTGGCGGAACTATTATATAAGGAAGAGATTGAGCGGGCGTTGAAGACGAATGGCATCGCCGGGTTCCAACTCTTAGACTTGCATGATTTCCCCGGACAAGGTTCGGCATTGGTCGGCTTGCTCAATGCCTTTTGGGAGAGCAAGGGGATTACGGAAGCCGAGATATTCCGCCAGTTCTGTGCGCCGGTCGTGCCGCTGGCCTATTTCGAGAAAGCGGTGTACACATCGGGCGAAACCTTGAAAGTGGGGACGAAGATTGCCAATTATAGCGATGAGCGATTGGAGGAAGTGCCAGTACGTTGTAGCTTGACCACATCAGACGGGCAAACCATTTCGGAATGGAGTTATCCCGCCCAAGGTATGCAGATCGGCATGAATGAACTGGACGCCCACACCCTGACCATTCCCGATGTAGACGAAGCCCGGCAACTGCGCCTGACCATCGAACTCCCTGGCACGCCCTATCGGAACGCCTGGAATATCTGGGTTTACCCAAAATCGGCATCAATAGACAAAGGTGACATCATCTTGACCGCCGACTTTGCCGAGGCGGAACGAGCCTTGAAAGCGGGAAAGAAGGTATTGTTGAATCCGCCTTACGAACAGTTGAATGGATTGGAAGGCAAGTTCGTCCCTGTCTTCTGGAGTCCGGTACACTTCCCCAAGCAGGCGGGGACAATGGGTTTGCTCCTCGACGAACAGCATCCCGCCTTCGCCCATTTCCCCACCGAGTTCCATACCGACTGGCAATGGTGGAACCTGGTGAAACACTCGCGCACCCTCTGCGTGGATAGCCTCTACCAGCAAGTGTTGCCTTTGGTGGAATGTGTGGACAACTTCGCGAACAACCGCCGCCTCTCCAACCTCTTCGAGACGAAGGTAGGCGAAGGCAAACTCCTCTTCTGCACCATGGATTTGCTTCGCCAAGCCGACCAGCATCCCGAAGTCCGGCAGTTGCTGTATAGCCTCGTAGAATACATGAAGTCGGACGAATTCCAACCTTCCGCCACGCTCTCCGTACCTTTGAAGGAACTGAAGTCGATGGAGTGAAGCAGGGCTTACAAAGGGTATCAGATACTGCTAAGGAAGAGTATCAGATACCCTTTTCTGATGTATATTTTATTAAAGTCCTATTAATATTGGAATGCAAAAAAGGGTTCCATTTCTTGTCTCGCGTGATTCCTATTCCGAAAATAGCCATATTTTAGTTGAGGTGGTTCCGATATTAAAGCCTGTTTCGGCTTGTTTTACATATATATATCGTGTTATATCTCTAATTTTGTATTGACAAATGATTAAAAAACAAAAATCTAAGTTATCATGATGCGAAATTTAACGAAGCCCATAGGCAAGGTGTCAGTTCTTACTTTGCTATGTGGAAGCCCATTGTTGGCCAATGCTGCAATCGGAGGGAGTAAAACGGCTGTTGATCAGTATGCTATGAATGAATTGATGGATTCGTCTACTGATTATACACAGCAAGTTGTTAAAATTACGGGTACAGTGGTAGATGCTTCCGGTGTTCCCATAATTGGAGCAAATGTGATAGTAAAGGGAACGACCAATGGTACCATTACGGACATGGACGGACATTTCACATTGGAAGGTCCGCCTAATGCAACGCTGGTCGTTTCTTATGTTGGTTTTGTGGATCAACAGGTTTCAGTAAAGGGAAATGCGCCTGTTTCTATAACCTTAAAGGAAGATGCCGAAGCACTGGATGAACTGGTTGTTGTTGGATTTGGTACACAAAAGAAAGTAAACGTTACAGGTGCTGTAGCTACGGTAGGAGGAGAAGATTTGGTGAAACGTCCCGTCTATAATGTCGCTTCTTCTCTGCAAGGAAAACTTCCGGGCTTGGCAATTACGCAAGCATCCGGACAGCCTGGTAGCGAATCGGTAAGCATGCGTATTCGTGGTATGGGTACATTCTCAGATGCAGGTTCAGATCCTTTGGTAATTATTGATGGTATATCAGGCGACCTGAATACGCTTAATACAGCTGATATCGAAAATATCACAGTGTTAAAAGACGCGGCATCAGCAGCTATTTATGGAGCGCGTGCGGCTAATGGCGTTATTTTAGTTACAACAAAAACCGGACGGAAGGGGAAAATGAATCTGACTTATGATGTCAATTACGCTATGCATACGCCGACACGAATGCTTGAATTAGTTACCAACTCGGCAGATTATATGGAGTTGAAGAATGAGGCTTTGGCTAATTCAGGTTTGTCTACCAATCGTATGTATCCGCAGGAGACGATAGATTTATATCGGAATGCAACAGATAGAACCAAATATCCTAATTATGATTGGATAGACTTGATGTTTAATCCGGCATTGGCTTATTCCCATAATCTGAATATTAATGGAGGAGGAGAGAAGACTTCATACAATTCATCGTTGGGTTATTCAAACCAGGATGGTGTGATGATGGGCTTTAATAACCAGCGGGTGAATTTTAGTATCAATACGAATACGACGTTGAATAAGTACATTTCGTTTGGTACGAAGGCTAATATGTATTACTATGATAGAGAAGCACCGGTTGTAGGAGCTTCTGACTTGTTCCTTTCTACAATGGCACAAGCTCCGACTTATGGCCCGACTCTTCCCGATGGTAGATATGTTTATAGAGCGTATGACTATGAGGATAATAACAAAAATCCGTATGCAAATGCGAAAGAAGCGTTAGGAAATACAAAAGGATGGGATATAAGCGCACAAGCATGGGTGACGGTAAACTTTACGGATTATTTGTCATGGCATACAAAAGCAGCTGTAACTGCGACGTTTGATAAGCAAAAGACATTTCGTCCTTTGATACCACAATATAATTGGCATACAGGAGAATACTCTACAAACTTAAATGTGGCCGGAACAGCTAAGTCATTAACCGTAAAGGATGAAAATGATATCTTGGCAACGGTATATAGTACGCTGACTTTTGATAAAACATTTGGAGACCATGCGTTGAAAGTGATGGCGGGCTATAATCAGGAATCTTATAAATATGAATACCTGCAAGGATATCGTGAAGGTTTTGCGGGCAATAGTTTACATGAATTGGATGCCGGAGGTACGAATGGGCAAACCAGTGCCGGTTCTGCCAATGAGTGGGCCATCCAGTCGTTCTTTGGACGTGTGAACTATGACTACTTAGGGAAATACTTGTTGGAAGCCAATGTTCGTTATGATGGAACATCCCGTTTGCATAAGGATTCCCGATGGGGCGCGTTCCCTTCTGTTTCTGTGGGATGGCGTATGTCGGAAGAAAAATTCATGGAGTCGCTTACGTTTGTAGATAATTTGAAACTACGTGCTTCGTATGGTGAATTGGGTAATCAGAATATAGGTAATTACCCATATCAGGAATTGTTAAGTCTGGAGTATCAGTATACATTTGATAATTCTACGGTGTCTTCAGGTGCGGCTCCGAAGAGTTTGGCTAATCAAGATATCTGTTGGGAACGGACCAGCGCGTGGGATGCCGGTTTGGATATTTCTGTTTTGAACAATAAGTTGTCGTTGTCTTTCGATTGGTATAAGAAAGTAACACGGGATATTTTGCGTACAGCACAAATCCCTGCAAGTATAGGATTGGATGCTCCGACAATCAATGATGGAGAAGTGACCAATAAAGGTATAGAATTGAGTATTACGCATCAAAACCAGTTGGAAAACGGATTGTTCTATTCTATTACCGCCATGGTAAACCGGAACAGAAACGAGTTGACCTCTTTTGGCGCAGATGAAATAGGGACCTACTCTATCAAACGGGAAGGCGAACCTTGGAATTCTTTCTATTTATATGAATGGGAAGGTATTTTCCAAAGCGAGGAAGACATTGCCAATCATGCAGAACAACCCTATGATCCGCAACCGGGCGATTTGAAATACAAAGACGTCAGCGGTCCGGATGGCGTACCGGATGGAAAGATTGATTCGAACGACAAGGTACTTGTGGAGGGACGTTTCCCGAAGTTTGATTATTCATTCAATTTGAATTTAGAATATAAAAACTTCTATGTCTCTGCTTTCTTCCAAGGCGTACAAGGAATCAAGTTTTATGTAGGAGGTTGGGGATTTGAACCGTTCTGTCAAGGCTCTGCTCCTACGGTAGATTGGTTGACAGACAGATGGACTCCTGAAAATCCGACCAATGAAAAGCCGCGCATTTATGTAGGACGCGAAACACCGGCTATGTCTAATATGCCGTCTACCTATTTCTTGCAAAATGGTTCTTATTTCCGTTTGAAAAACCTGCAAGTAGGTTATACTTTCAAACAAGATTGGCTACAGAAGATAAAAGTTAATTCGCTCCGTGTATATTTCTCTGGGGACAACTTATTCACCATTACGAAATATCCTTATTTGGACCCGGAGCGTTCCAGCAGCGATGGCTCTTTTGCCCTTTATCCGCAGAACCGAGTTTTATCATTAGGCGCAAGTGTTAATTTCTAAAATGAATGGAAAATGAAAAAGTATTTTATTTATATATCGACATTGTTGTTTGCTGTCACAACTTCTTGTGATATGTTGGATAAACAACCTTTGGACCAATTGGCTTCTGAAACGTTTTGGCAATCAGAAGATGATGTGGAACTTGCTTTGACCGCTTGTTATAGTATGCTGAACAATTCTTTGATGTCATGGGATTTAACGACTTTAGATGCTATGTCTGATGATTTGTATAATCAACATGGTCATTATGGGATTAATGCTTTGGCAAGAGGTATTATCGAACCGACGAGCGGCGGTGCTGTAAGTGATATTTGGAATTATGCGTATGACGGTATTGCCAAATGTAATTTCTTCTTGGATGGTATTGAGCCGATGGAAATGGATGAAGCGACTAAAAATGCTTATAAAGCAGAAGTACGTTTCTTGCGGGCTCATTTCTATTTTTACTTGACGGAATTTTATGGAGGAGTACCTCTTTATTTAACGACACCTACAATTGAAGAAGCACAAACCATCAGCCGTTCTACAAAGGATGAGGTTTTAAAAGTTATATATGACGATTTGGATTTTGCTATTGAGCATTTGGAAGACCGAGCTTACGATGGGCATGCGGTGAAAGCTTCTGCACAAGCTTTGAAGGCACGGGTATTGCTTCACAATGAGCAATGGACAGATGCAGCCACGAATGCGAAAGCCGTGGTCGACAATCCGAATTTCGGCCTTAGCGAAAATTACATGGATATTTGGAATAGGGATACGCAAGCTGGGAATCCGGAGATCATATTTTCTGTTCAATATCTAAATCCAGACTATTCACAACCGGGTTATGGTGCGGATATTGTATTTAATTGGTGGCATTCTACAGGTCCGTTACATTATATTATAGACGATTATGAATGTGAGGATGGATTGAGTATTGATGAATCTCCTTTGTATGACCCGGAACATCCTTATGAACATCGGGACCCTCGGTTGCATTGGTGCAATTATGTGGATATGGATCCATGGTATTGGGGACAGGACGTGTTGGGTGATGGCGTGAAGCGTTGGAGACCGGGATTCTCCGGGGGCGATGCAGCACCGGCTACAGACTTTTTGCTGAAGAAGTTCAATAATGAATCTTATTATCCAATAAGCTATTCCACGAAAACAGATTATGATGCCGTATTGCTCCGTTATGCTGAAGTCCTGTTGATGTATGCGGAGGCTCAGAATGAAAGTACGGGGCCAGACCAATCCGTGTATGACGCTGTAAATGCCGTCAGGAACAGAGTAGGAATGCCTGCATTACCAACTGGACTGAGTCAGGCGCAAATGCGGGAAAAGATCCGGCACGAGCGTCGTATTGAATTGGCTTATGAGGGCAAACGATATATGGATTTGAAGCGTTGGAAGATTGCGCATGAAGTAATACCTACCGTAATTGATCCTTCTGGCGGTACGCGTAGTTTCGAGAATCCAACACATTATCTATTCCCAATACCGCAGAGCGAAATAGATATAAATGGTAATTTGGAGCAGAATCCGGGGTATTGATACCTTGATTTGATTCGAATGTTTTCGCTGTGCCGTCCCGCTTGTGTTAGCTTAATAAGTCAGCTACTACTTGCTGGGGCGGCACGCTCGCGTTAGCTGAGATGTCTCGACAACGTTAGCTGAGGTGCCCAGC
Source organism: uncultured Parabacteroides sp. (assembly GCA_944325335.1). Lineage (GTDB taxonomy): Bacteria > Bacteroidota > Bacteroidia > Bacteroidales > Tannerellaceae > Parabacteroides. The sequence goes on along the minus strand of CALUZR010000049.1, from coordinate 10,007 downwards.
TAATGCTTGCTGAGGTATCCAGCGAAAACAATCTCGTATAAAGTAAATGTCGTTTTTTAAGAAAATGAATATATGAAGAAGATAATTTTAGCTTGTGTAGCAACTACTTTGGTTGGTTGTACCTCCATGGACGAAAGGTCATGGGATGAGAATAACGTTTTATGGTATCAACAACCGGCGGATGTTTCGGTAACGGATGAACCGCGTAGTTGGGAGAATAATAAAGGTTGGGTCCATGCGTTGCCGATTGGAAATGGCTATATGGGAGCCATGGTATTCGGCGGAGTCGACAAGGAACGGGTCCAGTTGAATAATAAAACGCTTTGGTCTGGAAGTCCTCAAGATGCGGACAATTCCAAGGCGTTACAAGATCGTCCTGCGATTCGCCAATTGTTGTTGGCGGGGAAATATAAGGAAGCGGAGGCTTTGGCTGCCGAGTCGCAAGTATGCCAAGGTCCGGGTACATCGCATGGGAATGCCGCCGATGCTCCTTTCGGGTGCTTTCAGACGTTGGGCGATCTGCGCATTGACTTTGGTGAAGCGTCTGGTTATACGAATTATCGTCGGGAATTGGATTTGGAAGATGCGGTGGTGCGGGTTTCCTACGAGGTAAATGGAAATCAAATGGAACGTACCTACTTTGCGAGTTATCCTGACAATGTAGTGGTTGTTAAGCTGAAGTCCGCACAGAAAGGCAAGTTGAACTTTTCAGCTTGGATGGATCGGCCCGAACGATATGAGGTGGTTGCCGACAACGGGCAATTGCTTATGAAGGGAAGCATGGACAATGGCTATGGACAAGATGGCATGAAATATTGGGCTCGTTTGGATGCTTCTTTGAAAGGAGGAGAGAAGGTAATAAAAGATGGACAGTTGCATGTGCGGAATGCGGATGAAGTGGTTTTATACATTACCTCCACGACAAACTATGTCGGCTATCCCGATTATTTGAATCCGAATTACCAAGAAAATACGGCTGCTATTTTAAAGACAGCTATGGAGAAACCTTATGAACAGTTGTTCCACGCGCATTTAAACGATTATCAGCGTTATTTTAATAGGGTGTCTTTAGATCTTGCTAACTTGTCACAAGACACTGTCCCGACAGATATACGTTTGGCACAGGTAAGAAAAGGTAAAGAAGATTTGCATCTGCAAGAATTGTTGTTCCAATATGGGCGTTATTTATTAATCGCTTCTTCTCGGGAAGGCACATTACCTGCCAATTTACAAGGCGTTTGGGCAGAGAAGGTGCAGACGGCTTGGAACGGGGATTATCATACAGATATTAATTTGCAAATGAATTATTGGTTGTCCCAGACCACGAACTTGTCGGAGCTGTTTATGCCGTATGTGGATTTGTTGGAAGATTTGCAAGTACCGGGACAGAAGACGGCGCAAGTGCATTATGGCTCGAAGGGTTGGAGCATCCATCCGATTACGAATATCTGGGGATATACTTCGCCGGGCGAAAGTTTTACGTGGGGCGCGCATATTGCTGCCGCCGGTTGGTTGTGCCAGAATCTTTGGGAGCAGTATGCTTTTACCTTGGATGAAGATTATTTGAGAAGAGTTTATCCGATTTTGCAGAATGCTACGCAACTGTATGTAGATTGGTTGTATTGGGAACCTGATAGCAAAAAATGGATTTCCATACCGTCCATCTCTCCGGAAAACTGTTTTTATGCTCCAGATGGTTATGTGGCCCATTTATGTGCAGGAGCTACGCACGACCATCAAGTGATTCGGGATTTATTCCAACATTATATAGCTGCTTCGGAGATCCTTTCGGAACAAAATCAATTGTTGGACAAAGTAAAGGAAATGCTCCCTAATCTGAAACCGAATGAAATAGGAAGTGATGGCCGTTTATTGGAATGGGATCAGGAATATAAAGAGTACGAACCAGGGCATCGGCATATTTCGCACTTATATGCTGTATTCCCTGCTAATCAGATTAATCGGAATACGTCTGAACTATTTGAAGCGGCTCGTAAGACTCTTGACGTGCGCATACAGCACATGTCCGGCTTGGTGGGATGGACTTCTTCTTGGATGACAGCCATCGGTGCCCGTTTCCATAAACCGGAATTGGCGTATGAATCTATTTGCCGGTTATTGGAAAAATGCGTATTGGATAATATGTTCACGCTGGCTCCTCCTTTCCAAATAGATGCGAATTTTGGTATTACGGCTGGCATGGCTGAAATGTTATTGCAAAGCCATGAAGGTAAGATTGTACTGTTACCAGCTTTACCTGCTGAATGGCCTAATGGTTCGGTTAAAGGGCTTTGTGCTCGTGGCGGCTATGTGGTCGATATGGAATGGAAAGATGGAAAGTTAGTCACTTATCGCGTTCATTCAAAAGTACAAGATGGAGATGTGACAGTCGACTACCAAGGAAAAGAGTCTGTCCTGTCGCTTCGAAAAGGAGAAACTAAGGTATGCAACTTGTAGAAGCGGAGCTCCGACTACCGTAGTAATATTCCTACGGGTGGCATAGTAACGTTGCTGTGCCTGCCGTAGGAACGTTACTAAAGGAGGCACATAGGTACTCCTACGGATGTGCCATTCGTGTTGCTCCGGTACCTGGAGGAAATAAGTGTGTAAATTAATATCAATAGAATATGAAACGAGGAATATGTAGTTTATGCTTGTGCTTAATTTGTGCAGGTACGCTTCAATCCCAAACCAACGACCCTGTAGCCGCAGCCCAGCACACCATCTTGGGGCAGAATTCCGCGCAAGTGGGGGTATCGGTTCCGGTACAAAATACGCATCCGGCGGCGCAATGGTTCCCGGAGGTAGGCTTTGGATTGTTTATCCATTTTGGCATCTCGTCGGTGCATGGCGGGATTGATTTGTCGTGGGCGATGTATGCGAATAAGTCGTGGGAGGACGGCGAAATCTCGCCTACGGAGTATTGGAAGTTAGCGGATCGTTGGAATCCGGAACGCTTTGATGCGGAAGATATTGTGAAGAAAGCCAAAGAGGCGGGTTTCAAGTATATCGTGTTCACGACGAAACATCACGATGGGTATACGATGTGGCCCAGTAAGTATAGCGATTTTGGCGTGGAGCAGAAGTTGGGTGGGCGCGATTTGGTACGCGAGTTTACGGACGCTTGCCACCGTCATGGCATCAAAGTTGGGCTTTATTATTCACCACCCGATTGGCGTTTCGACGCGCCTTATATCAATTGGGATTATTCGGGAAAGCAGATTTTGGATGTCAATCATCATCCAATTGCGCAATTACCGGAGAAACCGGCGGGGCACGATCAAACTCGGCGCGAACGGGTAGCCAATCAAATGCGCGAATTGTTGACGCAATATGGCCGGGTTGACCTCTTTTGGTTCGATGGCGGAAGCGGGGAAATCTCGAATGCGGAAGTGCGTGAACTCCAACCGGGTATTGTCATCAACCGACGGAATGGCGAACCGGGCGATTATGGCGATACGGAAGGAGCATTGCCCAGCCGGCGGTTTACGGGCTGGTTCGAGACGAACGATCCTTGTTGGCCCAGTCGTTGGTGGAGTTATTCGACCAGCGATCGGATGGATTCGGGCGCGGATGTAATCGAGAAGTTGGTCATTTTGCGCGCTTGGGGTGGCAATTTCTTGGCGAATATGGGACCTTGTCCGGACGGCTCGATTCCTCCGGAGGCTTTGCAAGCTTGGAAGGAAATAGGTGAATGGATGAAGCATTCGGGCGAGTCTGTTTATGGCACGACGGGCGGCGCTTTTCCGGAAAAACACAACCAGCCGACGACGTGCAAGGGCGATACGGTGATCTACGCGCACGTCTTTCCGAATTTCCATAAACGCGTGGAATTGCAGGAAATAAAGTCTGCCCCAAAGCAAGCCATCTTGCTTCGGACCGGCGAACCCATCGCTTTCGAGTATGCCGATGGTTGTGTCTCCTTCCAGATTCCACCCGAGAAGCGTTCGCGCAAAGTGGATACGGTAAAATTGAGTTGGTAGGGAAAGTTGAATCGAAGGGCAGAAAACTAAAAAACACGGCGCGAAAAAGGTTATTCCTGCTTATGTTTTCTCTAAATATCGTCGATATTTATATAAGTATCGACGATATTTGTATATCTTTAAGCTGAAGATAAAGAAATATCGTCGATGCGTGAAGAAAAGATAGGCGGGAAAGTAAGTTTTCTCGCCTTGTTTTGTACTTTTCGAAGGGATTGTTCTTGGATTTCGTCTCTATGTTATGTTCTTTTTTAGGAACAACTTCTTATATTTGCGGTTTAAAAAGAAAAGGATAAACAAATTGGAATAAGCATATCAAAAGGTATAAGAGAAGATGAAATTAAATAGTGTAATTGGTTTATTGACTGCTTTTTTAGCATGTAGTTGTACGATGAAACAGGAGGTGAAGGAAACGCTGGATTCGATCTCTGGCATTTATCCGCGTCTCGCGTATTATAATAAGGAAGGGGAATGTGGAACGGGTGCGGTGGTTCCTTGGGCGGATCGCCTCTGGGTGATTACTTACGGGCCGCACTTGCCGAATGGCTCTTCCGACAAGCTTTATTCCGTCTCGCCAGATTATCGGCAGACGGTTTATGAGGAGAGTATCGGTGGAACACCGGCGAACCGGATGATTCACAAGGAGAGTAACCAACTCTTCATCGGACCGTATGCCATCGACTCGGCAGGAAAGGTGCGCGTCATCCCTTATGAGGTGATGCCGGGTCGGCATACGGGAAATGCCCGCCACTTGACGGATCCTGCAAACAAGATTTATTATGGTACGATGGAAGAGGGATTCTATGAAGTGGACGTGCATACCTTAAAAGTAAAAGAATTGTATCAGGATGGAAATAGCAAAAAGGGTATTCAGGATGATACGAATGATGTATTGCCGGGTGTCCATGGAAAAGGTTTTTATTCCGGCCAAGGTGTAGTGGTTTATGCGAATAATGGTGAAGGGACACAAGAGGCATTGAAACGATTTGATGTGAAAGCCGGAGTTTTAGCGGAGTGGAATGGCAAAGATTGGAAAGTTATCCGCCGAAACCAATTTACGGAGGTGACTGGCCCGGGCGGTATCTATGGTAATCCGAATCCGGAGACTGACCCGATTTGGACACTTGGATGGGATCATAAGTCGTTGCTATTGGGTGTTCGCGAAGCTAAAAAAGGGTGGTCGTTTTATCGTCTGCCGAAAGCAAGCCATAGTTACGATGGGGCGCATGGTTGGAATACGGAATGGCCACGCATCCGTGATGTCGGAACAGAAGGGCGACCGGATTATTTAATGACGATGCATGGGATGTTCTGGCACTTCCCTGGTACATTTACATCCGAACGCTCTGCCGGAATCCGTTCGCGTTCGGCTTATTTGAAGGTGATCGGGGATTTTGCGCGTTGGCAAGATCGGTTGGTTTTCGGGTGTGACGACTCCGCCCAAAAGGAGTTCCTGAACAAGCGGAAAGTAAAAGGAAATATCGAAGGACCGGGGCAATCGAACTCCAATCTTTGGTTTACTTCTTTGACTCGTCCAGATGAACTGGGACCGGCTACTGCGGAAGGTGCGGTTTGGGCAAACGAACATGTGGAGGCTGGTAAGACTTCGGAACCTTTCCTGTTCAATGGCTGGGCGAAACGCTGTGCTTGGGTGAAGAATGATGGGAAAAAAGCCGCGACATTTACCTTCGAAATAGACGAAGCGGGCGATAACCATTGGAAAGTATTGAAATCTGTATCTATCCCAGCTGGCAAAGCGGCGTTCGTTCCGTTCAGCGTAGAGGATAAAGGGGAATGGATTTGTGTGAAGGTGGACAAGTCGACTCGCGCGACGGTCAGCTTCAACTACGCATCAATGGACAACCGATCCACGAGTCCCGCCCCAATTTATAAAGGCTTGACTACGGTAGATAAAAATAAGACTACGGGCGGCTTGTTGTACGGATTGGGTGATAACCGTCGGGCATTAGGTCTGCTTGCCAATACAATGACTGACGGAAAAGAGGAGGAAATGGGTTATTATGAGATGAACGATAAGTTGGAGTTAGTAAAGAGAGAGGATACAAAGATGGCCGACTTCATCCGCACGAAGTTTGCCATTCCACAACAAGTCATCACAATCGACAATAGTTCTGTGTTGATTGTTGATGACCAGAATCGCCGTTGGCGCTTGCCGCTTGGGAATGAAGCATACAAAGAACTGATAGATCAAGGCTTGTTGCGTATCTGTCGTGAAGTGGCGACCGAACGAGACTTGTTTTCTTGTATGGGAACTTTTTATGAATTGCCGGCTGAGAATGCAGATGGTTTTGCTAAGATTCGTCCCATCTCGACGCACCACTACCGCATCCACGACTATGCTTCCTATCGTGGAATGTTGCTGATGACGGGCATATTACCGGAAGAGGGGAAAGAGAATTCGCATATCGTTGTTTCGGAAGATGGAAAAGCAGCTGTCTGGGCTGGGGTAATCGACGACCTCTGGTCTCTTGGCAAACCCGTCGGGCAAGGTGGTCCTTGGAAAGAGGCGAATGTAAAAGCTGGTAAGGTGTCCGATCCTTATTTGATCGCTTTCTATGACCAAAAGAGATTATCCTTGATGGCTGATAAAGATGCGACTATCACGATCGAAGTAGATCCGACTGGCAATGGTGATTGGATGGAATATAAAGTTCAATCTTTGAAAGGCGGCGAAACATGGCAATATGAATTTTCACAAGCCTTCCAAGCCCGTTGGATTCGCTTCGTTTCGAACAAGGACGTGACGGCGACGGCGTGGTTGGAGTACAAGTGAATATACGAATCTTTAATATTCTCCTTATATTTTATGCGAAATGTTTAGGTACAAGTCTTTATATTTGTGGTCTAAAAGAAAGTAGAGAATATAAAAACGGAAAAGATATGTATTTGAAATCAGTATTAATGGCAGGCTTATTGGGCGTGTCGAGTGGCCTTATGGCACAGTCGGTAGTTCGGTTAGGCGATTTGGAGGTGTCGAAGATTTGGCAGGAATATGGGAGTGCTTTTGTGCAAGATAGCGTAATGGAGCTTCAGGCGCGAAGCGTAGCTAAAGTGAAATTGGATGGAAATGCAGAGCGTTTCGAGGCTCGGATTCGTCTGGTTAATGAGCGTGTATCGGAGGATGAAACGGATTTGTTGGTACAACCTTTGGTGGACGGGACAAAGCTCTTATTTCGCAAGACGGACGAAGTGGGTAAACGTTTGGTCGGCGTAGTCGGAAAGGATGGTAAAGTGGCCGATGGTTCGGTTCGTTTTATCCTGAAGGCGGACGGGAAAGAAGTGTATAATAGCGGTGTGTTCTCGCAAGGTGCTACGTTCGACGTGAATATTCCTTTGAAAGGAGTGCAGATGTTGGAGATAGAGGTCGATCCCGCTTCAGACGGAGCGAGTGGTGATTGCCTCTGTCTGGTTTCGCCTCAGTTTACTTATCAAGGTGTTCGTCCGGAATTGGTGGATGTAAATGCGTTGGGAGAAGGGCCGAAACAATCCGCCGAAGTGGTAAAGCGCTTGACGGAAAAGGTGAACCAATTGCCCGTGTACGATGCCTTGCTCTCCGAACGCACCCCTTTCGATTGGCTTTTGACACCAGAACAGGTAAAGGCGGGCATTTACCGCGCTGCAGATGGCAAGAGCATTGTCGTGGCAAATGAGTTGGTGTCGCGTACGTTCCGTATCATGCCTAATTTGGCGACAGTAGATTATACCAACCGAATGTTAGGCGAAAGTCTGCTCCGGGCCGTGAGCAGCGAAGGGGCGGTCTGGATTGATGGAAAGAAATGGCAAATAGGCGGACTGGCCGGACAACCCGAACGCGGCTACCTGAAAACGGAATGGATAGACGCGATGCAAACCATCCCCGAATCTTTCTTGGTGGAAGACTTTGAGGTGAAGCCGATCGTTGAAGAGCTGCAGTGGGCACGTTCGCGCTGGGCATTGAATAAGAAAGCACCGACCGGAAAGGAAATTGTCTTTACGATGCGGGGCGATAAGGAACTGAAAGAGGTGATTGTGAAGCTCCACGTAGCGATTTATGATGAGATTCCAGTGATTCGTAAATGGTTTGAAGTGGAGAACATTTCGGGTTTACCTATCAATATAGACCATTTCCAAGTAGAGGATTTAGCCTTTGCTGAACCGGAATCGCCCAGCGGAGGCAACCCTTCGACGTTCCTTTTGCCCAATATCCATGTCGAAAGCGATTATAATTGCAAAGGGAGCTTTACAGAGAAAGAAACGGACATTACGGAGAAATGGGTGGAAGATCCTGCCTATACTTCCCAGCGCAATTACCTGTTGCAAACCCCTTGCGTCTTGCAAGTCGCTCCACCCATTGGTCCGGATCAACAATTGCAACCGGGCGGGACGTTCCGTTCGTTTAGCGTCTATGAAATGCCCTTCGATAGTTTCGACCGGGAGCGAAAAGGCTTGTTCACGCGTCGCTTCTACCGGACCGTGGCACCTTGGACAACCGAGAATCCTATCTTTATGCACCTTACTTCGAGTGATCCGGACGTCGTGCGCCGAGCCGTAGACCAATGTGCGGAGACGGGCTACGAGATGATCATCCTCAGCTTCGGTTCCGGGGCGGATGCCGAGGATATTTCGGAAGGGAATATAGCTAAGTTTAAGGTATTGGTGGATTATGCCAAGAGCAAAGGAATCGAGATGGGCTGCTATTCTTTGTTGGCCAGCCGTTGGATTAGCGACGAAGTGGATGTGATTAATCCGGAGACGGGCAAGCGGGGCGGCATGACGTTTGGAAGTTCGCCTTGCCTCTGTAGTGATTGGGGCTACGAGTATTTTCGGAAGATAAAGACCTTCTTCGAACAGACCGGCATGACTTGCTTCGAGCACGACGGTTCCTATCCAGGCGATGTCTGCGCTTCGACGAAACATGCACACCACAAAGGATTGGAAGATTCGCAATGGAACCAATTCCATAAGATTACCGAACTCTACCATTGGATGTGCGAACATGGAATATACCTGAATGTCCCTGATTTCTATTTCCTGAATGGCTCCACGAAGACGAGCATCGGCTATCGGGAGGTGAATTGGTCCCTTCCGCGAGACCGGCAATTGATTCACACGCGGCAATTGAACTATGATTGCACCTGGGAACGCATCCCTTCGTCGCTTTGGAGCTTTGTTCCCTTGGTGGAATACCATGGCGGAGGCGCCGCCGCTACGTTAGAGCCTTTAAGCGAACATTTGTCTGAGTATAAAACGTTGATGTTCCAAAACTACGGGGCCGGCATCCAAGCTTGCTATCGTGGCCCTCGCCTTTACGATACGGAAGAAACCAAGGAAGCGGTGCAGGAAATCATCGCGTGGTACAAGAAGTACCGCCGTATCCTGAATAGCGACATCATCCATTTGCGCAAACCCGACGCGCGGGATTGGGATGGCATCATGCATGTCAATCCGCAAGAGAAGGAGAAAGCCTTGGCGATGTTTTTTAACCCGACGGATCAGGACATCACGCGTACCATCTCTTTACCTTTATATTATACGGGCTTGAATGAGAAAGCCAAGATCCGCGAACAAGAGGGCGTTGCGCAGACCTACGCATTGGATTGCCACGGGAATGTAGAATTGAACGTGAAGATTCCCGCCCGAAGCTATACTTGGTATGTTGTGGAATAAAATAGAAATAAAGAAGGCGCGTCGTTTTTCCGATGCACCTTCTTAAATCTCCTTTGAACCTGATTTATTCTTCCTTCTGTTGTCGTTTCGCTTTCCGGTCTTGCAGGGTGAAGTAAATGCCGCCTACAAACGCGATGACAATAACTAATCCAAACATTAATAATGCTCCTTCCATGTTGTTGCCTCCTATTCTTTAACGAGGAAAAGTCCCCAGCTTAATACCACAATAATAGTAATGGTGCCGCCTGTATATACAAGCCAACGTTCTTCAATATCTCCAAATATGGGTCAGCGGAAAATCAATGTGGGTAGGCATAAATCATAGAAAGCCTGTAGAGGAAGAATTTTTCGTCCACAATG
>CALUZR010000048.1 GCA_944325335.1 uncultured Parabacteroides sp. | reverse complement strand
TTTACTCCTCTTATCCACATAAATTTTCCGCTGACCCACTTTTACTCCTCTTATCCACATAAATTTTCCGCTGACCCAAACACACTTCTTTTCAAAGCAAAAAAAACACAGAGACACCGAGTCTCAGAGCAATTAACAATTAAAAATTAACAATTAAAAGCTCTGTGTCTCGGTGTCTCTGTGTTCAATAATTATTCAGCCTCTTTTTTCCTTACGGACGAGATGACTCGCTGCGTTTCGGGGTCGAAATCGACGATCATCGTATCCCCTTCGCCTACGGAGGCGCGGATAATCAGTTCGGCCATTTCGTCTTCCAGGTATTTCTGGATGGCACGCTTCAAGGGGCGGGCGCCAAATTGGACATCGTACCCCTTCGAGGCGACGAAATCCTTGGCTGCCGGCGTGATTTCCAGCGTATAGCCCAAATCGGATACCCGTTTGTAGAGGCCCTTCAGTTCGATATCAATAATCTTATGGATAGCATCCTTGTCCAGCTGGTCGAACATGATGATATCGTCGACACGGTTCAAGAACTCGGGGGCAAACGCCTTGTTCAATGCCTTTTGGATTACGCTTCGCGAATATTCCTTGTCCACCTCGCCGGAAGCCTGCGCGCTGAAGCCGATGCCCCGTCCGAAGTCCTTCAACTGGCGCGTACCGATGTTGGAGGTCATAATCAGGATCGTATTCTTGAAATCAATCTGCTGCCCGAGGCTGTCCGTCAACCGTCCTTCGTCCAAGACCTGGAGCAGGAGGTTGAACACGTCGGGATGCGCCTTTTCAATCTCGTCGAGCAGGACGACGGAGTAGGGTTTGCGCCGAACCTTCTCGGTCAGCTGCCCGCCCTCTTCGTATCCGACGTATCCGGGAGGCGCCCCGATCAGGCGGGAGACGGCAAACTTCTCCAGGTATTCGCTCATGTCGATACGGATCAGCGCATCGGCCGAATCAAACAAAAACTCGGCCAATTTCTTAGCCAAATGCGTTTTGCCCACGCCCGTCGGCCCTAAGAACATGAACGTGCCAATGGGTTTGTTCGGATCTTTCAAGCCGACGCGGTTGCGCTGGATGGCTTTGACGATCTTTTGCACCGCCTCGTCTTGCCCGATGACTTTTTCCTTCAAGACCGAAGCCATCTCCAGGAGCTTCGCGTTTTCCGCCTTCGCAATCCGCTGGACCGGCACACCCGACATCATGGCCACTACTTCTGCCACTTTGTCTTCGTCCACCGTTTCGCGATGTTCTTGCATTTCCTTCTCCCAACGTGTCTTCGCGGACTCAAGCTCCAGCAAATACTGACGTTCCTTATCCCGGAAGCTGGCCGCCAATTCGAAGTTCTGGGACTTCACGGCCGCCATCTTTTGTATCTTCGTTTCTTCAATCTTTGCCTCCAATTCTTCGATGCTTTTCGGCACGACAATGTTGGCGATATGGACGCGTGAACCGGCTTCGTCGAGGGCATCGATTGCCTTGTCAGGGAAATTCCGGTCGCTGATATAACGCTCTGTCAATTTGACACACGCTTTCAACGCTTCGGGTGTATACGTGACGTTGTGATGCTCTTCGTACCGTTCCTTGATGTTGTTCAGGATCTGGAGCGTCTCTTCGGCCGTGGTCGGGTCGACGATTACCTTTTGGAAGCGGCGTTCCAACGCGCCATCCTTCTCGATATTCTTGCGATATTCGTCCAATGTAGTCGCACCAATGCACTGGATTTCCCCTCTTGCCAACGCCGGTTTCAACATATTAGCGGCATCCATCGAACCTGAAGCCGAACCTGCTCCTACAATCGTATGGATCTCATCGATAAACAAGATAATGTTCGGGTTCCGCGCGATTTCGTTCAACATCGATTTAATACGCTCTTCGAACTGCCCGCGATACTTCGTACCGGCTACCATCGACGCCATATCCAAGCTAATGACCCGTTTGTCGAACAAGATACGCGACACTTTCTTTTCCACGATCCGTTTCGCCAATCCTTCCACAATAGCCGATTTACCTACGCCCGGTTCGCCTATCAGCACGGGATTGTTCTTCTTTCGCCGGCTCAGGATTTGCGCCAAACGCTCGATTTCCTTCTCGCGACCCACGATCGGGTCGAGCCGGTTCTCAGCCGCGGCACGCGTCATGTCGATACCGAAGTTATCCAACACCGGCGTATCGTTCGACGAACGGGCGGCCGAAGCTCCCGTACTTCCGCCAGCCGGACGCGCATTGTCGCCTCGGCGCGAAGCAAAGTTCTCGTCTTCGTCCTCTTCGTCATCGTCCGTATAGCCATCCTCGATGCGGCTTTCCTTCCGAGGCGTGCTCAAGTGCTCCGTTTTAGCTTCCTTTTCTTTCAACAAATCAAATAATTGCTGGTAGGAGAGTCCCGAATCCTTTAAAATGCGCGCCGCCACGTTGTAATCCTCTTTCAAGATAGCCAGCAAGAGATGCTCCGTGCCGGCCTCTTCGTGTTGGAAACGATGCGCTTCGTCTACGCTCATCCGCAAGACGCGGTCCGTCGTTTTGCTTACCGTAATCTCCTGAGCATCATAACCCATGTCGATCGTATTCTTGATTTCCTGTTCGATCAATTTCTTTATGGTAAAAGGATCTACGTGCAAATCCTCCAGCAGTTCGTACGCCTTGTTTTCACCTTCCCGGATGATTCCCAGCATCAGATGCTCAGGTCCGATGTAGCTATTTTGCAAGCGGCCGGCTTCTTCGCGGCTGTACTCGATAACGTCCATCAATCTTTCTGAATAGTTGTTCTTCATTCCTTATATAATATAATGTATATACTGACGTTCGTTTCTTTTGTCGCCAGTGGCATTTTTCCGCCTCTGCAAAGATACGAAACTTTATGCAATACTCCATATCAAATATCGTGCCATAAAACGAGAACTTCCCTCCGCCGGCATTTATCTGCCATGATGCCTCCTTTCAATCTAAATATCGGCGTGAAAACTTCCAGAAACAACGGACAAATCTATACGTATCGTCGATATTTTTGTATCTTTAGCCTAAAGATATAGAAATATCGTCGATATTTATACAAATATCGACGATACGTAAAGAATTTATCGAAGGGTAAAGAAGTTTTTCTCGGTATAAAGATAGATTTTGTTTCTTATATATGAAACATTTGATTACCTTTGCAACGATGGAATAAAAGCGATAAAGAATGGAAAAACAGATATTCCGGCTCGTCGTATTGGAAGAGGCAAGAGATTTTCTCACCTCCCTTCCGTCAGATGTAGGTGAAAAGATTGCACATAATATACGCAAAGTGAAGAATGGCATAAAGGATTCCGAGTTATTTAAGAAGCTGGATAATTCCAATATCTGGGAGTTCCGCACTTTGTATAAAGGAAATTCATATAGACTTTTTGCCTTTTGGGACAGAGATTTGGATGCGTTTGTAGTGGCTACACACGGTATTATTAAGAAAACGCAAAAGACTCCTGCCAAAGAGATACTGAAAGCGGAAAAGATAAGGCAAGCCTATTTTGAAAACAAAAACAAGAGAAATATATGAAACAGGTAGGAAACATGAAGCTCTATCCATTCGAAGAAATCGAAGATGAGATTGTTGGGAAAAAAGGTACTCCGCGTCGGGATGCTTATGAAGCGAAATTGCAAAACGAACTTCATACATACCAGATAGGCGAAACTATAAGGAATGTCCGTTTGCAACAACACCTTACTCAAGAAGAATTAGGAGAAAGAGTGGGAGTGCAACGAGCGCAAATTTCGCGGATAGAACGGGGAAGCAGCATTACCTTCCCCACCATGAGCCGAATCTTTAAAGCGTTGGGCGTATCTTCGGCCACGCTGGATTTGGAAAACGTCGGAAAAGTGGTTTTATGGTGATGCTTTTGAAGTCCGCAAATGCCTTTTTTCGCCCTTTTTGCTAAATTTTCACCCCGAATGTTTTCGTAATCGGCGAAAAAGGCTTACTTTAGTGCGATTTTTCGTGAATTCGAAATTGAGTGTAAATAATATAAAACTAAATGGTTGATCAAGACAGAATTATAAAGATTAACATCGAGGAGGAAATGAAGACGGCCTATATCGACTATTCGATGTCGGTCATCGTCTCTCGTGCCCTCCCGGATGTAAGGGATGGATTCAAGCCCGTTCATCGCCGTATATTATATGGTATGAACCAGATTGGGAATACATCCGACAAGAAACATCTGAAGTCTGCAAGAATTGTGGGTGAAGTTTTAGGTAAATACCATCCGCATGGCGATAGTTCCGTATATGGCGCGTTGGTACGTATGGCACAATGGTGGTCGATGCGCTATCCATTGGTAGACGGACAAGGGAACTTCGGTTCGATGGACAACGATAGTCCGGCCGCTATGCGTTATACCGAGGTACGCTTAAGCAAATTGGCGGAAGAAATGCTTCGAGATATAGATAAAGATACGGTAGACTTCCAATTGAATTTCGATGATTCGTTGAAAGAACCGACCGTATTGCCTACGCGTATACCTTATTTATTGGTAAACGGCGCTTCGGGTATTGCCGTAGGTATGGCTACCAATATGCCGACCCACAACTTGTCGGAAGTATTGGATGGTTGCATGGCTTACATTGATGCCCGAGGGGATATCGACGTAGCCGGATTGATGCAATATATCAAAGCGCCAGACTTCCCGACAGGTGCTACGATTTATGGATACGATGGCGTGCGCGAGGCGTTCGAAACCGGACGAGGCCGCATCGTATTGCGCGGAAAAGCGGAAATTGAAACGGAAAACAACCACGAACAGATAATTATTACCGAGATACCTTACCAAGTAATCAAATCGGATTTGGTAAAGAGCATCGCGGATTTGGCCAACGAAAAGCGCATCGAAGGCATTTCGGACGTCACGGACGAATCAAGCCGTGCGGGATTGCGTATCGTCATCGACGTGAAACGTGATGCCAATGCGCAAGTCGTTTTGAACAAGTTGTATAAGATGACGGCTTTGCAATCCTCCTTCAGTGTGAACAACATCGCGCTGGTAAATGGACGCCCGCGCCTTTTGAACCTGAAGGATTTGATAAAGGCGTTCGTAGACCATCGGCATGATGTCGTGATCCGTCGGACACGCTTCGACTTGGCAAGAGCGCAAGAACGGGCACATATCTTGGAAGGATTGATTATCGCTTCAGACAATATCGACGAAGTAATTGCCATCATCAAAGCTTCTTCCAGTCCACAAGACGCGATGGAACGCTTGATGGAACGCTTCTCGCTTTCCGACCGACAAGCTCGTGCAATCGTAGAAATGCGACTTCGCCAACTGACCGGATTGGAACAAGACAAACTCCGTGCGGAATACGAAGAGATTGAAAAGCAAATCGCATACCTGACCGAAATTCTCGAAAACGAGGACCTTTGCATGAAGATAATAAAAGACGAACTCCAAGAAATCAAAGACAAATACGGAGATGAACGACGTACGGATATTATCTACGCTTCAGAGGAATTGAATCCGGAAGACTTCTATGCCGATGATGTGATGATTATTACCATTTCACACATGGGTTATATCAAACGTACGCCTTTGGCCGAATTCCATGCCCAAGGACGAGGCGGAGTAGGGGTGAAGGCTTCCGACACGCGCGACGAGGACTTCATCGAATACATCTATCCAGCCTCGATGCATGCGACCTTGTTATTCTTCACGGCCAAAGGACGTTGCTTCTGGCTTCCCGTTTACCAGATACCGGAAGGGACGCGCAATTCGAAAGGACGTGCCATCCAAAACTTACTGAATATTGATTCAGATGATAAAGTGCAGGCATTCATCCGCGTAAAGAAATTGACCACGGATACGGAATTTGTCAATTCACACTACCTATTATTCTGTACGAAGAAGGGTGTGATCAAAAAGACTTGCTTGGAGGCTTATTCCCGTCCACGCCAGAATGGTGTCAATGCCATCACCTTGCGCGAAGACGATGGTTTGATCCAAGTTTGCATGACCAATGGCAATAACGAGGTATTGATAGCCAATCGGAATGGACGCGCGATTCGTTTCCACGAGAGTGCCGTTCGCGAAATGGGACGAACCGCTTCAGGTGTGCGTGGCATGACGTTAGACGAAGATGGTTCGGACGAAGTGGTAGGTATGATTTGTGTAAAAGACAAAGAAAAGGAGACTACGCTGGTCGTTTCCGAACAAGGTTATGGCAAACGTTCGAGCATCGAAGATTACCGCATTACCAATCGAGGCGGAAAAGGCGTAAAAACTTTAAATATTACCGAAAAGACTGGTAAATTAGTGGCGATTTTGAACGTAACGGACGAAAACGACCTGATGATTATCAACAAATCGGGTATCACAATCCGCGTAAAGGTATCGGATTTGAGCATCATCGGTCGTGCAACTCAAGGCGTTAAGCTCATCAACTTGGGTAAACGTAATGACGAAATCGCTTCTGTTTGCAAGGTTTTGACCGATGCGGAAGAGAAAGCCGCCGAGGAAAAAGCCGAAAACGAAGCACGGCAAGCCGGCATAAACAACGATAAAGATGAAAATTTATCGTTAAATTTGCCCGACGATACAACTATAAATGAAGGCGAATAAAATTGTAAACCGATAGTTAAACAAATAGAATAATTCATTAAAAAGTTTTGTTATGAAAAGAGTATTATTGACAGCAGCGTTATGTTTAGCAGTTACTGCTTCATTCGCTCAAAAGAAAGTCGTAAAGCAAGCGCAGGGCATGGTTAAGGGCTCGAACGTAGAAGCCGCCGCTTTCGACGAGGCACGCACTTTGATTCAAGGTGCTATGGAAAACGAGGAGACGAAGAACGACCCGCAAACTTGGTTCGTAGCTGGTTTCATCGAGGATCGTCAGTTCGACAATGAAAGAACAAAACAAATGTTAGGACAACAAGCTGACGAGCCTACAATGTACACCGCTTTGGGTAAGGTATTGCCTCTCTTCGAAAAGGCTTATGAATTAGACCAGCAGCCTAACGAAAAGGGTAAAATCAAACCGAAGTATACGAAAGACATCAAGAGTACATTGAGTGCTAATCATTTGTATTACATCAATGCAGGTGCTTATTACTTCGACCAGAAGGATTATCCGAAGGCTTATGATTTCTTTGAACAATTCTTGGAGATTTCAGATCATCCGATGTTTAAGGATACACAAACCGCGGCTCGCGATTCTAACTTCATGATGGTTCAATTCTATGCGGCCGTAGCGGCTACTCAATTGGGTGATTCCCAAAAGGCAATTGCGGCATTGGAACGTGCGAAGAATACGGAATACCGCCAGAATGACGTATATCAGTATTTGTGCTACGAATATGAACAAGCTAAGGATTCTGTAAACTTAGAAAAGACCTTAAAGGAAGGTATGGAGAAATTCCCGGAAGAGAAATATTATATGTTGAACCTTATCAACAATTATATTTACTCGAACCGGAGCGAACAAGCCGTTGAATACCTGAACTTGGCTATCCAAAAGGAACCGAACAACGCACAATTATACGACGTAATGGGTCGTGTATACGAAACAGGTTTGAAGGATAATGCCAAAGCAGAAGAGTATTTCAAGAAGGCCGTAGAAATGGATCCGGAGAATGCGGACATCTTGGCAAACTTAGGCCGTATTTACTATAACCAAGGCGTAAACAAATTGGGTGAAGCTAACTCAATTACAGATTCTCAGAAATACCAAGAGGAATCAGCCAAGGCTAAGGAACTCTTTGAGAAAGCATTGCCTTACTTCGAAAAAGCGCATCAATTGAAACCGGACGATAGAGCCAATATGACGGCTTTGCGCGGTATTTACTACAATCTGAACATGGGCGATAAGTTCGAAGCTATCGAAGCTGAAATGAATAAGTAATATAAGTATAACAATCAATCTTAGAAAAGGCCTGCCCAAAGTAAACGGGTGGGCCTTTATTTTATCCGGAAATCTGAATCGGGGATATGGTATTTATATGCTCCGATTTTCTATTTAACATAATGGGAATTATACAATGATAGGGTTTTTCTTGGAAGATTTCCGGACTATTCCATCCGGAAGTCTTTGTTTTGGACGGGATTGTTCGAGAATATCACTCAATTAGAAGCTTTTCCTTGGAGGGATTTAATGTCGATACCGGATGGACTTTGGAATATCCGCAAACCAAATTCGGGGATAATCGCAAATATATGGTCGAATATTTCGGCTTGGATTTGCTCGTATTTCGGCCATTCGGACGTATTCGAAAAGCAATAGATTTCTAAGGGAACGCCTTCGGAGGTCGGTTGCATTTGGCGTACCATTATCATCAATTCTTTGTGGGTCATCGGATGCGTGGTTAGGTAATGTTGCAAATAAGTTTGGAACACGTGCAGATTTACGACCTCTTGCTGGGCGGATTCCGCCTCGAGCCAACCTCGGGCTATGAAATGACGCTTCTCTTCATCCGTACAGAAATGGATGGTATTCAGGTCGATATTGATGGAACGCTTGATGCGTCTTCCTCCCGTCTCGCGCATGCCGCGCCAGTTTTGGAACGAATCGCTCACCAACGCGTATGGTGGAATCGTAGTAATGGTTTTATCAAAGTTGCGGACTTTCACGGTGGTAAGCGTTACCTCAATCACATCACCATCGGCACCGTATTTGGGCATCGTGATCCAATCGCCCGGCCGAAGCATATCATTCGCAGAGAGTTGCACACCCGCCACCAACCCCAAAATACTATCCTTGAAGATCAACATAAGGATAGCCGCCGAGGCACCCAGTCCTGCCAAGATGGAGGTCGCGTCTTTATCTATCAAAACGCTTATAATGAGGATAATCCCTACTCCTATCGCCAGGATATTTATCATTTGGTATATACCTTTTAAAGGGCGATTGCGGAGGCTTTCATGCTCATTGGAGATCTCATAAACCGATTTCAAGAAAGAATTGAGCAATAAAAGCGCTACGACTATGAGGTAAATCAAACACGCTTTGAGCAAGAAATGAAGCAATTGAGCCTCTTCCGTAAAGGCAAATGGCAAGAGCACGTACCAGACGAGCGGCGGAATGACGCGGCTAAAGGCATGGAGCATCTCATCGTTGAACAGGTAATCGTCCCACGTCGCCTTTGTCCGTGCCGTAATCTTCCGTATGGCGGGCATCACAAGGTGCCGGAACAATTGCGTGGCCAAATAGGATATAACGAAGATTCCCAATAGGATAGCCACTTGCGTAATCCAATCCTGGTGGGCAATTCCAACGCCCGCCCCGTGCAATAACTGATGTAAAAAGATGCGTATATGTTCCATTTTCGTTCGTTTTTATTCGGGAATAAAGATACATCCTTTTTTTGAAAAAAGGAAAAGGCCGGGGAGAAAGTTTGCGATATGCCGAAGAAAAGTAGGAAAGCTGCCTATCTATTCTTTACGTATCGTCGATATTTCTGTATCTTTAGACTAAAGATATACAAATATCGACGATATGTGTATAAATATCGACGATACATAAAGAAATAATGCTTGGGTAAAGAAGTTTCTTCCGGCATCATCTGAAGTTTGCATAAGGGCTTTCCAAGTATATCTTTTTGGCGGATGAGACCTGACAGCTTGTCACCTGCCCGCCACATTCCTATTCAAATAATGGCAGATATGGGACCGCGCGCGCGTTTGGTACTTTTTTTGTAAAGGGAAAAGCGGGCGTTCTCCCACACCATGCGGGGCGTGCCTATATATATTAATGTATAATAAATAAAGAATCAGATATGAATAAGAATGGAAATATCGGGGTCACGAGTGAAAATATCTTCCCGATTATCAAAAAGTTTTTGTATAGCGATCATGAAATCTTTTTGCGCGAGCTGGTTTCAAACGCCGTGGATGCGACACAAAAGTTGAAAACGCTGGCATCGGTAGGTGAATTCAAAGGCGAACTGGGCGATCTGACCGTCCGCATCAAGTTTGATGAGAACACCATCACGATATCCGACCGGGGTATTGGTATGACGGCCGAAGAGATTGATAAGTATATCAACCAAATCGCATTCTCGGGTGCGGAAGAGTTCGTAAAGAAATACAAGAACAATGATGCGGCGGCCATTATCGGGCACTTCGGATTGGGTTTCTACTCTTCGTTTATGGTTTCTAAGAAGGTGGAAATCATCACGAAATCTTATCAAGAGGGTGCGCAAGCGATGAAATGGAGTTGCGATGGCACACCTACCTACACGATGGAAGAATGCGAGAAGGAAGACCGCGGTACGGATATTATCCTTTACATCGACGATGAGAACAAGGATTTCCTAAACGAGCAGAAGATTAGCGGATTGCTTACGAAATATTGCCGCTTCCTCCCGGTTCCGATCGCCTTTGGCAAGAAAAAGGAATGGAAAGACGGTAAATATGTGGATACAGACGAGGACAACATCATCAATGATACGCATCCGGCATGGGTACGCAAGCCGAGCGAATTGAAGGAAGAGGACTACAAGAAGTTCTACCAGGACTTATATCCGATGTCGGACGAGCCTTTGTTCTGGATTCATCTGAACGTGGATTATCCGTTCCACCTTACGGGTATCCTTTACTTCCCGCGTATTAAGAACAATATTGATTTGCAACGCAATAAAATCCAATTGTATTGCAACCAGGTGTTCGTGACGGATTCGGTGGAAGGCATCGTGCCGGAGTTCCTCACCCTGCTTCATGGCGTGATCGATTCGCCGGACATCCCGTTGAACGTATCGCGTTCGTACTTGCAAAGCGACCAGAATGTAAAGAAGATATCGAGCCATATCACCAAGAAAGTGGCCGACCGCTTGGAGGAAATCTTCAAGAACGACCGCAAGCAATTCGAGGAGAAATGGGATTACTTGAAGCTCTTCATCCAATATGGCATGCTTACAGACGAGAAATTCTATGACCGGGCGTCGAAGTTCGCCTTGGTAAAAGACGTGGATGGCAAGTATTATACGCTCGAAGAGTATAAGACCTTGATCAAAGATAACCAAACGGACAAAGACGGTACGTTGGTTTACCTCTATACGACGAATAAGGACGAGCAATATAGTTATATCCAAGCCGCTAAGGACAAAGGATATAGCGTCTTGATCATGAACGGGCAATTGGATGTACATGCCATTGGCCAGTTCGAACAAAAACTGGAAAAGACGCGCTTCGTGCGGGTAGATAGCGATACCATCGACCGGTTGATCGCCAAAGAAGATGCGAACCAAATCTCCCTCTCGGAAGAACAACGCGAGGCTTTGCAGGAAATCTTCAAGAGCCAGATGCCGAAGCTGGAAAAGGCTGAGTTCATGGTAACGCTCGAGGCACTGGGCGAACACACGAATCCGGTGGTATTGACCCAGAGCGAGTACATGCGCCGTATGCGGGAAATGTCGGCTATGCAACCGGGTATGGCGTTCTATGGCGAGATGCCCGATAGCTATAACCTGGTTTTGAACACCGACCATGCCCTGGTTCAAGACATTTTGGCGGGTGAAGAAGCGGCATGTAGCGAGAAATTGCAACCTATCCAGGCCGACATGAAGGGATGGAAAGCACGCCAAGCCGACCTCCGCGAAGCACAAAACAAGAAGAAGGCGGACGAAATCACCGAGGCGGAAAAAGAAGATATGACGAACACGAACAAGAAGATAGCCGACCTCCGCGAGGAAATCAACCATATCCTCGATGAATATGCCGGTGGAAACAAGAAGGTGAGCCAATTGATCGACCTCGCGCTCTTGAGCAATGGCATGTTGAAAGGCGAAGCGTTGAGCAACTTCATCAAACGTAGTGTCGAAATGATTCATTAACCCTGGAAAAAGATAGGCATCTCTCCCGAAATTTATCACCATAAACGGACGGAAAGATGCCTATGTTTTTCTCCAAATATAGGCATAAATGGAAGAAAACATCCAACTCAATGCGCACAACAAGCAGGAGTATCCACCCATGCACACCACCGAACATATTTTGAACCAGACGATGGTACGCCTGTTCGGGTGCCCCCGTTCGCGCAATGCCCACATCGAGCGGAAGAAGAGCAAGTGCGATTATGAACTCCCCGAGGCACTCACCGAGGCGCAAATGGCGGAAATCGAGCGGAGGGTGAACGAGGTCATCGACCAGCACCTGCCCGTTACCATCGAATTCCTCCCGCGGGAAGAGGCTGCCCATGTCGTAGATTTGAGCAAACTCCCTGAAGATGCGAGCGAAACACTCCGCATCGTGCGCATAGGGGATTATGACGCTTGCGCTTGTATCGGGGCACACGTCGGAAATACATCCGAGATCGGGCATTTCAAAATCCTTACATACGACTATGCAGAAGGGCGTTTGCGCATCCGATTCAAACTCGTAGAATAAAAAAACAAGAATCATTAGCGGAAAAGAAATATTTTTGTTAAGTTTGCATCGTAATTAAACGTATCATTTAAATAGGAAATAATTATGACAATTGATCAATTCAACTTTGCTGGAAAGAAGGCAATCGTTCGCGTGGACTTCAATGTGCCCTTGAACGAAGAAGGTAAAATTACAGATGATACTCGTATCCGTGGCGCTCTGCCTACCTTGAAAAAGATCTTGGCAGATGGCGGTAGCTTGATTATCATGTCTCACATGGGCAAACCGAAAGGGAAAGTCAATCCGAAATATTCATTGGGCCAGATCGTAGATGCCGTATCGGCCGCATTGGGCGTACCAGTACAATTCGCTCCGGATTGCGCAAAAGCTTCGGAACAAGCCGCTGCCCTCAAGCCGGGTGAAGTCCTCTTGCTCGAAAACCTCCGTTTCTATCCGGAAGAGGAAGGCAAGCCAGTAGGCATCGAGAAGGATGATCCTGCTTACGAAGAGGCTAAGAAGGCTATGAAGGCTTCCCAGAAAGAGTTCGCTAAGACATTGGCTTCTTACGCAGATTGCTATGTAAACGATGCCTTTGGTACGGCTCATCGCAAACATGCTTCTACGGCCGTTATCGCCGATTACTTCGATGCAGACCACAAGATGTTGGGCTATCTGATGGAGAAAGAGGTACAAGCTGTTGATAATGTATTGAGCAACATCAAGCGTCCGTTCACGGCTATCATGGGTGGTTCGAAGGTTTCTACGAAGATCGGTATCATCGAGAACTTGATGGATAAGGTAGATAACCTGATCCTTTGCGGAGGTATGACATTTACATTCGCTAAAGCCCAGGGCGGTAAGATTGGAAAATCTATTTGCGAAGACGATAAGCTCGATCTCGCCCTCGAAATCATCGCCAAGGCAAAGGCTAAAGGCGTGAACTTGGTACTGGGTACGGATTGCATCGCGGCAGATGATTTCAAGAACGATGCCAATACGCAAGTATGCCCGGCAGGTAATATCCCCGACGGATGGGAAGGTTTGGACGCAGGTCCTGAGAGCCGTAAGGCATTTGCCGAAGCAATCAAGGGCGCGAAGACAATCCTTTGGAACGGTCCGGCCGGCGTATTCGAGTTTGATAACTTCACGGGTGGCTCGAAGGCTATTGCAGAGGCCATTGCAGAAGCTACGGCTAACGGAGCCTTCTCGCTCATTGGAGGTGGAGACTCGGTAGCTTGTATCAACAAGTTCGGTATGGCCGATAAGGTATCTTACATCTCGACAGGTGGTGGCGCATTGCTCGAAGCTATCGAAGGTAAGGTTTTGCCAGGTATCGCGGCTATCAAGGGTGAATAATAGTTCTTCCAGAAAATCATAAGTTTATATAGGAGGGAGACGGCTTCGTCCGTTTTCCCCCTATTTTGTTTAATTAAATACCAGAAAAATATGAAACGAATACTTACTACTTTGTTCCTATCTTGTTGTTTGGGAGGATATGCGGTACAAGAAGCAGACATCCATATTATTCCTAAACCCATCCAGTTGACGCAAGAGACAGGGGCGTTCCGATTGACTCCTCAAACGGTCATCTCTTATACGAAAGGGCTTCAACCCCAAGCCTCCTATTTGCAAGAGATATTATCCGCCTCTACGGGTTGGGATTTGACGCTTCAAGAAGGGACGGAAAACAACGATAACGTCATCCAATTATCGTTGAATCCGGAAGGGAATACGCCTGAAAGTTATGAATTATCCGTAAGAAACGCGGGAGTGCATATCGAAGGAGCAGATGCGGGCGGTGTGTTTTATGGTATCCAGACCCTTTTGCAACTCTTTCCTGCCGAAGTATATAGCTCTGTAAGGCAAAAAGATATTGAATGGGAAGCACCGGCCGTAGAGGTCAAAGATGCCCCTTCGCATCCTTGGCGAGGCATGATGCTCGATGTAGCACGCTATTTCTTCGATAAAGATTTCGTAAAGAAATACATCGACATGATGGCGATGTACAAAATGAATAAGCTCCAATTTCACCTCATTGACGATTCAGGTTGGAGATTGGAAATCAAGAAGTACCCGAAACTGACCGAAATAGGTGCTTGGGCGGGCAAAGACCAGAACCGGCTGGGCGGCTATTATACCCAAGAGGATATCCGGGAGATTATCGAATACGCCCAAGTGCGAAATGTGGAGATTATTCCGGAGATTGAGTTCCCCGCGCACATGCTCTCGGCCGTATCTGCTTATCCTTGGTTGAGTTGCCACGGAGAACCCCGTGAAGTGCCTATGCAACATTTTATCAGCCGGGATTTGATTTGTGTCGGGAAGGAATCATCTTACCAGTTCTTGCAAGACGTATTAGACGAAACCGTATCCCTTTTCCCCTCGCGTTATATCAATATCGGAGGAGACGAGGCGGTGTACGATAACTGGGAAAAATGCCCCTTGTGCCAAAAAGTCATGAAAGAGAACGGCTTGAAAAAAGCTTCTGAACTCCAGGGATACCTTACGAACCGGGTGCTTCAGATGATGAAGGAAAAGAATCGTACCATCATCGGTTGGGAAGAAATCATCCAACGCGGGAAACTGGACGGGCAAGTGGTAGCCCTTATTTGGCATAATGAGAAAGATACTATCCAAGCCGTGGAAAAGAACCACTTAGCCATCCTAACACCGGCTACGCACGCTTATCTGGATTTCCCTGAGAGCAAGACTCCAGGCGAGGTGAAGGCCGCCACTTGGATGCCACCTATCTCGATTGAGAAAGCTTATTCGCTGGCGGCCAAAGACTATTCACCCAGTTCGCATGTCTTAGGCGTGCAAGGATGCCTCTGGTCAGACCAGTTCATCCACGGGACTATCCTCCAAGAGATTGTGCCGCTCAACGAGAACCGTTCGGAGAATTATGCCGAGTATCTTACCTTCCCACGCCTCCTGGCCTTGGCCGAAGTGGGATGGACGAAAGAGGCGAACCGCTCCTATAAGGATTTCGCCCAGCGGCTTACGAGCCATTACGCCCGCTTGGACGAGAAGGGGTGCAATTACCGTGTACCGGAACCCACCATCGCGAAGATGGATGAAACCGCAGAGGGCGTGACGTTTACCCTCACGGAGAGCGTCGAAGGGGCACCTATCCGCTATACGACCGACGGGAGCTATCCGACCATCCATTCGCCCCTCTATACCGCTCCGGTGAAGGTGGATACGAAGAACAATTTCCGGGCTATCACGGTGGTTTCGAACCGACATTATTCCCTCCCGATTTATTTCGCCTACGATTATGCGGAGTACAAGCAATTCGGGGAATTTACCGCGGAATGGAAACCTTCCATAGTGCCGGATAAAGTAACTCCTTGGAAAATAGATGCTACGGGTAAGATATCGGGAAATGGCACGTATGAAGTCACCTTTATCCAAACGAATGGGGCGAATGCCTTGAAGCTGAATGGTATCCGGGTGATGAAGCGCGACGAAGTGCTCGAAGACATCAAAGAGGTGCAGACAGTTCGCAAACAACACCAAGTGACCTACCGCTTCCATGTCGGTTCCTTCGAGGCAGGTACCCCGTTCACGATTGAAACACAAATCCAAGGTGAAGGCGGGAACAATACCAATGGTGCCGTATTTATCAAGAAGATAAGCGAATAAGCCTTTTTAATGAAGAATTAAAAATGAAGAATGAAGAATCCTTGGGGTATAATTTATCCGGATGGAATTCTTCATTCTTAATTCTTTATTTAATTAAACCTCCAACGCCCCAATAATCTCGCGTACGGACTTGAACCCATGCCGCTCGCAATAATCATTGAGCCCATCTATCACTTGGATGGATACGGTCGGATCCACGAAGTTATACGTCCCGATTTGGATGGCCGTAGCTCCCGCGAGCATGAACTCCACGGCATCTTTCCACGAAGAAATGCCCCCCAATCCGATGATAGGAATCTGCACCGCCTTCGAGGTCTGCCAAACCATACGCAAGGCCACAGGTTTCACGCACGGACCTGATAATCCGCCCGTAATGGTTGATAGCACCGGGCGGCGTTTTTCCGCATCGATAGCCATGCCTAACATCGTGTTGATAAGCGACACCGCGTCGGCCCCCTCGGCCTCGACCGCACGGGCTATCTCGGTGATATCCGTCACGTTAGGAGATAGTTTCACGATCAATGTCTTGGGATAAACCTTGCGCACCGCACGTACCACCTCGCTTGCGCCCGAGCAGGTCACGCCAAACGCCATGCCTCCTTGTTTCACGTTCGGGCATGAGATGTTCAATTCGATGGCTGGAATCCGTTCCAACTCGGCGATACGTTCCGCACATTCCACGTAAGTTTCTACTGAAGAACCACTTACGTTCACAATCATATTCGTATCGATATCCTTTATCTGGGGATAGATATGCTCCGCGAAATAGTCCGCACCCTTGTTTTGAAGTCCTACGGCATTGAGCATCCCGGCGGGCGTTTCGGCCATGCGCGGGTATGGGTTCCCTTCGCGGGGCTGGATGGTGGTCCCCTTCACGAAAATCCCGCCCAAA
This sequence comes from uncultured Parabacteroides sp., assembly GCA_944325335.1. GTDB lineage: Bacteria > Bacteroidota > Bacteroidia > Bacteroidales > Tannerellaceae > Parabacteroides. Next base: position 12,725 of record CALUZR010000048.1, on the reverse strand, counting down.
CGGCTTATATCCATGAAATCAGCATATTCAATGCCATATCCGAACGTCCCGGAAGCCGTCATCACCGGGTTCTTCAGCTTCAAATTTCCTATGTTTACGTTCAATTCAGCCATGATAATTTCTCTATATTAAATACGGGTCCTTCCGTACATACACATACATGATGCTCATCCTTAAGCTTTTCTACACAACAAAGGCACGCCCCGATGCCGCACGCCATCGTGTTCTCGAGCGATACCTCGCACGCGATGCCCTCGGCCGACGCATAGCGCGCTACGGCCATCATCATGGGTTTCGGGCCGCAGGTGTAAATCATATCGAAGCGTTTCTCTTTCAAGACGCTATGGTTCGTCACATATCCCCGTTCGCCCATCGAGCCATCTTCGGTCGTGACGTACACTTCGCCCCATGCTCGAAACGCGTCTAATTGCAGCAAATCGCCCTCCGAACGTGCACCAAGGAGGAAAGTAGGCGTGAATCCGCCCGCCTTCAAACATGCTCCAAGGTAAAGCATCGGGGCAGTACCTACGCCTCCGCCCACGAGGAGCAATTTTTGCGTATCTCCCTCATTTGGAAGCGTAAAACCATTTCCTAAAGGCAAAAGCACATTGATGGAATCCCCTACGCGCGCCTCGGCCAAATGGCGCGTTCCTTCGCCCACAAGCTGGATCAGGAGCCACAGCTCGTTCCGCTCCCTATCGACGTAATTGATTGAAATAGGGCGGCGTAAGAACGTGCGGGGCGAATCCTCCACGCGTACTTGTACAAACTGGCCAGGGTGCATCTCCGGCAAAGCTTCGTCGCCCCTGAGCTTCAACAAGCAATAATTCGGATGAAGGCGCTCGTTTGCAGCCACCTTCAAGTCAAGCATGTATTTCTTCATTCCTTATATAATAATGTAAGAATTGTAATTGTCATTTGTCATTTGTAACGCTACAAAGGTACGCAAAAAACTATTCCCCGCCCGCCTTTTCGGGCACAAATATCTCGAACGTGTTGTCCGAATAGAACACCATGATGCGCTCCACACGCTTGCCCTCCGCCTCGGTTTTTACAGCTATGTCCGCTTCCGGATACGGTTGTTTTTCCTCCGGTTTAGTACTGTTTTCTTCCGGTTCTTTCGGGGTGATTTTAATCTCGGGAAGGGGCGTTTCCGAGGGGAAAAGGCTAGCCTGGGCGGAGGATGCTTCCGCGCGTAGCATCTCGCCTTGACCTGTCAGTAGCCAATCCGGATTGAGCTTCGGGAAGCGTGTCAAGATCTTTTGGACGACCTCCAAGCTGGGTTTATTTCGCCCCGAAAGGATGTGCGAAACGCCTGCGCGCTGGATGCCGATAGCCGCCGCAAACTGAGCTTGACCCAGCTGTTCATGTGCCATAATTTGTAGGATACGTTCTTTCATATTTCGTCTATTTTTTGTTCAAAAAACCTGTCATTTTGTCTTTTTCTTAGACGATACAAAGGTAAACATACTTTTGGAAACTTGCAAGTTTATGGTTATAAAAATATACAAATACAAATGTTACTTTCAATTTACATCTGTATCTATATTTCCGGTCAAAAAGGGTATTTATGGGTTGTATATTTACTTTCATTCTGCACTTTATTTTACTGGTTTAGAATAAGCCACTTATCGTAAATTAGGGTGTATGGGATACTAAAATATACAAATGTTACAAATCTACCCAAATTGCTTTAATCTTTGCTTGACATAAACGAACTTAAAAGATTGGATTCGATAGTAGCCTCTACCTATAAACAGAAGTTCAATGGAATACACTGGATGATTTTGTAAACAATATACACTTGTATATTTTTGAATACAGAAAAACAAACAATCCTTTTTTGTTTAATTTTGTATTGTAAACAAAGGATTGCCCCTCTCCTATCGCACATTTGTAAACACTCTTTTTCTGTATACATCGGCAAACAGGAGATGAAAAGGAAGAAATGAAGCATGACAAGATGACATACATCCAAAGGAAATCCAAATGTCAATAAATGTCAAACCCCGCGAGAAGGCCGTTTTTCAAGCCTCCAGGCGGGGTCGTTTCAAATTTGAAAGAAATAAAGGGGTAAATTTAGGGGTAAACGTATGGGAATGACGAATTAAGAATGAAGAATTAAGAATGCCGTCCGGCGTCTCTTTAGGCATGCCGATTCTTCATTCTTCATCCCTTCAGTGGAGAATCTTGTAGAGGAGCTCCTTCAAAAGGTCATAGCTCCCGGCCGAGGCATTCCCGACGCCTTTCGAGCGGGCATCAGCTGTGCGGATATCGCTAATCAGGTTAAACACCTTCATGGCCGGGAAGAGGCGCAAACCGACCACGTAGTCCTTCACCTGGAAACTCCCCCGCAAGCCAAGGGCCGCCATCAGTCCCGCCTCCGAACGGTCTTTCGTGTAATAGCAGATCAAGAGGTTCGAGAAGTAGTTGAACAGGACGGAGAGCGTCACTTGAATGGGGTTATCCTTCGGGTTCTTGTCGAAATACTGGATGATGCGGTTCGCCTTCACCGCGTCCTTTGCGAGGATGGCTTTCAGGAGCTCGAAATTGTTATACTCCTTGCTGATGCCCACGTGCTGCTCGACCATCTCCGGCGTGACGCGTTTTAAGCCCTTTTCCGCCATGATTATTTCTAGCTTGGATATTTCCTTGTCGAGGCGCGTCAAATCGTTTCCTACGCAATCAGAGAGCATCTGGGCAGCCTTGGCGTCGATCGTGAGGGAGCGCCGTTGGAGAAACGAGGTGATGAAGGCGGGCATTTTGTATTCCGGTACCTTTTTCGACTCGAACAGGAGGCCGTTCTTCTCGACCAGCCCGGCGAGCTTCTTCCGGCGGTCGAGCGTCTTGTATTTGTAGCATAGCACCAGGACGGTCGAGGCGAGCGGTACCTTCACGTAGGCGGCCAACGTCTCGATGTCGCGCATCTGTTGCGCTTCGCGGACGACGACGAGCTGGTGTTCGGCCATCATCGGGAAGCGGCGGGCGGCGTTGATGACCTCGCCCGCGTTCGTCTCTGCGCCATACCGCACCAGCTGGTTGAAGTCCCGCTCCTCGTCCTTCAGTACTGTGGCGAGGAGGAGGTCCGTCAGTTTATCGATAAAATAGGGTTCTTCGCCCATCAGCACGTAGACGGGGCGGAATTTCCTTTGCCCGATCTCCGCGCATATCTCTTCGAATGTCATCATTCTCTTTCGAATTAAAAGTTAAAAGGTAAAAATTAAAAACGTCCACGTCATCCCGACCGAAGTGGAGGGGTCCCTCGACAAGCTCGGGATGACGTGGTAAATCCATCTGCCATTATGCTCCTCCCATTGCCTCACCAACTGAACCGGATATGGTGTACCGTCTTCTTCCCCTCGATGATTTGGCGGAGCGCCTCGACACCCAGCTGGAGGTGTTCGGAGACGAAGCGGGCGGTCACGTAATGGTCGCTCGCCTCCGTCTTGATGCCGTCCTCTTCCATGGGTTTGTCCGACACCATGAGGAGGGCACCCGTGGGAATCTGGTTCGCAAACCCGGCCGTGAGGAGCGTGGCGGTCTCCATGTCGATGCCCGTGGCATGCGTCAGGCGGAGATACTCCTTGAAGTCCGTGTCGTACTCCCACACGCGGCGGTTGGTGGTATAAACCGTCCCGGTCCAATAATCCTTCCCCCGGTCGCGTATGGCCGACGAGACGGCGCGCAAGAGCGAGAAGGCGGGCAGCGAGGGCACCTCGGGCGGGAGGTACTCGTCCGACGTTCCTTCGCCCCGTATGGCCGCAATGGGGAGCAGGTAATCGCCCAGCCGGTTCGCCTCCTTCAATCCCCCGCATTTGCCGAGGAAGAGCGCCGCCTCGGGGCGTATGGCCGAGAGGAGGTCCATGATGGTGGCCGCATTGGCGCTTCCCATACCGAAGTTGATGATCGTAATCCCGTCGGCCGCCGCATTAGGCATCGACCCTTTCGTGGCCAGGACGGGTACGCCATAATGCGCCGCGAAGCGCTCCACGTAGGTTGTGAAGTTCGTCAGCAACACATGCCGCGTGAAATCTTCCAGCCTCCGCTCTGTATAGCGGGGCAACCAATTCTCTACAATTTCCTGTTTCGTCTTCATGCTTCTGCTTTTTTGCACGAAACAAAGGTACGCAATCCCTTCCCGTCCGCCAAACAAACCCCGCATTTTTTATTTTTGATGGCCATTTCATTGCCTTTCAGACCAGCACAAATATACATAATAATTTACAAACCAATAAATTAACGCAATATCTTCTACTTCCCCGAATGACAATGAACAATGAAAATAAGAAAAATGCCTTCCGCTGGAGGCGGCGGCAGAGGAGGAGTAAAGTAATATATAATAATATATATAATATATATACTATAAGTATGATATATTATATATATTATTATATCTATTATAGTAATTATTTTTTCTACCCCCGCCGCGCGCTGCCACCCGAAGGCGAAATTTTTAATTTCATTGTTCATTGTCATTGTTATTGTGGAAGGACATAGTGGTTAGGAGTTGGTAATTAGGAGTTTATATTTAAGGCACGCAAATGACACAGATGAAACAGATGACCGCAGATTCATTTTCAATGTGCTAATGAGTGAATAAACAATGTGCTAATAAATTGGCACATTAAAATATTAGCACATTAAACACATTAGCATATTAAAAAATCTGCGTAAATCTGCGCTCGTCTGCGTCATCTGCGTGCCGTAATACGCACAAAACAATTCTTCATTTTAACAGATTTTCACTCCTTAGCCCCTCCCCAAATTTGGTGGACAGGAAAACGTGACTTAACTTTGCACCATGAAGTTCAAGCCTACATCCGCGCGCAAACGTAGGCATGAATTTCGGAAGAGGTAGGCAGGAATTTGAAATTGGTAACTTGGAAGATTTTGATTCAGACGTTGATTACGATTTTAACGTCTATTGGGGCGGCCTTAGAAGTGGTGAGTTGCGCTTTTCGATAGGCACGTACCTCTTCTTTCAACCGAGCTTCCATGGCATCCCTTTCGGGTGTGCCTATTTTTCCCCATACTTCGTCTACCAAGTCATCGGCTGGTGTAAAATTCATTTTAGCCATACGCTACTTATTTTTATCGTTAAAATATTCTTTTCGCAATGCTTCTGCTTTGGCAATTTCTCGTGCAGGCGTTTTTTGTGTTTTCTTGACCATACCATGTGTTACCAACACAAATGCACCCCTTTCATAATCCCAGAAAGCAAAAAGCCTGAAACATACGTTTTCATAGTTATGTCGCAGTAGCAAATGTAAGGGAAATCTTTCAGATGTGCAATCTTTTCCACAAATAATTTTCTTTCGGGCATTTTTGTCGGGGAAAAAAGCGTATCTTTGTGGGAAAATAGACTTTACATGGAGAAAGAAAAAGAAATCAAGCGAGAAGAAGTGTTAGCCCGTTGGGAAGCAGCGCGCGAAAGGAAACGGACATGCCTTACCCGGTTGGAAAAATCGATGCGCGAAACTTATAAAAAGAAAACAGGCATTGAAGCTACCCGTTTTTTTGCGATATGATAAAACCTCTTGACATAGAGAAGTTAAACCGTGCAGCACCTTATCGGGTAGAAGAAACGGACGATGTGGGTTTTTATCAATTCCAAACAGACGAGGGCGTGTTATATTCTGTAGGTTTTTTAGAAGATTTCGCACTTTCTTCATCTGATTCATTCCAGCTTATTGTGGCTAATTTGAACAACCGCAGGTCGCATCGTGATGCAAAAGTACGCAAAACGGTTATTGCCATCGTAGATGAATTTTTCCATTGTAATAACACGACTTTATTGTATTTATGCGAAACGGGAGACGATAAGCAACGTTTGCGAAGCCGTTTGTTCGAATATTGGTTTTCTACCTATGAACGTAAGGAATTTTTTACGATGATTTCATCGTCGATTATAGAAAAGGGAGGAATTATCAATTTTGCCACCATCATACTACGCAATGACAATCCTCATTTATCAGCTATTACCCAGGAATTCATCGAGACAATTCAGTTATTAAACCAAAAGCCTGCATAGAAAATATCTTCTAATGAATAAAAAATTCTCCCCCAAAATCACCGAGCGGGACGGGCGTCGGTGGATATTCGACCCCCTACGGCGCAAATACGTCGCCCTTACGCCCGAAGAAGAGGTGCGCCAAGGGTTTGTCCATTATTTGACGGAAGGAATGGGATATCCCCGCGAAATGATTGCGAACGAGGTGACAATCACCCTCCACCAGACCACGAAACGATGCGATACGGTGGTCTATGATACGGACCTCCACCCTTGGATGGTGGTAGAATACAAGGCGCCTACGGTCGGGATAGACGAACGGGTGTTCCTCCAGGTCATGCGCTACAACCGCGTGCTCCATGCCTCCTACCTGGTGGTGAGCAATGGACGCCAACTCCTTTGTTGCCAGATGGATTACGAGAACCTCTCCTATCGTTTCCTTCCCGAATTGCCGGGCTACCTGCGGTAGGGTTACATTACAATTATTACAAATGACAATTAGTGGAAATGGAGAATGAAGAATCCCGAAAGCATTCTTCATTCTTAATTCTTCATTTTCACTCAGATTTTCTTGTTCGTCGAAACGAGGTAGGCGGAGGTATCGGCCGGAGCCGGGAGGGCGGACGTATGCGGCTTGTAAGCAGGCTGGGGCTTGCTTAACCCGAACTCATACTCTGCGCCTTTCGAACCGTCTTGCCGGTCGAAACACAAGGAATAAACCAATATCCCTACGAAAAATGATATAATCAATGGTTTCATATAAGATGCTACTTTTAATTGTTATATCCATTTGATGTATCTATAACGCGAAATGCTGCATGGATATTATATTTTTCCCGAAAAAAAGAAAGCCCATGCTCGCGCACAGGCTTCCCCTCAAATTCTAACTTTAAAAATTTACCATTATGCTCTTTGATAAGATCTTTTTTATCCACCAAAGTTATCGAAGTGGAGCATTTCCATTGGAACGCCCAAACTATCCAGCATGCCTTCGACAGCCTTCGACATCGGACCAGGACCACACATGTAGTATTCGATATCTTCCGGTGCTTCGTGATCTTTCAGGTATGTATTGTAGATTACCTGATGGACGAATCCCGGCGTATACTTCACGCCCGCAGCATCTGCGGCTGGATCCGGACGGTCAAGCGCAAGGTGGAATGAGAAGTTCGGAAACTCCTTCTCCAGTTCGAGGAAGTCGTTCAAGTAGAACACTTCGTTCAACGCACGCGCACCATAGAAGTACGACATCTTGCGGTCGGTCGTGTGGAGCGTCTTCATCATGTGCATGATTTGCGCGCGCAGAGGAGCCATACCGGCACCACCACCAATCCACATCATTTCGCGTTTCGAATCGAAAATCGGGTGGAAATCTCCATAAGGACCACTCATGATAACCTTGTCTCCCGGCTTCAACGTAAAGATGTATGAAGAGGCGATACCCGGCATCACGTCTTGGAAACCAACCTGGGGTTTCGGCTTGAACGGAGGCGTAGCGATACGTACCGTCAGCATGATACGGTCTCCTTCGGCCGGATAATTGGCCATAGAGTACGCACGGATGGTCGGCTCGTCGTTATGGCACTTCAAGCCGAAGAGGCCGAACTTCTCCCATGCTGGCAAGTATTCCTTGCCAATCATATCCTTGTCGATATCCTTGTTGTAATCCATCGTGTATTTCGGAATCTTGATTTGCGCGTAAGAACCCGGGATAAAGTCCATGTGTTCGCCCTTAGGCAACGCCACGATAAACTCTTTGATGAACGTAGCCACGTTCTTGTTCGAGATCACCTCGCATTCCCATTCCTTTACGCCCAATACCTCTTCCGGTACCTTTACTTGCATATTCTCTTTCACTTTCGTTTGGCAAGCCAAGCGCCAGTGTTCTTTTTGTTGCTTGCGCGAGAAGAAAACCTTTTCCGTAGGGAGGATTTCACCGCCCCCTTCCAATACTTGCGCACGGCATTGGCCGCACTTTCCACCTCCACCGCAAGCCGAAGACAAGAATACGCCACCCGCTTGGAGGGAGCCTAACAAAGTCCCGCCGATGGGGACATCGATTTCTTTCTCTCCATTTACCGTCAGTTTGACATTCCCCGACGGAACCAATTTTGCTTTGGCATACAACAACGCACCAACCAGTATCATGGTCACTAACAGGAACACAATGGTACCGCTGATGATTGTGAGTGTGCCAGACATTAATAAAATCATATCTTTGCTAATCTTTTAATGCGTTAAACTTAAATCTTCAAACCAGAGAAGCACATGAAGGCGATACCCATCAGACTGGTGATGATGAACGTGATACCCAATCCTTTCAAAGGCTTAGGCACGTTCGAATAAGCCAACTTCTCGCGGATGGCGGCCATACCGACGATCGCCAACATCCAGCCGAGCCCTGAACCCAATCCGTATACCGTAGCCACGCCCACGTTCGGGAACGCTCTTTGTTGCATGAACAACGAACCACCCAGGATGGCGCAATTCACGGCTATCAACGGTAAGAAAATACCCAACGAAGCATAAAGCGAAGGAGAGAACTTCTCAACCACCATTTCCACCAATTGCGTGAAGGCGGCAATGATAGCGATGAAGATAAGGAGCGCAAGGAAGCTCAAGTTCACCTCGGCATATTCCGGACCTAACCATTGCAGGGCGCCTTCCTTCAATACGTAATTCTCGAGCATGTAGTTGATAGGCAACGTACAAACCAAGATAAATGTGACCGCAATACCCAATCCGAGGGCTGTCTTTACATTCTTCGATACAGCCAGGAAAGAACACATACCCAAATAGTATGTGAATATCATATTGTCGGAGAAAATCGAGCGGACAAATGTACTAAATAACTCTTCCATTCTGATACGTGTTTAAAGTGATTAATTTTCCTGGAGTTCTTTATTCCGAGAACGATGATACCAAACAATCAACGCAATGATGATCAATGCCATCGGAGGCAAGATGACCAAACCGTTGTTCACATAGCCCATGTCATAGAACGCTTGCGGGATGACTTGGAAACCTAACAAAGTCCCTGAACCGAACAACTCGCGCACGAAACCTACAATCACCAAAATGATGGCATACCCCAAACCATTGCCGATACCATCCAAGAACGATTCCCACGGGCCATTACCCAAAGCAAATGCTTCCAGACGTCCCATCAAGATACAGTTCGTAATAATCAAACCGACATAGACGGAGAGCTGCTTGTTCACATCGTATGCGAAGGCTTTCAATACCTCGCTCACAATCGTCACCAATGCGGCACAAACCACCAACTGGACGATGATGCGGATACGGTTCGGAATCGTATTACGCAAAAGTGAAATAATCACGTTGGCAAAGGCAACTACGACCGTCACCGATATGCCCATCACGATAGCAGGTTCCAATTTTGACGTGACCGCCAAAGCCGAACAAATACCCAACATCTGCACGATCACCGGGTTATTGATGCTCAACGGGCCTGCTAAAACTTCTTTATTCTTACTAGACAATAATCCCATTTTCGATTAATTTTGAGAAGTTAAAAATTTAACATAACCATTCAAGCTATTGAATAGCATACGGTCGACGCCCTGGCTGGTAATCGTACCTCCGGAGATGCCATCTACGTAATCTTGGCCATCTGCGCTCTTACCCGGCTTTACTACGGCGATAGACTTGAATTCTCCGTCCCGGAAAATTTGCTTTCCTTTGAACTTAGAGCTGAACGCGGGTGTTGCGATTTCCGCACCCAAGCCCGGAGTCTCACCTGAGTGGCTAAAGTCGGCTCCGTAAACGGTATTCTTGTCATCGTCTACGGACAGATATCCCCAAAGGGCACCCCACAAACCGGAACCGTGCAATGCCATGATGTATTTGGTCTGGCCATCTACCGTAGCTACGAATATGGGGAAACCTTCCTTTTCGCCTACGAACGCATCGGTAGCATCACCTACCTTCTCGCCATTCTCATTGATCAAGAAGGCATCCGTAATCAATTCATTGTACTTCGCTTCGGCTTCGTTGGCCGTTACGCTCACGTTGATCGAACGAAGTATTTGCAAACGCTTGTCGTTATCCTCGTTTGCCTTCTGGAATGGTCTCAAGGATTGGGAAGTTACCGCCAAACCTACTGCTACCAATATCACCATAACGGCGGAATAGATAATCGTATAGGCATTGCTATTGCGGTCCATTCCTTTCTTTGCCGGAGCTCCCTCTTCTACGATTTCTTCAAATTCGGAAGCCGGAGCTTGGCATACCGGACATTTTTCCGGTGCCTTATCACCTTCGTGGACATAGCCACATACTTTGCATTTAAATTTCTTTGTAGCCATATTCCTTTCTTATTTTACTTTTACACGGTTTAAACGACGCTTGATATTAGCCTCTACTACATAATAGTCGATCAACGGAGCAAATACGTTCATCAACAAGATGGCCAACATCATTCCTTCTGGATAACCTGGGTTCAATACGCGGATGATGATCGCCATCGCGCCGACCAAGAAACCATAAATATACTTACCTGTCTCCGTACGGGCGGATGTAACCGGGTCGGTAGCCATGAAGACCGCACCAAAGGCGAATCCACCTAATGCGAGGTGCATGTACCAAGGCATGTGTGCCGTAGCCGTATCCGGTCCTGCCACATTGAAGATAATGGCCATCAATGCGCCACCAATGAATACAGAGAACATCGTCTTCCAGCTTGCAATATTCGTGAACAACAAGATTACCGCACCAATAGCGATAGCGATTACGCTTGTTTCACCAATCGAACCTGGGATGAAACCCATCACCATATCGTTGAAACTCCACGGATATTCAGGCGTAGCCGTAGTAGCCACCTTGGCGATACCCAGCGGGGTAGCCGCCGAGAAACCATCTACCACCTGCCCTGCACCGAGTCCGAACGTATCAGCCGTGCGAACCCAAACTTGGTCGCCCGACATAGCCGTCGGATAAGCAAAGAACAAGAAGGCACGCGTCACCAATGCCACATTAAAGATATTGTATCCAGTACCTCCGAATACCTCCTTCGCGAAGATAACCGCAAAAGCCGTAGCTACTGCTATCATCCACAACGGAGTATCTACCGGCACGATCATCGGAATCAAGATACCGGAAACCAAGAATCCTTCCTGGATCTCTTCTTTCTTCCATTGGGCTACGGTAAATTCGATACCCAGACCTACCACATACGATACGATAATCTTAGGCAATACGGCCAAGAATCCATAAATGAACGTCATCCAAAAACCTGGATTCGCATTAATCGCCAGGTTATGCTGATAACCGACATTATACATACCAAAAAGCAAAGCCGGCAACAGGGCAATGATCACGATCGTCATCGTACGCTTCGAATCGATGCTATCGTGGATATGTACACCCGTCTTTGAAGTGGCATTCGGAACGAACAAGAACGATTCGAATCCCTCAAATACAGAACGGAACATCGCCAGCTTTCCGCCTTCCTCAAAGTTAGGCTTAATCTTGTCGAGATAATTCCTTAACGCTTTCAATGTTTTATGATTTTAATGTTATTAATTCATTTCCTTATACAACAAGTTCAAACCGTTGCGCACGATGTCTTGCAATTCGATCTTCGACGTATCCACGAACTCGCACAGGGCGAAGTCTTCCGGAGCTACCTCGTAAATACCCAAGTTCTCCATCTTGTCGATATCGAAGGCAATGATGGCCTTCAACAGGTATTCGGGCATGATGTCCATCGGGAATACTTTGTCGTATTCGTTCGACATGATCATGGCGCGCTTTCCGCCTTTGATGCGGGCGTCCAACGTATATTCCTTGTTACGTCCTGTGAGCCACATCGGGTAGGAATGGCTTACGCTATATTTGCCAAAACCGGGAAGTCCCCATCCGAGAAATTCGTTCACATCGTCTCCTTCCGGGATAACCGTCACTTGGCAATCGTATGCACCCAAATAATCTTCCATACCTACTTTACGGCCCGTCAATACGTTACCGCTAATCAGACGAAGGTGTCCGCCCGTCTTGACCTTTCCGCCAAGCAAACTTTCGATGGTACAACCCGCAAGGGTCTTCACGTATCCCTGTTCGGTCGTTTCCGAACCCGTAATAGCTACCAGGCGAGTGAAATCGGCTACACCTTTATTAAATACGCGTCCCATGAGGATCACGTCCGTTGCATTGGCCGTCCATACGGTTTCACCCTTGTTCACCGGCTTGATGTGGTTGATTTGCACGCCCACGTTTCCGGCCGGATGCGGACCTTCGAACTCAATCGTTTCCACACCGTTCACCTTCACGGACGAACCTTTCTTTACGCCCACATACACTTTGCCCTTAGTCAGTTTTGCTAAAGCGTCTAATCCGGCTTGCAAATCAGCTTCTTGCCCTTTTACTATGAAATCGAAGTCCGGTGCCAGCGGGGCGGAGTTGAATGCCGTCACGAAGATGTCACGCGGGGTATCCGCCGGGGATGCCACGATGTCGTACGGGCGTTGCTTGATAAACGGCCACATACCAGCGTTCAACAATGCACTCTTCACCTCCTCGGCACTTAGCGAGGACACTTTCTTCTTGCCGAAATCTTCGTATTCGATTTGCGCGTCGGGCTTCACCACAATGCTCAGCACCTTACGCTTTTCTCCACGATTAACGGCAATGACTTCACCACTTACGGGTGAAACGAACTTGATTTCGGGGCGGTTCTTGTCTGTCATCAATGCAG
>CALUZR010000047.1 GCA_944325335.1 uncultured Parabacteroides sp. | reverse complement strand
GCTCCGTCTGTTACAACTTCTACCCTTGAAAAAATAGCAACAGCCTTAAATGTCCCTATGTGGCAACTTTTTGCTTCTCCGGATGAGGTGAACCCCAAGAAAGACGCTCTTACGTTAAACTGCCCTCATTGCGGGAAGGAGATAAATATTAAGGTTGAGTGAATGTGTCCCGTCCACGTCTATAAGCGTGAAGTGTCCCACGTTTGGGACAAGATAAGTATTATAATATCAATCAGTTAAGCATATTTTGTCCCACTTTTAGATGTATGGGACGGTGGGACAATGTGGGACACTTACAAGTTCAATACCGTGAAATCTACGGATTTATGGGAAACGTTTTTAAATACCCAGAATTTGGGGTATTTAAATTGACAAGATTCCCCAGTTTTGGGGTATGTAAAAAGAAAGCCCCGTTGCGGAGATTTCCGTTTCGGGGCTTCATTGTCTTAAAATAAAACGGTCTCGCCTCACGGCGGTACACTATATTCAGAAAGTAGCCACAGAAAGTTCCTTAGAGATTTTCCCTATGGCCACACGTATCTTGTCATATTGCTTTTGCCCGGCATTGGCAACGCCTGATGTATATTGGCGCATCAACGAAGGATTGATGCCAGCCAGTTCCGCCACTTTGCTCACATTCAGGAATGAAAAATAATCGAAGAAGGACTGCATGTCATATTTGTAGGTAAATTCCAGTTCTGGTACCACCTTTCCTTCCTCGGACTGAATCTCCTTCATTTCCTGATAGGTCTTCATCATGTCTTCCTTTGCCGCCTCTGCTGATTCTCCGAAGCCGGATAACCCAAAACCGGGTAAATCATCCTCTACATAGCAAGAATAATACCCGTCTTTCGCTTTCTCAATGATAACCGTTACTTTCATATTGCACTTATTTTTGAAAAGGGGTACGGCAACATGCCGCCCCCATTGCCTCAACAACAAACAGTTTCCAATCATGAAACAAAAAGGCTGGGGGATTACTCCCCCAAAAGAACCTTCTTTGCCTTACGTTCCATCCCGGTAGGTACTTCCTGTTTGCCGTGCCTTGACAAAGCAAACTTGTTTCCCGTCTTGGGGTTGCACCAAATATCGTGGTTTGCCCCGTGCCTGAGAACGTAACAACCTGCTGCGGTCAATTCCGCAAATAACTGATTGTACTTCATAATTTGAAAGACCGTTTATTATTAAGACAATGCAAAGATAGCGTTTCCGCTATAATTAGCCAAATATAAACATAACTTTTTTGCTATATTTTCTTATCAATATTGATTCTCTTCCGGTCAAATAGGCAAATAATGTAATTGTTGATTTTAGACAGCTTCTTCCGATACCGACCTATCCTCTTACCGTACCTCGTTATCTTGCCTCCGTATTTTTGTTTTCCGTTCCTTCGGCCGGGATTCCGAGTGGTGGCAAATATGCGTGAATTATGGCTGAGGTGTTGGTATGAATAGACGTGCCGGACTGCGTATCTCGTAAAGATGGACTTACGGCCCAAATATACCTTTAAGCACTTCTTACCGGTTGCCGGGCAAACGAAGAAACGGACTATACCCCGTAGATGGCTGGGCTCCTCGATGAATCTTATCCGCTGGCGATAATGCTTGCCTTGATAGTCCCATGTGAAGGTGAAAAAGCTATCACCTACAAAATAGTAAACCTCATATTCGATACCTTCCTTACGAAATCGCATCAAAGCCCCTTTCTTTGCGCTCTGAGCGGCTTTAACCAGCGGGGTGAGGTAACTTATCGTCAAACTGGAATAATGGTCTAAAAACAACATATCAACCTAAATTATTAAACATCAGCATTCAATTCACGTATTATCTTCTGAACGTCCCTAATCCCGTCAATCTCTACCGTAAATGAAACCTTAGCTTTCAGCTTACCTCGACCAATCATATTAGTAAACTCATTGCTAACGGACTTGACGGTTCCCATGTCGGCGAGCTTGACCAACTTCTTTAATTCTTTTCTGTTTAATTCATCTTTCATGTTCTGTGTCGATTGTAGTAGGGATGTTCCGAAGCGGAACACCCCCACTTGGTTAATAATCCATATCCGGTAACGTAGCCGCCCATTCCTTAGCGGCTGCAACCTCATCAAACCGATGTTCCTCTTCCAGGAACTCTATGCCTAAATGCTCACATATCGCTTTCTGTTCTGCGTATGGGTAGTCCTTGTCTTCGGCCTTGACCATGTTTGCAAAGAACATCATCGCCTTAACAGGGTAATCCCGTAAATCTCTCTCGAACTTCTCAAATCTGTTTCTTTCCTGTACTGTCATATCAAATAAATTTTAAATTGTTTTCGTCTTTATGAATATTCCCTTCTCCATCAATCCAAATCAAACAACGCCTATCGTCAGTGGATGAGGTTACGCCTTTGCCGATATAAGGATTGTCCGCAACGAAAGCATTAAGGGCCTCGATAGCTGCAATCGCCTTATTCATGAGGAAAGTAGCTTTCTTTCGGTCCTCGTTAGCTTCTGGCTCATAAATCCACTTCTGATTCTCTTTCCATCGCTCAGATAAGGAAACTATCCCATTCTGAATAACAAAGGCATTAACGTTAAGTGGGTTGGAGTAGTCGCTCTTCAATGCCTTACGCAAATTGTTCCTTGCTGTTTCAATAATCTTGAAAAGCTCAGTAGTAATACATTCAAATTCCTGTTGCCTCCTAAATGCGACCTTGAATTTTTCAGCTTCTTTTGTAGCGATTGAAGTTGCCTGCCCTTTCAAACTTGCGCCTTCATAGGAGAGACTTAACAAATCTTCGTCGGCAACTGTCAATCCGGCCTCAATTAATGGCGTGATTGCTCTCTGAATGCTACCAATCTCGTTCTCATGCTTCTTGATAATTCTGTCTAATTCTGTCATTTGTTCCATAAAATTGAAAATTAGTTGGTTAATGAAATATGTTTATTTGCTCGTTCACCTCCAGCAGAGCGAACTCTACACGGGGGTGATACTTATCAATTCTCTTTTCTGCTTCTATTTGAAAGCATAATTTATCGTCTGTTATCGCTCCGACCATTTGCAAGCAATCCAACAATGTTTTCAGACTGTTATCCAAGTCGAACCTTAGCGAACTATGCCACACCCGGACAAAGAGCCGGAAACGGCTTGCGATACGCCTATTTCGGTACTTCGTGCATTGCTCCCAAAAACTACGCTCGTAGGCTCGTATCTTTTCATCTTTGATAATACGTTTAGCTCCATCCTTACCCGGAACGGCTTGATAATGGTTGGCCTTAGCTATGATTTGTCCATGTATTGTTTCTATTTCCATTTAAAACACTCTTTTTGTTACCGTCCATTTTACCGTAATATTTACCGTATTTTAACCGTATTGACCTTACCGTATCTCTCCCCCTCTATATTTATATAAATATAGGGGGAGCAGTACGGTTGTACGGTATTCGGTACGGTAATACACTATTTTAGAAAGGCAATTGCTCATTTTCTGGAATCTTTACGGGCAAATAATATCCATAATCATTTTTCTTTACAATGCCTTCGCAAATGGCTTGTTCTATCTTCTTCTCTGCAGCCCGTTCTTTTACGCTTGATAACTTCATAACATTATCACGTAACAGCGTATAAGACACCGTAGTTGGTAGATCCTTAAATACTTCTTCAAATAAAGCCTTCAACTTATCCATCTTTGGTGTAGTTTGAGGCGGATTATACAAATAAGGTAACGCCTTATCATCAATTGCAATACTGAATTTATCAAACGGTTTCCGTCTTGATCGCAAAGGCAAGACATCACTATACCCATCTTGTGCCTCAACTCCGATAACAAGTTCGGATTTTTGCTTAATAAAAGACCCGATATGTCCTCTTAATTCTGTTGTACCTTTGTTGAAGTGAATGCAAATGCAAATGTGAGTTCGAGTTTGTGAAGCGATAGCTCCTAATCGATCGATTACTTTACGGCTTTCTTTTAGGTCGTTAAAATCCTCGCATAGATCTACCACGCCATCAATGAAACAAACAGAAGGTGATTCTACTTCCAAAATCTTTTCAACAGCAGCATTTCGTTGTGATACATCTAATTCTCTTAGGTTATAGACGGCTAATCTGTCATTACTTTGTGAGCAATCCCATTTTAATAGTCTATGAACTCTACGAGTAATAACATGAGTATCTGAAATGTCTTGTTCTGTGTCGATTATAACGACTTTGGGATTCTCAAGTACTCCAGACAAAGTAAGCTGCTCATCGCCCAATAAAGCGGCTGCAATGGCTGTTACCAAAAATGTTTTACGGGACTTTTCTGAGCCCGCTATACATGAAATATTGCCTTTGGTAAATAATATAGCATCGCTTGAATCCTGTCGCAATAAGGGTTCCGGTAGTGGTACACGCTCTGATAAGTCGATTTTCTTGCCTACAAGAAAATCCGGTAATCCTTCCGCTGCTGCTATTATTTGTCTTTGTAAATCATTCATACGCTAATCATCTAAAGTTGAACAAATAAATCCTCCTGCATTAGCAATACCCACGAGATCGTAATCACGAATGGAGTGAATCTCCCAACCGACCAAATCGATGATTGCCGGGCGAGCGTGTAATAAATCTGGAACATTTGGTTTTATTGGAATCCAAACGGCAGCGCAATCCGGGTCGAATTTATCCCGCTTGGCTTCTGATAACTTATCCCGAATGATTGGCATAAGCGACACTAGTTCACAGCCTTCGAGCGTACGGCAAATCAATTCTAATCGCTGAAGCCTTGCCCTGCGTTTTGAGGTGTCTGCCTCCGGATGCTTGCTCTCGTACCATGCCAATTCCGACCGCATAAGGTCTATTTCTCGCCTCAACTGCTGCACCGGCGATTCTATGCCTTCTGTTAGGGCTGAGGCTGCTTCCATTAATTGACCTATATTTGCACTCATATGCTTGATTCTTTAATTCTTTAAAGTTCAACACCCCTTGTCTATCATCCTCAGCCAGCCAATAGAGTTTACTACCATCCGGCAGTCTCATGTCCTGAATACGCCAACCATCACGCCGAAGTGTGCTTATAGATTTCCGGGCATCGTTGCTACCGGTCAGTTGATTTATCTTCCTTGCCGTGAATTTCTTCCCTGAGCGGAAAATAGCCTTAATTTTTGCCCGAATACAGATATTTTTGTTATCTTTGCCCTCGGAACATTGGGGATTGGCGGCTTCGGTCGCCTTTTCTTTTGTTCCCATATTTCAGCCTCCTATTTTACCGGTTACTAAATAATTCGTAGCTGATTGCTCTATCTCTTCTATAGTTGCAACCCTGTTACGCCTCATCCAATCCTCCAACTCTTTGCGGTCAAAGTAGATCTGTTTCCCGTTAGGACGGTAGTAGGGAATTTCATGTCTATACGTCAATTTGTATAAAAAACTCTTAGACATATTCAGGAAAAGAGATGCTTCTTCTAAGCCAAACATATTTTTTGCAGATAGTAAACTGTAACGCTCTATTCTGTTTAGTTGTTCTTGAATTTCGTCTGTCATCTTTATTTTCTTTTTATGACATTGAAAAGATGTGCACCTCTCTTCGCCGTCGGTTAAACATGAGACAAAGGTCGGATAAGAAGAAAATAAAAGGCATTTGGCTTTATTTGGCAATATATTGGGATATACATTGCCCAATATATTAGGCATAAAAAAGGCGACCTATTTAGATCGCCTCGTTAAATAATTTGTCTATCTCTTTATATCCAATTGGAGGTCTCTCCAACTGTAGTCTTGATTGTCCTAAATTTTTAATTGCCTTCCCGTCTCTATTTACAAAGAAAGACATTAAAGCTGTTTCAGGGAAAAATGTTGTACCCCTTTTAATAAACCATTCATCTGTTATTGTATCTTGCACAATACCATCCTCACAATATATTTTTCCACAGAAGTAGGCCAGTAGTGCATTACTTTTATTCCATTGATAGCCATCCCTATTATTTAAAGGCTGCATAAAACCTACTTCTACAGCTTTTTTAAATAGTCTTTTAGCCTTGTCTATATTTAAACCATCTGGAGGCTCCGGTAATTTCATTTCTTCATTTTCTTTTTCTATCGGTAACTGAATTTCAGCCCACATGCACACAGAAACGCTAATTTCAACTATCGGTATAAGATAATCCATTTCCAAAAGTTTTGCGGCCTCATAAACGCCCAAATAATTACACACTTGTTCGTTATATTCTTTACCTAACACTATATTCGAAAAAATCTGTTCTTTATAGTCTTTACTTCTGTCGATTTGTATATCAGGCTTTCTTCTATAATGTTTTAACCTTTCATCTTTTACAAATAAAGCCATTGAATAAAATATAATCCACGTAAATACTTTATCTTGTTTTTCTTGTCTTAGTATATTGGCGTCATTGATTATACGCTTAACCTCATCTATTATTGTATGTACAGTAAAGCTATAATCAAAATTTGATACCTTAATGTGTTCAAAGCTTTGTATCAAGTCATGTTGTACACGTTTCCACATATTAAGTCGTGCCGTCTCTTCCAAATTCTTTGGTAATATGGCAAATTCCTGTATGTCGATTTCAAATATCCTGTCATGGCACATTTTTCTTACAAACTCTGCCACAAAGTTTGCCCCTTCTTGATACTCTTTTTCAAAATCTTTATCTATATATCTCATTTTTAAACGCTTTAATTATCAATCAAATATCCCATCCTGCTTATGTACAGCGGCTTTCTTGTTCTCGTCAATAATCTTTGCATAGATTTGCGTAGTGCTAATCTTCGTATGGCCCAACAGTTTACTAACGGTCTCGATTGGCACGCCCAAACTCAGATTCAGGGTTGCCGCCGTATGTCGGGAGCAATGGAAGGAAATCTTCTTCTTTATTCCTGCGTCAGTACACCAACGTTGCAGCTTCTTATTAGAATTGTCATTCTTGGATAAGATATATACCAACTCATCATCAGCCCCGGCCCGGTCCGGTAACCATTTCAGGGATTCTTTACTGATTGGAAAATCTTCCGGTCTCTTCGTCTTGGTGATTCTTAGTCGGAGATGGGTTTCTCCCTCGCTGTCCTGATAGAAGTCTGACCAACGTATTTTCTTCACATCGCTGTACCGAAGCCCAACCAAGCAACAGAATAAGAAAGATTGCTTCAACATCATATCTTTGCAGGGTGTCGCCATTAGCTTCTTTATTTCTTCTATGGTCAGGAACTCTCGCTGCCCGTCTTCCGGCTTGGGTTTGTCTGTGTTATCTATCTTATCCAAGGGATTGACCGCTATAATATCCGCTTGGATCGCCTTTCGGATGACCCATGCAAATTTCTTGTATAAGTTATGCTGTGTATTTTGAGATAGCACCTCATCTTTAAATGGTTTCTTGCTATTCTCATAATTGAAGTTCGTTGCTGTCCGAAGATAGGCTATGAATCCCTTAACGTAGTCTGCATCTACTTTGGCAAAGGTAATCTTATCTCCCCGGTATGCTTCCAAATGTTTGGCCAGCGAATGCAGCGTATAATAATAGCTTCGCTTATTGCCGGATTTCGCCAGCTGCTCATCTGCCAAGAATAATACATACTGGATAAGATTCATCTTGGAACGAGTTGAGGCAGTTTTGAATCCATGTTCGTTGTTCTGGATTTCTACGATGCGTTTTGCCTTGATAGCATTCGCCAACTCCAGCGTTTTACGGTTGGCTTCTTTATCTGCCCTCGACTTTTCCGGGATAAGATATAACTTCAGGAATTCATACCCTCTATTACCTTCGCTGTACACGTCAAGATAAATAGATTCGTTCCCGTTCGCTAATTTCTTGGTACGGATGCGCACCGGTTCTTTAACTTTCACTTGTGTTACCATATTCATTTTTTTTGTTACCCGATACAAAGATACAAAGAATATCCGTACACGGGTAACAAACGAGTAACAAAAGTAACAAAAACAAGAGCCAAACAAAGGAAAATATCTTATTTCTGCTTGGCTCTTGTAATGTATGTAATATTCTTATTTTTAGAACTATGTTTGGATTTTCTTTTGATTTTGTTTTCTCGGATTTTAGGGATTGGCTTGTCAAAACCGGTCAGCCCCGTGGTTGTTTTTGTTTGCGCTGCAAAGGTACGTATTCTTTTGGATTATGGCAATAGAAAAGGCAGACAAAATAGCCTGCCCTTTCCTTTTCAACTTTCAATTTTCAATTTAAACAAGCGTAATCGTTTCCGGATATTTAATGATTACCGCTTCTTCCGTCCCGTTCGGATAGGTCTCGATTTGGAAGTTATATTGACCTTCCGCCGCGTCGTACATCATGGTGAACTCGATCTTCTCGTCCGTGTTCAGGAGGATGGCGGAATCTTCATGCGGCATCCGTTGCTCTACGTAATTAATCAGCACCAGTTGCGCCTTCTTTCCTTCGGGGGAATCCACGAGCTTCAGCCCATTGCCCTCCAGCACCGCCGTTTTATTCCGCGGAAATTCCAACGGTTTGTCCGGGTTCGCGTTCTCTTTGGGGTAGAATTTAGTGATTTCCGGGGTGGCGGGCTCTTCGGGTTCCTCGTCGTCCTCCTTGTCCGAGCTGACGGTCTGCCCCAGCACTTGCTGTTTGTAGCGTTTGATCAGGGAGTTTTGCTCGGCCACGAAGTCCGCATACGCGTCCTCGCCTTCCACCATGACCAATGCGTTCACCATCTTGACCAACTGCCTGTACGCCTTGTCCGTCGCGGCACGTGCTCGCTTCAGGAGGCCCACTTCGCGCGCCTTGTTTTCCGAATCGCGCTGCTTGATGAGCGTGGCGGTCTGTTCGTTCGCCTTCTCCAGCTCGTTGGCCACCTCGGTCAGCCCCAATGCAGCCACCTGGTCGGCGTACTTATTCTTCAAATCTTCTGTAAAATTACGCAAATCGCCGGTCTCCTTATCCAGTTGGCCCTGTGGGTCGATCCGGTAATCCTTAATGAGTTGCATCAGAACCTTCGCTGCCTCGGCCATCGCCGGGATCGAGATTCCGTCCATTGCCTTCACCGCATCCCGGAAGCTGCGATAGAGCTCGTCGCGCAACCGGTCTGATGCGGCAATATCATCCGTACTCAGGTTCTTCGTCGAAGTTTTATACACCCTGTTCTGCTCGTCGTAAGCAGCTTGGTAGGGAGTAAGATACTTCGCGCATTTCGAAGAGACCGCACTGTCGCCCTTGGCCCGTTCCAATGTCGTGTGGTGGTACTCGGCATGGGCGCCATTGGGCAGATGTTCCAAATGAAGTCCGTCTATTTCTTGCATATATTAAATGATTATGAATTCACGGCAGCGAATTTAAACATAATTCCTTGAACTTGCAATACAAAAGGGCATAAAATAATGATATTTCCCGCTTTTCGTCGGCCGACAAGAGGCAAGATACTGCCAGCGGCGGCATATTGTCGGGCGACGGGAGGCGAGATACTGCCCGCGCCGATGCATTGTCGGCCGACGGGAGGCAAGATACCGCCCGCGCCGCTGCATTGTCGGCCGACGGGAGGCAAGATACCGCCCGCGCCGACGCATTGTCGGCCGACAAGGGGCAAGATACCGCCCGCGCCGACGCGTTGTCAGCCGACAAGAGGCAGCCTACCTCCACTATCTGCCTTCCTTTTCGCCCATCGTGCCCGACTTATGTCGTGTATATAATAGAAAAGGCAGACACGAATGCCTGCCCCTTCCTCTTTTGGTTGTTATTTATGCCATATTACAACGCATTTCCATTCGTATTGACCGCAGCTGTGGTGCGTGTTGTCCACCAGACGGGCGTATCATACGTATTCTTGTATGCCACTTTGGCGAAGTTCTCCGGGTTATTGGTCAATTCGCTACCTGGGTAGAACATACGCTCTTGGAATACCACGTTCGGTGTAGACACGAAAGGCAGTTCGCCATCGAAATCTTTTATCAAACGGCGTGCTTCGTTGAAGATTTCATACGGGTTCATGATATTCATGTGCACGAACTTTTGGTCGAAGATGAATTTCAACTTCTCCTTCGTAGTCGTCAAGCTGGCAAAATCGTTGGCTGCGATTTCCTGGTATTCGGCCAAATGGTCTTGGATGTCCGACCAGTTGGGAGCTTGTGCCTTTTCCTGCACATACAGGATGCTTGGCAACGAAGATTCATTGTATGCCATCGAGTTATTGGTCTGATAATAGAAATAAGTCGAAGCATAAATGGCCTTCTTGATACATTCTTTGGCATCGATATTGCCAAACTCGCCCGGCCAGCGAACTGTAGCTTCCGCCAGGAGCAGGTTGGTTTCGGTCGAACCCATTACCGGGAATTGCATGTCGAAGTTGAAGTAAGTACGACGGTTATACATCGTTGGAATACGTTCTGGACACCAAGGATTAGAAACCACGTCATTGGCTAAAAACATATCGTTGATTTCCTCTTCCGTGTAATACTTGGGGAGTTCCGTATCAGCACCCTCAAACGTCAACGGCAATCCGATATACCGGTTGTGGATATCCGGCTGGAACATCGCATACAAGCGCGGGTCGAAATCATGGCGGGTAATGCCATTTTCGTCGCCCGGCTGGTATTCATATTTCATGATGTCATGGATAATCGTTGCCGGAGCACCGCATTCATATCCACGTTCATCGATACCACGGAAGAATGTCACTTCAAAAGCGTGCGTTTTATCTTCTTCCTCAAAACCTAAGTCGTAGGTATATTCCGTCAGCATCCGGTTTTCTGCCACCAATTCTTTGATGGTTGAGAGCGCTACATCCGGTTTCACGTGGCAAAGGCGCATCGCCATACGCAAGCGGAGCGAATTGGCAAAGCGAATCCATTTTTCCAAATCGCCATTGCACAACAAATCGACGGATGCAAACTTGGATTTAGCCGTTTCAGACGCAAATTCATACGTAGCCAAATCGCTGGCAGCCGTTTTCAAACGTTCCATGATGCTGGTGTAAATCTCTTCCTGCGTATCGTATTTCGGATAGAATTTCTCTTCGAAAGCGCCTCCGGCTTCCGAATAAGGAATATCATCGTATAAGTCGGTCGAACGCTGGAAGGCGTAGCTCTGGATGATATCACAGCAACGCATATACACTTCGTTCTCCGCCTTTTCTTCCTCGCTCATCGCATTGTACAGCAATTTCATGCCATTGATGTCTTTGCTATACGCCGTATTGGTCTGCGTGAAGATGAATTCATTGAACGGAGTTCCAGACCAACCATCCCACGGACGTACAATCGTGTTGTTTTGGCTAAAGTCGATATACGTGGGGTTGACTCCCAATCCTAACATCTTACCAAAACCACGCATGTAGTGGAAGGTCGCACCATAATCATACCGGAACAAGTGCCCTTGTGTTTGGGCAGAAGCGAATAGCAAGCTGAAGTCGGCTTCCGTGATTTTATCCGGGTTATAAAAATTCTCATCCAAGGTATCACATGACACCATGATACCCGCACTGGCCAAACCTAAGGCCAACCCAGTGATGTATTTTCTAATTGATTTCATAATATACTTTTAATGGGATTTAGAATGAAACATTCAAACCTATACCAAAGCTGCGGACACCCGGGATGCTGGTTGTCTCGGTAAAGTTGTTCGTACCTCCGGTAGATTCCGGCGTCACGTTTGGAATAGCTTTATAGAGATAGCACAAGTTGTTGGCAAACGCGTTGATGCGTGCGCTCTGGATGTGCATTTTCGACAAGAAGCTCTTCGGGATATTGTAGCTAATCGACAAAGAACGCAACGCTATGTAGTCGCTCTTGTAGATCTGGTCTTCGCTCAAATCCATACCGCCCTGCCAATACAACTGTGTATAATATTGTTCTGCGGAGATCACCATCTCGTTCTGCTTGCCGTCCGGCGTAACACCTGGCGTGATGACACCATCGTGCAAGATAAACGGATAGAAGGAATCCGAAGGAACAGCCGCATCGTGGCTATCCAACAGGATACGTTCACCGGCCGTGTTTACATAATAAGGCAAACCGCCGTGCGCTTCGTCACGGAATTGCAAAGATTCTTTCCCAGAACCGTTACCCAGCAAGTACATGTTGGTTTGCGAGATCATCGTCGCGCCAAACTGGAAGTCGAATACGGCATTCAACGTGAAGTCCTTGTATGAAAGGCTGGTCGTCAAACCACCGACTACGTCCGGCGTAATCTTACCCACTTTGACTTCTTGGGTCTTATCCAAATCCCATACGCCGGTACCTTGGTTTACGATGCGGTTACCATTTTCATCGCGCTGGTAGGGATAGATATAGATTTCACCATATTCCCCGTCTGGAACGCTGACAATGCGTGCGCCCTTAGCACCCCACATCTCCAAACGATCGATACCTTTACCTAATTCGATTACTTTCGTTTTGTAACGAGCCAAGTTTAAACCCAAATCCCACTGGAAGTCTTTCGTTACGATCGGTTTCGTATTGATAGAAAATTCGAGACCGTTCTGCGAAATATCACCGGCATTCATACGTACTTGTTCCAGACCGGAAGCCGACGGTACGGTCAAAGTGGTAATCTGGTCATACGTATTATTATGGAAGAATGAGAAGTCTACATTGATGCGGTTGCCCGGCAAGAACGCACCTTCCACACCGATTTCATACTCGCGCTTACGTTCCGGTTTCAAGTCTGGCACCGGGAAACCGCCATTGGCAGAAGCGAAGTCGGCAGGCGGCAAGTAGTTCGGCAATGACATCGTAGGCTGGCCACCATACGAACTTAACGAGAAGTCCACATTACCATAATAACGAGGACCCGGACGACCTACGTCTGCCCACGAACCACGCACCTTACCATAATTCAACCAATCGATATCGAATGCTTCCGTGAAGATCCATGATACACTGGCACCCGGATAGAAATAATGGTTGTTTTCCGGAGGCAAAATAGACGACCAGTCGTTACGAGCTTGCAATTCGACGAACAATTGGTTCGCATACGCCAACTGGGCAGAAGCGAAGACGCTCAACAACAAGTCATCTCCGCGTGAGCGGGAAGAACGAGGACCGAAGTCTTCGCGCGTATTGCTCAATGAGAACCAGTTCTCGATAGCAAACGTTTCCTGTACAGATTGCTCTTGGTATTCATTTTTCGTATACTTAACGGCACCACCGACCATAGCCGATACGTTCCATACGTCGTTGAATGTCTGGTTGTAGTTGAACGTAGATTGTCCATACATGATCATGTCGCGATCGCTGGCTACTTGGTACCATCCTTGTTTGTTTTCAGAGGTCAACGGCTTTTGTACATGCTGTTTGATTTCTTGCTCAGCCACCGTCCAGTCCAAACCACCCAACGAAGTCCAAGAGAATTTATCGTTGAACGTAACGTCCAAATTCAACGATTGGATCAAGTGGTTCTTTTCGTAGTCGTTGGAGTTGCGCAACTGCGACCAGAAATATCCTCCCAGATAGCTGGTATAAGGCGCGAACTGCGTAACCGATTCGTTCATGCTGAAGTAGTTGTAGCCTTCTTCTGTCAAATACATGTTCTTGATCAGGTTCACGTCCTGCTCACGCGGGAAACCATACGTCGAGAACTCTTGCATGGCGTAGGGGGCGTTATGGTCTTTGGTATTTGAATAGTTCGTATTCCATTTTACCTTGATCCAATCATTTGCCTTTAAATCGGCTGCAAAAGCAAATGAATGTGCTCTGTTGTCTGCTCCATACGTGATGGCGTTATAATCGCGGTAGTTGTATGACAAACGGAACGAACCCAAATCACCGCCATTGCTCAAAGCAAAATTCACGTTGGTTTGTCCACCCGTGCGATACATATCCTTCTGGTTGTTCTCTTTCGCCGTGTAGGGATAATAGTTACCGTCCCACCACAAAAGGCTACGGCCATCCATACGCGGACCGAAGTTATACGAAGCACCGCGCCACAAGGATTCTACCGTCTGCCCTGTGTTCGGGTCGGTCATCGTATAGAAACCATCTTTCGAGATTTCCTTTAAAGGCGCTGTACCAGGGCTGGAACCCGTACCGTATTCATTTTGCAATTCCGGCAGATAAGCGGCCATATTCCACTGATGGCTGATACCAAAGTCGATACCTAAACCACGCTTATTACCCGTTTTGGTCGTAATCAGCAAGACACCATTCGCACCTTCCGATCCATACAATACGGCAGCTTTCGCACCCTTCAGGATTTCAATGGAGGCAATGTCTTCCGGATTGATATCGTTCAAACCTGTACCATGGTCACCACCTGTACGGCTATTCGTAGATTGACCTGTGTTTTCATCGTGGATAGGAATACCATCGACTACAATCAACGGACGTGTAGAAGAGGATTCTGTCAAAGAGATGGAGTTACGGACCTTGATGTTCATACCACCCGAAGGACCTGATGCAGTAGACTGCAATTGCAAACCGGAAGTCTTACCATAGAGGGCTTGCATGGCATTCATCGGCGTACCGGCTTCAATCAATTCATCGCCTTTCACACTACTGATGGCGTAACCCAACGCTTTCTTTTCGCGCTTGATACCCAACGCTGTCACCACCACTTCTTCCAACTGTTCCGAGTCTTCGGTCATGCTGACGTTGATTGTGGCTTGCCCCGTGTAAGGGATCTCCTGCGTCTTGTATCCTACGTAGGAGATTTCAATGACGTCGCCGTTCTGCACTCCTTCCAAGGTAAATTTACCGTCCATGTCGGTAATGTTTCCATTGGTTGTACCTTTAATAATTACTGAGGCTCCGATGACCGGACCGTATGCGTCCGTTACCGTACCTGTCACTTTACCATCCTGCTGTGCATGGAGGGCATTCGGGTTTGCCGGAGCTATTTCCGCATAGATATTACCTGTCAGGCTTAATGCGGTAGCCACCAAAAGCAAACATACAGAATTACTTTTCTTGCTTGGCATAAATGTTTAGTTTATGTTATTATAAAACGTGTTTTTATCTTTTTGCTTTCCATGAGACAAGTGTTTCGTTTTACACTAAACAAGTGTCTTTCTTGGAAATATCCTTTTGCTACGTCAGCGTAGTCTTAGCAAGACTATGGCTTGTTTTACGCATCTTTGCAAAAGAACACCGCAAAAATAATAAGTCTTTATCAAAAATGCAATATTCATTAACCTAAAAAATATGCGTCAAAGTGCATTTTTTTTGTTTGCTCTCCATTAAATCAAGTCCAAACGTACCTTTTGGGTCTAATAAATTCCTCCAATCAAAAGGAATGCAACAGTCTTGCTAATACTCAGAAAACGTTCTTCAGCTCTTTCTTTTTAAGTTTCTTGTTATGCATATTCGAAAAGAAGAATCCACCTCCACACAACAATATAAATAATAGGACAAAAGCAATGGTCAGCATGGCGAGATCCCCCCCCGAATATGGCAGGAAAAAGGCCAGTTTAATCTGCGTTTACAACAATTTCGGCAAACAATTTGCGATATTAAAAGAATAAGTCTATTTTTGCACCCTAATTTGGAATTGAACAATTAATTAAATACATCATTACAGAATGAACGTTTCTTTTGTAGAAAAGGATCCTACGTGGGGTCTTATTAGATTGGAAATAGTAAAGAACGACTATGCGGCTGCTGTAGAAGCCAAATTGCGCACGGCGCGCCGCCGCGCAAACGTACCAGGTTTCCGTGTCGGAATGGTTCCGATGGGAATGATTAAGAAAATGTATGGCAAGAGCATCTTGCTGGAAGAAATCAACCGCCTGGTGTCTGAGAACTTATTTAAGTATGTAAAAGACAACAATCTTCCTATCATTGGCGAACCGATGCCAAGCGAATCGGAACCTTCAAGCGTTGATTTGGAGGAGCAGGACGACTTCGTATTCAACTACGATGTAATCCTTTATCCGAAGTTTGAGGTCTCGCTGGGCAAAGAGGATACGTTGACGTACTACCAAGTAAATATCGACGACGATATGCTGAACAAGCAAATCGAAGCCTATGCGGCCAACTTCGGCTCGTATGAAAAGGTAGACGAAGCGGAAGAAAAGGATTTGGTGAAGGGTACGATCGCGGAATTGGAAAACGGTGCTCCGAAAGAAGGCGGTATCGTGGTGGAAAATGCCGTATTGATGCCTCAATATATTAAGGACGAAGAGGAGAAAGCCAAATTCATCGGCGCGAAGACAAATTCAGTGATTGTCTTCAACCCGCACAAGGCATTCAACGGTTCTGAACCGGAAATCGCCAGCTTCTTGCGTGTGAAGAAAGAGCAAGTAGCCGAATTGACGGGCGACTTCAGCTTTGAAATCAAAGAGATCACACGCCATAAGAATGCGGAAATGAACCAAGCTTTGTTCGACAAGGTATTTGGCGATAACGTCGTAACGAGCGAAGAAGAGTTTAAGAACATGATCCGCGAAGCCTTGGTAGAACAATTCACTCCGCAGAGCGACTACAAGTTCTTGAACGACGCACGCCCCTTGTTGATGGAAAAGGCAGGCGATATCAAATTGGCGGACAACTTGTTGATCCGTTGGTTGAAGCTGACGAACGAAAAGGCTACGCCCGAAGCGTTGGAGAAGGATTACTACGATTCGAACCGCAGCGCGTTGATCTACGACATCATCCGCAACAGCTTGGTCAACCAAGCCCATATCAATGTCAGCGATGAAGATATTGACGACTATGCAAAACGCATTGCCAAGGCTCAGTTCGCACAATATGGCATGTTGTCTGTGCCTGAAGATGTATTGGACAACTACGCCAAGGGCATGCTGAAGAATATGCAGACGCTGGAAAACATCCGCGAGCGTGCGAAGGACGAGAAATTGGCTGCTTGGATGAAGGAACAAGTCACCTTGGACCTCAAGCTGCTTTCTCCCGAAGAGTTCGCTAAATTATTTGCATAAAGTGCATCGAATATAGTTATAAAAAAAGATAAAAACAGCGAAAAAGGGATTTTCCTCCTGAGAAAAGTAGTTTAACGGACAAAATAAATTGTTCTATTCGAAAATTTATTTATAACTTTGTTTGTCCGTTAGACGAAAAAGGAGAAAATCCCTTTCGCACGTCTTAACCACGGATATTTACATTAATACATATATATAATATGGATGATTTTAGAAAATATGCAACCCGGCATTTAGGGATGAGCGGGAGCGCGCTGGATAGTTATATGAACCACATGAACATAACCAGCAGCTACATTTCGCCGACCATTATCGAAGAGCGCCAGCTGAACGTGGCGCAGATGGACGTGTTCTCCCGCTTGATGATGGACCGTATCATCTTCTTGGGTACGCAAATTGACGATTATACCGCCAATGTAATCCAAGCCCAATTGTTGTATTTGGATTCGAGCGACCCAGGGAAAGATATTTCGATTTATATCAATTCGCCGGGTGGTTCCGTATATGCGGGTTATGGCATTTACGATACGATGCAATTCATCGGGTCGGACGTGTCGACGATTTGTACCGGCATGGCCGCATCAATGGCATCCGTCTTGTTGGTAGCGGGGACAAAGGGTAAGCGATATGCCCTGAAGCACTCACGCGTGATGATTCACCAACCACTGGGCGGCGCGCAAGGACAAGCGTCCGATATCGAAATTACCGCACGGGAGATTTTGAAAATAAAGAAGGAATTGTATACCATTATTTCCGAGCATTCAGGAAAACCCTACGAAGATGTAGAACGAGATAGCGACCGCGACTTTTGGATGACGGCCGAAGAGGCAAAAGCGTATGGTATGATTGATGAAATCTTAACCCGGAAATAAATTATTAATTAAGGAAAGGAATATATGGCCAAAGCAGTCGATACGTGTTCGTTTTGTGGACGTAGCGGACGGGATGTCAAGTTGTTGATCAATGGGATCAACGGTGCCATCTGCAACGATTGCGCGACACAAGCGTACGAAATCGTAAAAGAACAATTTGGAAAGAAAAAGTCGACACTGGATATAGACCGGAATGAATTGCCCAAACCGGAAGAGATCAAGGCGTTCTTGGATCAATATGTGATCGGGCAAGACGCCGCTAAGCGTTATTTGTCGGTTTCCGTCTACAACCACTATAAGCGTTTGCTCCAAGAGGAGACGAATGATGATGTAGAGATCGAGAAGTCGAACATTATCATGGTCGGATCGACAGGTACAGGAAAAACCCTGTTGGCTCGTACGATAGCCAAGCTCTTACATGTGCCTTTCGCTATCGTAGATGCTACGGTGCTTACACAAGCCGGTTATGTAGGAGAAGATATAGAAAGCATTTTGACACGCTTGTTGCAAGCGGCCGATTACGATGTGGATTCAGCCGAGCGTGGCATCGTGTTTATCGACGAAATCGATAAGATTGCGCGTAAGGGCGACAATCCTTCCATCACGCGCGACGTAAGCGGAGAAGGCGTCCAGCAAGGTTTGTTGAAATTATTGGAAGGTTCGGTGGTGAACGTGCCGCCTCAGGGAGGACGTAAACATCCGGAACAGAAGATGATACCGGTCAACACAAAGAATATACTGTTTATCTGCGGAGGTGCTTTTGACGGCATAGAAAAGAAAATCGCACAACGTTTGAATACGCGCGTAGTGGGTTATGCTGCCAGCAAAGACACGGCACAGGTAGACCGGAGTAATATGTTGAAATACATTACACCGACGGATTTGAAATCATTCGGATTGATACCGGAGATTATTGGGCGATTACCGCTTTTGACCTATTTGAATCCGTTAGACCGGAAAGCATTGCGGAATATTTTGACAGAACCGAAGAATTCAATCATCAAGCAATACGTCAAGTTGTTTGCCATGGATGGCATTCAGCTGAGTTTTGATGAAGATGTATATGAATTTATCGTGGATAAGGCATTGGAGTTCAAATTAGGAGCACGTGGTTTGCGTTCGATTGTAGAAGCAATCATGATGGACGCCATGTTCACGATGCCGTCGGAAGACAAAAAAGAACTCCGTGTAACTCTCGAATATGCAAAAGAGGAATTCAATAAGACTGATGTGAATCGATTGCAAGTAGCAGGATGATAAGACGAAGAACCTATTTCTAATCATGTTTTTAGTATGGCAAAAAAAGATTATTTAACAGAAGCGTTAAAGCAACATTTTGGTTTTGATACATTCAAAGGAAACCAGAAAGCGATTATTGAAAATGTGTTGGCAGGCAAGGATACGTTTGTACTGATGCCTACCGGCGGTGGCAAATCGTTGTGTTACCAATTGCCTTCGTTGATGATGGAAGGAACGGCTATCGTGGTTTCTCCCCTTATCGCTCTGATGAAGAATCAGGTAGATGCCATGCGAAACTTTAGTGAAGACGATGGAGTTGCGCATTTCATCAACTCTTCATTGAGCAAAACGGCGATCGAACAGGTAAAAGACGACATCCTGTCGGGAAAAACCAAATTGCTTTACGTCGCTCCGGAATCGTTGACGAAAGAGGATAACGTAGAGTTCTTACGCCAAGTGAAGATTTCATTTTATGCGGTAGATGAAGCGCATTGTATTTCGGAGTGGGGACATGATTTCCGTCCGGAATATCGGCGAATCCGTCCTATTATCAATGAAATCGGAAAACGTCCGCTAATTGCCCTCACGGCTACGGCTACTCCGAAGGTGCAACATGATATCCAAAAGAACTTAGGCATGTTAGACGCTACGGTATTCAAGTCTTCTTTCAATCGGGAGAATTTGTACTACGAAGTGCGTCCCAAGACGAACAATATCGACCGGGATATTATTAAGTATATCAAAGCCAACGAAGGCAAATCCGGTATTGTTTATTGCTTGAGCCGTAAAAAGGTAGAGGAATTTGCCGATATCCTGAAGGCGAATGGGATTAAGGCGTTACCTTATCATGCCGGTATGGATTCGGCGGTACGTTCAGCCAATCAAGATGCCTTTTTGCTGGAACAGGTTGATGTAATTGTCGCTACGATCGCCTTTGGCATGGGCATTGACAAGCCGGATGTGCGATATGTTATCCATTATGATATACCTAAAAGCTTGGAAGGTTATTATCAGGAAACAGGACGTGCAGGCCGCGATGGAGGAGAAGGTAAATGCATCGCCTTCTATTCGTATAAAGACTTGCAGAAGCTGGAGAAGTTCATGCAAGGAAAGCCGGTTGCTGAACAAGAAATAGGGAAACAACTTTTATTAGAAACAGCGGCGTATGCGGAAACTTCGGTATGCCGCCGCAAAGTACTGCTGCATTATTTCGGGGAAGAATATCCGGAAGAAAATTGTGGGAATTGTGATAATTGTTTGAATCCAAAGAAAAAAGTGGAAGCTAAAGAATTATTAAGTGCTGTACTGGAAACAATCAGTACGTTGAAAGAAAAGTTTAAAGCTGAATATATCGTCAATATGTTGGTCGGAAACGAAACAGCTGAAATCCAATCGTACAAACATAACGAGTTGGAAGTGTTCGGTTCGGGCCAAGACGAAGACGAAAAGACGTGGAACGCCGTCATTCGTCAAGCATTGATTGCAGGTTATCTAACGAAGGACATCGAAAATTATGGCTTATTGAAGATTTCTCCGAAAGGAAAAGAATTCATGAAAAAGCCGGTGTCATTCAAAATCACTAAAGACAACGAATTTGAGGAAGAGGAAGAGGAAGTTCCGGTTCGCGGAGGCGCCTCGTGTGCAGTTGATCCGGCGCTTTATTCCATGATGAAAGATTTGCGGAAGAAATTATCAAAACGGTTGCAAGTGCCGCCCTACGTCATTTTCCAAGACCCTTCGTTGGAAGCAATGGCTACGACTTATCCGATCACATTGGAAGAATTGCAAAACATTCCAGGCGTCGGGTCAGGAAAAGCCAAACGCTATGGAAAGGAATTCGTCGAATTGATTAAACGGCACGTCGAGGAAAACGAGATTGAGCGTCCAGAAGATTTGCGCGTGCGTACGGTGGCCAACAAATCGAAGCTGAAAGTATGGATCGTACAAAGCATCGACCGGAAAGTGGCGTTGGACGATATCGCGGTATCCAAAGGGCTCGAATTCCCTGAGTTGCTGGATGAGATCGAGGCAATCGTGTATTCCGGCACGCGTATCAATATCGATTACTTCTTGAACGAAGTGATGGACGAAGACCATATCGAAGATATTTACGAGTATTTTAAAGATTCGGAAACGGACGACTTGGAAGAAGCGATCGAAGAACTGGGCGGCGATTACACGGAAGAAGAAATTCGTTTGGTCCGCATCAAGTTTATTTCCGAGATGGGAAATTAATAGACATAGTTGATAAAAAACGCTAATTTAACGGATTGATATACGATTTGCGTATTCAATCCGTTTTATTCTTTGTGAACGTAAATAGCAACTAAAAGAAACTGAATGAAAAAGTTCTTGATATCCACGTTACTCTTGGCGGGTTGGACGGGGCATGCAGCGTCTTTGCCGGATTCGGTCGCCATGATAGTAGGAGATAAAAAGGTCTCTGTCGCCGAGTTCTTATTCTCTGCGGAGAAAAATGGGGAAACAAACTTGGCCGATAAGAAAAATCTGGAATCGTTTGTACAACTTTTCGGGAATTTCAAGTTGAAGGTCGTTGATGCAGAAGCGCAAGGTCTGGATCAAACGCAGGCTTTCAAGGATGAATTGGATAGATACAAAGCCGAACTCCTGTCCAGCTATCTTTCGGACAAAGAGGCGGAAGATGCCGTCGTTGCCCAAGAATATACACGCATGGGCGAATTGTTAGATTTGAGCCATATCCTTTTCTTCCTTCCAGAGCAAACCGTCTCGAAAGACACGGTGGCCGTCTATCAACAGGCGCTCGAAGTCTACAACCGGATCCAAAACGGCGAGGATTTGGAAAGCATAGGACAAGAATTAATGAAAGCCGACCCGAAGCATGTGGGCTATGAGCATGTCCGTTGTTTTGGTCCGATGAAGACCGTGAAGGCTTTCGAAGATCAAGTTTATGGCATGGCAGACGGAACGTTGTCAATGCCTTTCCGTACCAAGTTAGGTTTTCATATTGTGAAGCTCCATCGCCGGATTCCCAATCCGGGACGGCGCGAAGCGGCGCATATCCTCATTCCTTTCAAGCAAGATTCGGTAGTTCGTTCGGACGAAGAAACACGAAAGTTGGCCGAATCTCTTTATCAGCAAATCCAACAAGGGGCAGACTTCGGCAAATTGGCAGAACAATATTCGGCAGATAAAGCTTCTGCCCAAAAGCAAGGTTTGCTTCCGGTCTTTGGCCTGGGCGAAATGGTGCAGGATTTCGAGCGCGTAGCTTTCGCGTTGCAAGATCCGGGTGAAGTTTCGGCTCCTTTCCGGACGCAATTCGGATACCATATCGTGAAATTGGTAAAGAAATTGGATGTCCCGACGCTCGACGATGTCCAGAAGCGTTGGCATCGCCAAATGGCACAAGGCGAATGGAACTTCGCGCTTTATAAAGGTTTTGACGACCGGTTGAAACAAGAATATCATTATACATTCTACCCAGAAGCATACGCCGAGCTGCAAGCCTTGTGCGACGATTATTTCCCGACCGACAAAGAGTTTTGGGAAAAGGCGGAACCGCTCGACAAAACATTGGCGCGTATCGATACCGTCGATTTCAAGCAGAATGAGTTTGCCGCTTATATCATACGTTGTCCCTTCTCCGTGAAGACTTATTCCGGCGATTTCATGCAAGAGGTGTACGATTTATTCGTTCGCGACATCTTGACGAACATGGAACGGAAGAATCTCCCGAAAAAACATCCCGAATACGAGCTACTGCTGAACGAATACCGCGATGGCATTTTGTTGTTCAATATCAGCAACGATAAAATCTG
The DNA here is from genome assembly GCA_944325335.1 of uncultured Parabacteroides sp. Taxonomy (GTDB): domain Bacteria; phylum Bacteroidota; class Bacteroidia; order Bacteroidales; family Tannerellaceae; genus Parabacteroides. Next base: position 7,169 of record CALUZR010000047.1, on the reverse strand, counting down.
GAACAAGCCCATGGCGGAACAAAAGGCGTTAGAAGAAGCTTGGATTCAAGAGTTGCGGGCGAAATATCCGGTTGAGGTGAATTGGAAGGCATTGGAAAAGGCTGTCCGTAAATAAAGGAGAATAAAGTAATGCGGTGGTTGGTCGGACTTTCCCTTTGTGTGATGTGCATCATGGGCGGATGCAGTCGGCAATCGTCCGTGTCGGACACGCAAGGGTTGGTCGTGAAGCTGCACGACCGTGGTTTGTCGCGCGAGTCGTTATTACAAGCGTTACCCAAACGGCTTTCGTCGGCCGACAGTTTGATTTGGACGGAAAGTTACCTCAAGCAATGGATAAAGGATGAGCTGGTCTACGACGTCGCACAGCGGAATATGGACGACGAGACGAAGGCGGAAATCGACCGCTTGGTCGATTCCTACCGGCGTTCGCTCATCCGCTACCGATATCAAGAGCAATTGGTAAAAGAGCGGCTTTCTGCCAATATCACGGAGGCGGAAAAAGAGGCGTTTTATACCGAGAACCGCGAGGAGTTCGTCTTGGACCATAGCTTGATCAAAGGCTTGTTCCTGAAGGTGCCGCTCGGTGCACCGAATCTTTCCGAAGTGAAACGCTGGTATCGTTCGAAGAGTGAAGACTCGATCGAGAAGATTGAAAAGTACAGCGTGCAGAACGCAGTGGTCTACGAGTATTTCTACGACAAGTGGGTCGACTTCGACGAGCTTATGCTCAACATTCCACAGACCGTGACGGACGAGGCGGCGTTCCTCCGCACGCATGCTTATCTGGAAGCGGCCGACAGTTCATTCTGCTACCTTTTGAACATCGATGAGTTCATTCCCAAAGGCGAAATCGCGCCTTACGAGTACGTGGCGCCGCAGGTATTCGAGATGTTGGTCAACCAGCGCAAGGTGAAGTTTCTGAAAGATTTTGAGGAAGAATTATACGACGATGCGGTCCGCGCGGGCGACGTTGTTTTCTTTCCGGAATGAAATTTAAGCGGATAACACCCAGGAATGCGTGGTGTTTTCAGAAATTAATGATATATTTGCAACCGCGTTCGAACCTCTTCCGGAAAAACGCAGATTTGATAGAAATAATGATTAATTAGATAGGATGAAAAAGGTTTTACTTGCTTTGTTTCTGGTCAGTATTGGTTGGCTGGCAAAGGCGCAGGATAATGTGATTGATGAAATTGTGTGGGTTGTTGGTGATGATGCGATCCTTCGTTCCGACGTGGAGGCGCAACGCCTCTATTTGTTGAATGCCGGCGAACGCCTGGAAGGCGATCCCTATTGCTTCATCCCCGAACAGATGGCGATTCAGAAGCTGTACCTCAATCAGGCAAAGATTGATAGTGTCGAGGTGCCGGAATCGCAGGTGATACAGAGCGTGGACCAATGGATCAACATGGTCATTGGACAAATTGGCTCGAAGGAAAAAGTGGAAGAGTATTTCAATAAGAAGCTGTCCCAAATCCGCGAAGAGCGTATTGAGATTGTCCGCGAACAACAGATTGTACAAGAGATGCAACGGAAATTGGTGGGCGAAATCAAACTGACGCCGGCTGAAGTCCGCAAGTATTATAGCCAACTGCCGGAAGACAGTTTGCCTAACATTCCTTTGACGGTCGAGGTGCAAATCGTCACGCTCGAACCGAAAATCCCCTTTGAAGAAACGGATGCCATCAAAGCGCGCCTCCGCCAATTTACGGAAGATATCAACGCCGGGAAGTATGAGTTCTCGACCTTGGCACGTATGTATTCCGAAGATCCCGGCTCGGCGGCCCGAGGTGGCGAGTTGGGCTTCATGAGCAAGAGCGAGTTGTTGCCCGAGTTTGCCAACGTCGCCTTCAACCTGAAGGATACGAAACACATCTCGCAGATTGTAGAGACGGAATATGGTTTCCACATCATCCAATTGATTGAAAAGCGAGGCGACCGCATCAATTGCCGCCACATCTTGTTGAAGCCGGAAGTCTCGGAAACGGAACTGAACGCGGCGATGGCGCGCATGGATTCAATCCACGCGGATATCGTCGGAGGCAAATTCTCATTCGAAGAGGCGGCTTCGTTCCTTTCTTATGATAAAGATACGCGAAACAACAAAGGTTTGATGGTAAATAGCGACTACAACAGTTCCAATTCGGGCACGCCGCGTTTCGAGTTGCACGAGCTTCCACCCGAGATCGGTAAGATTGTCTACAACATGAAGGTGGGCGACATCTCCGAGCCGTTCCGCATGGTCTCGAAGACCCAGAAAGAGATTGTCGCTATCGTGAAGCTCCGCGCCCGCACCGAAGCGCACAAGGCCAACTTGGCAGACGACTATCAGGCATTGAAGTCGATTGTCGAGGCGAAGAAGCGCGACGAGCTCTTGAACGACTGGATTCGCAAACAGCAGAAATCGACCTACGTCCGCATCAGCGAAGGCTGGCGCAATTGTGATTTTCGTTTTCCGGGTTGGGTAAAAGAATAGCATGAGACATTTCTTCCTGTTCCTCTTGTTCGGATGGTGTGTGTCTCTTGTGCTGGAGGCGCAGGAGACAGACAGCGTGCCGGCAGTCCGGAAGACGAAAGTCTTTCTGGAACATGCCAACACGCTTTCGTTCGATAAAGAGGTGAAGTCGGACGCGCAAATCCTCGTGGGCGACGTCTGTTTCCGCCACGACAGTTCCTATATGTATTGCGACAGCGCCTATTTCTACGAGCAGACTAATTCGCTCGAAGCCTTTAGCAACGTCCGGATGGAACAGGGCGATACGCTTTTCGTCTTCGGTGAATATCTTTTCTACGACGGGAATACACAAATCGCTTACCTGCGCGACAATGTCCGGATGGAGAACCGCCAAGTCACGCTCTTTACCGATAGCTTGAACTACGAGCGCATTCCAGACATCGGCTATTACTTCGAGGGCGGCATGATTGTCGATTCCCTCAACCAACTCTCTTCCTTCTACGGGCAATATTCGCCCACCACGAAACTGGCCATCTTCAACGACAGCGTGCAACTGGAGAACCCGAACTTCACGCTTTATTCCGATACGCTCCATTACAACACCGAGTCGAAGATATCGACCATCCTCGGTCCGTCGGTCATCGTCTCGGATAGCGGTACGATTCATACCTCGCGCGGCTGGTACGATACGGTGAACAATACCTCGATGCTGCTCGACCGCTCTGAAGTGGTATCGGGCAACCGCATCTTATCCGGCGATTCGATTGCCTACGACCGCGAGCGTGGTTTTGGCGAAGTCTTTGGGAACATGTGCCTCCGCGATACGCTGCAGCGCACCATGCTCCTCGGTAATTATGGCTATTACAACGAGAAGACCGGCTTCGCCTTTGCGACGGATAGCGCCCGTTGCCTCGAATATTCCGAGGGCGATACGCTTTTCCTCCATGCCGATACGCTCCAGATGACCACCATCGACTCGACCTACCGCGAAATCAAAGCCTATTACGGCGTCCGCTTCTTCCGTACTGACATCCAGGGCGTGTGCGACTCCATGCAGTTCAATACGCGCGATTCCATATTATATATGTATAACGATCCGATCCTGTGGAACGAGCAATACCAGCTCTACGGCGATACAATCCTGATTTATATGGCAGACAGCGCCGTCGATTATGCGCACGTGAAGCAATTTGCCTTCGCCGTCCAGCAAGTCGATACGGGTTATTACAACCAGCTGAAGGGCACGGACCTGAAGGCGTTCTTTGCCGGTCGCGCCGTTCGTCAGATCGACGTCTCGGGCAATGCCGAATCTATCTTCTATCCCATCGAGGACGACGGCAGCATGGTAGGCTTGAATGCCACGAAGAGCGGTTATCTATCCATCTGGCTTAAAGACAATAAGCTGGACCGCCTCAAGATTTGGCCGAACCCGCAAGGGACGCTCACCCCGATTCCCGACCTCAAGCCCGACCAAAAGGAGCTGAAAGACTTCTCCTGGTTCGACTATCTCCGTCCGCAAAGCAAAGACGACATCTACGTCGTCCGCAAGAAGCGCGTGCAAGACGCCCCCAAACGCAGCAATAAGTTCACGCATTAAATGAAGAATTAAGAATGAAGAATGAAGAATGAAGAATTGCCATCCGGGTAAAAATTCTTCATTCCTCATTCTAATTCTTCATTCTCAATTTTTCATTCTTCATTCTTCATTCTTAATTCTTCATTCTTAAAGTTTCATTTCACGCCGTGAATTCGTCCAATTATAACTATGTTCTCCGGAAGGCATAACTATCAAAATCTAAAAAATCGGACACAAGCGGAGCATTGTCAAATACGCGAAACCCGCGTAAAATAAGGCTTTCCGCAAATTACCTATTTTTACAATCTAAAAAATCGGACACATTTATCCCTCGCCAAGGTTTGGAGCATAACACAGTTATTCTCTATCTTTGCAGCCGGAAAAATAACAATTGAAAATTAAAAAAAGAATAATCCATGAGACGAATTAAAAGACTAAAAGCATTCGTTTGCGCACTCGCAGGGACAGCCCTACTCGCGGCCTGTTCGTCGGAGGCAGACGAGGTAATCAACGAGGCCGGTAAAGGCTATGTGTCACTCTCAGTACAAGCGGATGCCGGATTTCAAACAACGAGGGCTGCCAGCGAAGATTACGAGGATGTAAACAATTATACTGTCCAAATCTTGCAGGATGGCGAAATCGTAGGAGACTCGTGCAAGTGGCAATATGATGAAGTTCCTGATGAAATAGAACTTCCCAACGGTGATTATACTTTGAAAGCTTTTTATGGAACAGATGAAGCTGTAAGTTCTGAAGCTCCGTATGTGGAAGGAACGAAAGATTTTACCGTCTCAGAAAATTTTCAAACAGTAGAAGTATCTTGCAAGCCGACTTCAGCAAAAGTATCTGTTGAGTTTGACGAGAAGATGGATGAGTATTTCAGTGATTACTCGGTTTCAATCACAACTAAAGCCTTAACGAAAGGACAAACATGGGAGAAAACAGATTCGGAAAAGGTTTATTATTTAAAAGTAAATGACAAAGAGACGATTGAAATGACAATTAGTTTGACGAATCAAGAAACTAAAAAGACATTTGAATCGACAAAAAGTTATACAATAAGTCCGGGCGATTATAAAAATTATATCATCGCACCGAAAGAAAGCGAAGATGGAGAGGGCGGTAGTCTAAGCATTACGATTAATTTCGACGATAAAACGAATGACAAGCCAATTGATATTGAAATCCCGGCTGATTGGAAATAATCAAGTATAAAACATAGATAAAAGAACACGATATGAAAATACGAAATACGATCCTTTTCGCAATGATGGCGATGTTTGGACTCGCTTCTTGTGAAATGAAAGAAGAATTATGGGGGAATAAGACTAATCCAGATGAAGTAGGATTACTAAATGTGGGTGTAGCTGTCAGTTCGTTTGTAAACGATGTGCCGGTTTCCACTAAAGCCAATGCAGATATCCCAGTTTCCTCTCCAATTTCGGCAGAAGGTTATAAAATCGAATTGTTGAATGCGGATGGCAGTACGGCTCAATCGTTTATTTATGAATCGGATATGGAACCGGTAGAAGTTCCTGCGGGTGATTATACGCTTTATGCACACATGGACGAAGAGTTTAAAGATGAAATGGATGAACCTTATTATGGAGGCCGTGAATCCATTTCGATCAAAAAGGGGATTACGACAGAAGCTTCTGTAACATGCAAGATGGAGAATACCAAGATTCAGATAAATTATCCAGACACATTCCTTCAAACATTCAAAACATGGACGATTGTGATCACGGATAATAAAGGGAATTCAGTTACATTTACTCAGGCAGATGTCAATCCGGATGCAATTTATTGGCGCATTGGCGAAGACGTAAAAACAATTACCGTTAATGTAACGGCTACAGTAAAAGGAACTGGCGAAAGAGTTTCTGATTCTCGAAACATTTCTAAACCGGCGGATAGCGACTCGGAATATTGGTTGGGAAATGATGCATTGACGATTACGGTTGTGCCGGGAGATGAAACGCCTGTTGATCCAGACCAACCAGCGGAACCGGATGATCCTGATACAGATCCAGACATTCCGGAAGACCCTGACCCAACTCCTGACCCAGAACCAGATCCAACTCCAGACCCCGATCCGGATGATAGTTCAACTGTGAGCGGTATTGAAATCAAAGTAGAAGGTATCTTTGGGGATAAAGCAGAAGATGTTGCAGTGGAAGTGCCGACTACGCCGGGTAATGATGATACAACTGGTGATAATGATGATACGCAGAATCCGGAACCGGAGGAGCCTGGTGATGAAGAGGAGCAACCAGATGAAGATACCCAGGCACCTACATTAAGTGGTGAATATTTGACAAAGACTGCCCAAATAGATAAAGCAGCAGAAACATTACCGAAAATTAAAATAGATATGAATGTCCCTAATGGGATTAAAAGTGTAGAGGTAAAAGCTACAACTTCAGATGAAGTATTAGGTGGCATTTTTAAAGAAATGGGTTTTATGACAGGTGATGGTGTAGATTTGGTTACAGAAACAGATTTAGGAGGTCTATTCTCTTTGCCAGAGTTAAAAAGTACATCTTATACATTTGAGCTCCGAAGTGATATTGCAGAGTTTCTAACTATTGGTAATCATAGCTTTACTGTTAAAGTTACAGATCAAGAAGACTTGTCAATTTCTGGAACATTAAAGATTGAAGTAACAGATTCTTCTGCAAAATAAAAAGGAGGATAATCTATGAAACAAATTTATAGCATATTACTTATCGCTTGTGCAGTCCTTCTTTTCAGTTGCCAGGATGATAGTAACTCCTTAAGTAATGTAGGTTATCTCCGTCTTTCAGTTTCAGAGAGCGGGCAACTCAATACCCGCGCTTATGACCCTAAGATTATGCACGTGGAAATCCTATCAGAAGATGGTGAGATTGTAAAGCAGACGGATGATTTGGAGGAATGGGATGGTGACGTCTTTGAATTGCCTGTAGGTAATTACGGAATTATTGCCTATTCGAATGATTACAAAGAGGAGCCAGCTTTCAATAGTCCCTATTATTATGGCGATACGACGGTACAAATCAAAGCGAATACTGAAACGTCTGCCAAAGTAGATTGCAAAATTGCCAACGTGAAAGTAACCGTCAACTATAGCGAGGACTTCAAAGCTGCCTTTGCGGG
>CALUZR010000046.1 GCA_944325335.1 uncultured Parabacteroides sp. | reverse complement strand
GCATTGTGGACGAAAAATTCTTCCTCTACAGGCTTTCTATGATTTATGCCTACCCACATTGATTTTCCGCTGACCCAGGAAAAGCCCCATAAAAATCAAACGGCATTTGTTCTTCATAATCCATTTATTTTTCAATAAAACTAAAAAGTCCCACGATTCATTAAAGAACCATGAGACCTATGGAAGCAAGAGCGGAAGACGGGACTCGAACCCGCGACCCTAACCTTGGCAAGGTTATGCTCTACCAACTGAGCTACTTCCGCATTAAATCTTTCGTACTCGAAGCGGGACTTGAACCCGCACAGCTGCAATAGCCAAAGGATTTTAAGTCCTTCGTGTCTACCGATTCCACCATTCGAGCATCCATCCGCTTGTCGCGATGAGCGGAAGACGGGACTCGAACCCGCGACCCTAACCTTGGCAAGGTTATGCTCTACCAACTGAGCTACTTCCGCAATGCTTCACAATCGATTTGTTTTGCTGAACACCATCGTTCTCGATTGCGAGTGCAAAGGTAGGTATTTTTTCTATACCACCAAACTTTTTGGGGAATATTTTTAGTTTACTACCGTAATTTTATTTCCGTTCTGGTATGTTTGATAGATTTTCAAGCCTTGTGTAGCGGGACCTTTCAATACGGCTCCTGCATTTTCAAAGATACCAAACTCTGAACCACATTGAGGACATACGGCCTTAATACCATCTTCGGCCACCTCGATCCGGACCGTACGTTTCATTTCGTAAGGGCAAGCCAAATCGTATGCCGCAATGCCTCCTAAGCCATGATAAACCAATACGCCTCCGAAACCAGTCATATCACTTGCGGCCAAACCGGAAGTTTGCCCCAAGATATACGTCTTGTATGCCATTTGTTCGTTCAACGCTTTATCCTCGAACGTCAAATCCAATTCTAAATTCACCCGATAGGAAGGGAAATAATTGTCTTCGGAATTCGTACAAGCGAATAAGGCTAAAATACCTATTAAAAAGAATAACCTACGCATACCTTATCTCCCTAATAACGTTTGTTCGGCGGTATTGACCTGTTCGAAACGGAAACCATCTACTACTTGTTGCATCAGGGCAGCAATCTCGGCTGTACATAAATTACCGATACTTCCTTCGTGCGTATGATGGATTTGCTTGTTGGCGACAAACTTACCAGCTTCGATTTCCAATCCGACCTGCTTGTAGGCATCACGGAAAGGAACGCCGGAAAGCACCAAGCGGTTCACCTCTTCGACACTGAAGATCGGCGCATAACGCTCGTCGTCCAGGATATGCTCGTTTACTTTTACTTCACGCATCATGTGCGTTACCATCCGCAAGCAATCCGCCAATTCGTCGAACGAAGGCAGGAAAACCTCCTTGATGATTTGCAAGTCGCGGAAATAACCCGAAGGCAGGTTATTGCATATCAACGTGATTTGATTGGGCAAACCTTGTATTTTATTGCATTTCGCACGGGTAAGCTCGAATACATCCGGATTCTTTTTGTGCGGCATGATGCTTGAACCGGTCGTAAACTGGTCGGGAAGTTTGATAAACCCGAAGTTTTGACTATTGAACATGCACGCATCAAATGCCAGCTTCGATAATGTCCCGGCTATACCTGCTAAGGCAAAAGCCACCGTACGTTCCATCTTCCCACGCCCCATTTGCGCATAGACTACATTATAATCTAAGGAATCGAAGCCCAACAACTCGGTCGTCATCCGTCGATTCAAAGGGAAAGAAGAACCATAACCGGCCGCCGAACCTAACGGATTCCGGTTGCACACCCGATAAGCGGCCTGGAGAAGTTGCAAATCATCCACCAGACTCTCAGCATACGCACCAAACCAAAGTCCGAACGACGAAGGCATCGCAATCTGCAAATGTGTATAGCCCGGCAATAGGACCTCCCGATAACGTTCGCTTTGCGCTTGCAATACATCGAACAACGCTTGTACCAACGAAACAATCCGCTGGATTTCGGCACGGGTAAACAGCTTCAAGTCCAACAATATTTGGTCGTTGCGCGAGCGTCCGCTATGGATCTTCTTGCCAATGTCGCCCAACTGGCGTGTCAGCATCAATTCGACTTGCGAATGCACATCTTCTACGCCCTCTTCGATGACGAATTCGCCTGCTTCTGCTACGGCGTAGATACGCTTCAGTTCAGCCAACAAGAGATGCAGCTCTTCCGAAGTCAACAAACCTATGCTTTCCAACATCGTGATATGTGCCATCGAACCCAATACATCGTACTTGGCCAAATACAAATCCATTTCACGGTCTTTTCCAACCGTAAACAGGTCGACTTCATGATCTACCTGTATATTTTTTTCCCAAAGTTTCTGAGCCATACTTTCTATTTTCGTAATAAACGAACACAGAGTCACCGAGACACAGAGCATTTCTTTTGCACCTTGATAAAAACTCCGCGTCTCCGTGCCTCTGTGTTTTGTACTATTTATTTAATAAGGCAACGAAGCCAACACATCCGAAATCTTATCCACCGCCTCTTGTAAAGGTTTGGAGACCATCGGTTGGATAAATGAATTCAATTCGGCACGAACCGTCAACCGCATACGCGTATCCATTTCGGCCACCTGCTTCAATTGAATCCATAAATACAAAGGCAGGGGCGAATTGGTGGTCGCGAATTTAATGGTCTTGTTCGGCTCGCGGTCTACAATCTGGAAAGTAATCTTTCCCACCGGACTGACCGAAAAGCTACACGAATCGCGGTCGAACTCAAAATCCTTTATCTTATCTTGCGGGATGCGGTCTTTAATCTTTTCCAGATTCGAGAGGTCGGACAACATGCCGAAGATACGTTCATCATTTTGCGGGATCGATTTGATCCCGCTTACAAATTCCGTCATTCAATCTAATGCTATGTTGCTACTTGATTATTTATCAGGATCCCAAGCTCCCGGATCTTTTCTCCACTCTTGCAGCACGGCGATTTCCGACTCGTCGATATAATCCGTACGAACGGCTTCTTCCAATACAGCGTCGTAATTGCTCAATGTATTTAATGTCACCTTCGCCTCTTTGAAAGCTTGTTGCGCCACTGGAAAACCGTATGTGAAAATGGCTACCATACCAATTACATCACATCCAAAATTCCGAACCGCTTGCACCGCTTTGAGACTGCTTCCGCCCGTCGAAACCAAGTCTTCGATAATAACCACTTTCGAACCCGGCTTCAACTCGCCTTCGATGAGGTTTTCCAACCCATGATCTTTGGGAGTCGAACGAATGTAAACAAAAGGCAATCCCAACAAATCCGCTACCAATGCGCCTTGCGCGATAGCTCCGGTTGCCACACCAGCAATAGCATCTACGTTTTCATACTTTTCACTAACCATACGGGCCAATTCCAGTTTGATGAAACTACGAATCTCCGGATAAGAAAGGGTTTTCCGATTGTCGTTATAGATCGGAGACTTCCATCCTGAAGCCCATGTAAAAGGGTTAGCCGGCTGTAATTTAACAGCCTTAATCTTCAATAATTTCTCTGCTACTAATCGTTCCAGTGTTTTCATACAATCCTCTATCATTTATATTGTTGTGCAAAAGTAACGAAACTCGCGGATAAAACATGCCTATTTTCCGCTTTTCTTTGCAAAACCTGCCGAAAAACATATTATACTTGAGCTAAAGCAAATGCCATTAAGTAAATTCCGGGTACTTCATCCACGACAGAGGCACACGAATTGAAGGTGGCGCCAGTGGTCAACACGTCGTCGACCAACAACACCCGCTTGCCCCGCAAAGCTTCGTCGGAGGCCAAGGTGAAGACTTCTTCCATGTTTGTCCAACGTTCATAAATATGTCTTCGCGTCTGGGTGTCGGTCTTTATTTGGCGGACGACCGACGTCGTATCGATGGGAATGGACAACACCGAGGCGATTCCTTTCGCAATCCACTCGGCTTGGTTGTATCCGCGCTGGCGTTTCTTCTTCGGATGGAGCGGTATCGGGAGCAAAACATCGGCCGTACAGAGCGGATTCTGCTCGGCCCGCAACCGAAGAAAAGCCCATCGCCCCAAGAGGTAAGCCAACTCTTTATTGCCATGATACTTCAAATCGTGTATCATCCGCTGGACAGACGAACCTTTCTCGTAGCGTAAATACGCACGAGCATATTGGATCTCCGACTTTCCAGCGAACCACGAGTCAATCTGGCCCTGGCTTTCGTAGCGGATATAAGGTAATTGGGCGAGGCAATGCAGGCATATCTGCTCTTCACCCTCGACCAATGGCCGGCCGCAAAGCAAGCACAAACGCGGGTAGAACAGGTTCAGGATGTCATTCCATAGCCGTCTCATATTCGTCGGTATTTTTTAGGAGTGAGCGGATGCAGGCATTCGCCTCTTGTACCGAAAAGCCTCGCCCAGCTGCAAAGCGGAGGAGTTTGTAATATCGCTCACGATCATCTTTCGCTTTTATCGTCTTCAACTTGGCTCGCAACAGGGCGGTCAAGTCGGATGTATAGGTTTCGTCCGGAATGGTAGCCAATGCTTCGTCGATATAAGCTGCCGGTATCGCCTTTTTGCGGAGCTCGTATCCGATCTTCACCTTGCCCCAATGGTTGAAACGGAACTTATCGTTGGCAAACGCACGGGCAAACCGCCGCTCGTCGATAAAGCCCTCCTGGAGCAGACGCGCCACAATCCGGTCGGATTCTTCGGTTTGCAGCGTCGTAGCATCCAATTTCTTCCGCACTTCCTGCACGCATCGTTCGGCCGACGAGCAATAAGCCGCCATCCGATGTAGCATCTCTTGTTCGCTTACCTCTTTCATTTGCTTGCCTTTATTATTCGGTCTTTCCCGTAAAAGTCTTGTATCAATCGGATTTCCCGATAGCTCATCTCGCTTAAAAGCCTTTGCATCTGCGCACCGCATTGCTCATTAATCTCGAAATAGAGCGTGCCACCTTCGCATAGATGTGCTTTTCCTAACTGAGCGATGCGCCGATAGAAAAGCAAAGGGTCATTGTCTGGGACAAAAAGCGCCTCCTTCGGCTCGTAATCCAATACATTCCGCGCCATGGCCGCCTTCTCTTTTTCCATAATATAAGGCGGATTGCTCACCATACAATCATATACACCCAGCGCGCGGTCGGCCTCTTCGTCGAGAATGTCTTGATGGATCCATCTGACCGATACTTGGTTCCGCTCCGCATTCATCCGAGCGATGCGCAATGCCTCCTCGGAAACATCCAAGCCCGACACCTGCGCCTCAGGCAATTCAGCCGCCAATGAGATGGCAATACACCCGCTTCCCGTCCCGATGTCCAGTATCCGCACGGGGCGATGAGCCTCCGTTTCCGCCACAAGCCGCACCAATTCCACCGTTTCCGGACGCGGAATCAACACGCCGGGCGACACTCGAAACGTCCGTCCACCGAACTCCGCTTCGCCTATTATATATTGTATAGGTTCATGTGCCCGTAGCCGTCGGACCGCTTCTTGCACGGAAGCCTCCGCCTCGTCGGGCACCGGTTCGTCCGCCCACAAGAGCCGATGGGCCGGTATCTGGCCCAGCTTTTCCAAAAGCCAGCGCGTCAGTTCGCGGATCTCCTCCGGCGTATAATGCGCTGCCAATTCCGTCCGGACGTACCGCTTTATGTCTCCAATCGTCGTCATCGTTTGTTTTCTTTTCCCTAAAACGCGTCCGGCAAAGATACACAAATAAAACCATAGATTTCCCTCCTACATCGAAACTTCTTTTGCCTATTGCCTATTCTTCACAGCTCGTTGATTTCTCCCACTCAGTTAGGAGGGAAACAGATTAAGGCCGGAAAAGCGGGGCAATCGTCGCACTATCACCATCGTTGGGTGCCGGTTCGATACCCAGCAGGCGGGCGATGATGAGATAAAGGTTCACGTTGGCCATCGCAGGCAATTCCACACCTTGCTTAAACGACGGGCCGGCCGCATAGAAGATGGCTTCCATCTCGGGCGTGAAGTTATCATAGCCATGTGCGCCTCCGCTATAAGCCCGTGGATTTTCACGGAATACGACGTAGGTACCGATATTCGGAGCGACCACCAATTCGGGCACACGCGGATTCTTTCCATAGACAAACTTCTCCGGGATTTCATCCTTGCGCCAAACAGTGACGTTCGGTACCTTCTTCAAGATTTCATACGCTTTGTCGGCATAACCCGCTTTCGGATAAAGGAGCGTCGGCACGCCTTCGAACACGTAGCGGAAACTATCGCGAGGTAAATAATCAATCAAGTTGACAGACTCTTCGGGCGTATAAGTCGCCATGCCATGATCGGAAACGACCAGGAAATCAATCTTATCAAAGATATCCAGCGTCCGGGCACGGTTGAAGAAATAACCCAATACGCTATCTACATGTTCCACCATCCGAAACGTAGCGGAAGAATCAGGCGTGCAGAGGTGCCCCGTATGGTCAGGCTCTTCGAAATACCACATAATCAAATGCGGGCGTTCCGCTTCGGGGCGTTGCAACCAAGCGATCACCGAATCGGCACGCGCCGGAAAAGGCACGGAAGAATCGAACTTCTTCCACGTCGAGGGCTGTCCGCTGGGCAAGGCAATCTCGCTCCCCACCCAATAAAACGCCGCCGTACGGACGCCTTGCCGTTCAGCGGTATTCCAAATCGGTTCGCCTCCAAAGAAGCGCGGGTCGTCGCAACGCATCGTATAAACGCTATCCAACTCGGCGTCGTAGAACGAATTGCTAATAATGCCATGATGATCCGGATGCAGGCCGGTCGCCATGCTATAATGGTTCGGGAACGTCACGCTCGGATACGAGGGACGGAAAGCGGCCTTAACTCCCGCTTGCCCCAGCGAATCCAATGTCGGCGTGTGCGCCCTTTCTGGATAATCAGAACGGAAGCCATCCATCGAAAGTACCACCACGTAACGCTCAGAAGCGGTATCGGACGGACGGCAACCCACTGTTAGTAAACAACAAAAAAACCAAACAAAATAACTAATCCTTTTTATGCTAAACATAACTTGCTTTCTTAAATTCCGCCGCAAAAGTACAGCCTTTTTCGCAATCCAGTATGAAATCGGGGTAAAAACTATATGTCATTTCGGTTGCATCGCCTCTCTATAAAAAAGAAAAGCCTTTAGATAAATTGGCAACTGCCCAACAAAAACTTACAAACATCCAGGGAAATCTTTATCTTTAGCCTAAAGATATATATCTTTAAGTTGAAGATACGTATCTTTAGGTTGCAGATATGTATCTTTAGGCTAAAGATAGAGAATTAGTCGGATGTTTTCTCTTTTTCAAAGGGGAGCACGAGTTTTATCTGGGGCGAAAGCAGTTTTTCCTCCCTGGTTCTTCACATAAATGTAATGGCATTATAAATTCGCTGCAATTAGACAAATGTTAGAAAAAGCATATTTTTGCATCGAATTTTAATTCATTAAACTTTTATTTTATGCGAAAAGAATTACACAGTTTGGTTATCTGTTTGCTGTTTAGCTTCTTCTGTTCCCTCTCAGCTTGGGCGCAGGTGACGACAGCAAGTATGAGCGGCGTGGTTACTTCGAACGGAGAACCCGTCATTGGCGCTACCATTATGGCGGTGCATCAACCCTCAGGGACCAATTATGGGACGATCACGAATCTGGACGGGCGCTTCGACCTCCAAGGTATGCGTACGGGCGGACCGTACGAGATTACGATTTCCTACATTGGGTATCAGACAGCCGTTTATCAAGAAGTCATGTTGCAATTGGGCGAAACGTACAACCTGAACGTAGAGCTCCATGAATCTTCGGAAGAACTGGACGAAGTGGTCGTAACGGCAGCCCGCACGCGCTTCGTGACGGAGAAAACCGGGGCGGCATTGAATATCTCGAACGAGAAGATGAACAACCTCCCGACCATCAACCGAAGCATCGAAGACATCGCACGCCTTTCGCCCTACGCTTCGGGCATGAGCATTGCCGGAGGCGACGGACGTTCGACGAACTTCACGGTGGATGGCGCGAACTTTAACAACAACTTCGGTCTGAGCGACGGGCTTCCAGGTGGTGGAAACCCGATCTCGATGGATGCAATCGAGGAGGTGCAAGTCGTAGTTGCCCCGTTTGATGTTCGCCAGACGAACTTCATCGGCGGTGGTATCAACGCCATTACCAAGTCGGGTACGAACACCTTCAAAGGTACGGCCTATACGTACCATCAGAATCAGAACATGCGCGGCAACAACATCGACGGGGAAGACTTGGGTGCGCGTCCGGCTGAATCGAAACACATCTATGGTGCCACGTTCGGCGGTCCGATCGTCAAAGACAAGCTCTTCTTCTTTGCCAATGTGGAATATGAAAAGGTGCCGCAACAGGTGATCCAATGGCGCGCCCGGCAAGATGGCGAAGCAGCCGATGCCGATAATTACGTCTCACGTACGTATGCTTCGGATATGGAGAAAGTGGCCAACCATTTGCGCGAGAAGTATGGATACGATCCCGGTTCGTACACCGACTTCCCGGCCGACGAGACAAACCTGAAGCTCTTGGGGCGCATTGACTGGAACATCAACGACAACCACAAGTTGGCAGTACGTTATAACTATACAAAGAATACAGCATGGAATGCACCGAACGGCAACTCGGGCGACTTCCTGGCAGGTGGACGCTTGAACGGAACCTCCCGCGTCGGACAAATGTCGATGGCGTTTGCCAATAGTATGTATTCGATGGACAACTTGGTGAACTCCGTCTCGGCCGATTTGAACAGCCGTTTCTCCGACAAGGTATCGAACCAGTTGCTCTTTACCTATACGAATATCCAAGACAAGCGCGGTTCGAATTCGGATGTATTCCCGTTTATCGACATCATGGCGGGCAAGAATGCAGACGGAAGCCAGATTATGGAACCGTACATCTCGGCCGGCTACGAATTGTTTACCTATAATAATGCGGTAAACAATAAGATCTTCAACGTAACGGACAACTTCACCTACTTCTTGGGCGACCACAAACTGACGGCAGGCATTAGCTACGAGCATCAATTGGCGAACAATGCCTATATGCGCGAAGGTTCAGGCTATTACCGTTATAGCAGCTTGGAAGACTTCTTGAATGATGAAGCGCCGGAAGCTGTAGCCCTGACGTATGGTTATAATGGAGAAAGCAACCCGACCGCACAAGTGGTATTCAACCAGCTCGGCTTCTATTTGCAAGACGAATGGAACATCCAAGAGAACTTCAAACTGACGTACGGCATGCGTTTCGATGAACTCTTCTTCAACGACGACGACATCATGCGCAACAACGCCGTCTATGCGTTAGACTTTAATGGACGCCACATCGATACAGGCGCTTGGCCAAAAGCCCGGATGCAGTTCTCTCCTCGTGTCGGTTTCGTGTGGGATGTATTTAAAGATAAATCGTTGAAAGTACGCGGTGGTACGGGACTCTTTACCGGTCGTCTGCCGTTGGTTTACTTCACCAATATGCCAACCAACTCGGGTATGATCCAGACGACCGTCACTTACGGACATAATTACAACACCGGCGAAGTAAGTCCGGAACTGGAATTGTTCAAAGGCGGCATCGAGACGACCGTGGATGGCATGATCGACAAATTAGGCCTTCCGCGCAATATCTCTCCGGAAGACGGACGCTTGCAGAGCAAAATTGCCGGTGTAGACCACAACTTCAAGATGCCGCAAGTCTGGAAATCCTCGATTGCGGTAGACTATCAATTACCTGTGGCTTTCCCCTTCACCGCTACAGCTGAGTTCATGTACACGAAGAATGTGAACGCCGTGACGGTAGAGAACTACAACATCCAGGATGCTTCCGGCTGGGAGCGCTTCAGCGGAGCAGACAACCGGTTGATTTATCCAGACAATTACACCTATTATGATAATATCAACGCGGTAGTCTTGACCAACACCCACAAAGGACATGGTTATACCGCCAACTTAACATTGAATGCCACGCCCGTCCGCAACTTGGATTTGATGGCGGCTTATACGCATACCGAGTTCAAAGAGGTTTCTGGTCTGCCCGGAAGCGACCCGCTTTCGACTTGGCAAGGAATGCTGACGATCGATGGTCCGAACTATGGCACGGTACAACGTTCGCGCTATGTAGTGCCTGATAAGGTCATCGCATCGCTTTCTTACTACGTGCCATTCACGAACAACAAAGTAACGAATGGCTTACACTTCAATCTCTATTATTCCGGATATTCACCCACGAGCACCTCGTATGCCTACACCAACGACATGAACGGCGATGGTATCAACAACGACCTGATGTACATCCCGAAAGACGATAGCGAAATCCAATTCGTCGACGACGCCGACCGCACGGCTTTCTGGAACTTTGTCAACCAAGATAGTTACTTGAGCAGCCACAAAGGAGAATATGCTGAAGCCTACGCTGGCCGTGCGCCTTGGGTGCATCGCTTCGACTTCCGCATCGCACAAGATTTCTCGATCAAGGCTGGCAAATCAAACAATACATTGCAAATTAGCTTGGACTTCATGAATGTAGGTAATATGTTGAACCACGCATGGGGCGTCACGAAGACGAACACCATCTCGAATGGCGGACGTATCTTAACATACGAAGGCATGGATGCCAACAACCGTCCCACTTTCTCGATGTGGAAAGACGGAAACGGCAATGCGCCGACCGAGACCTACTCATTGAACCGCAACTATAATGAATGCTGGAGCTTCCAAGTAGGCGTTCGATATATCTTCAATTAATAGGTTATTTAGTTTTATGCTATGACGAAGGCTGTTTTCCATCTTGGGGAGCAGCCTTTTTGCCTTCGCCGACCAAAGAAGTTTTTACCGGTTGCAACGGATTTATGCAAGAAGCGCAAGGTGCCTCACGATACCTTGCGCTTGAACTAAATACAAAATAAAAGTTATGTGGGAAGGTTTGTACCTTTACTTCCATGAATTGTTAGCTCCTGGCTCGTAGTTGTCTACTGAGAAGTTATCTTGTCGTGCCGGGCGTGAATTATAAAGGAGCGTATATTCCTTTTCGCCTTCGAACGTATGCACGCGAATCGTAAGCTCTACGTCTTTGCCGCCGGTATCGGGAAGCGAAGCCAAATCGAAAGCCACCAATCCTCGGGCACTATAAAGCGCGTCGTCGTTGTAAGCATTATGACGGAATTCCAAGACGTAAGGCAAGCTATCCTGCTCGGCTACGGGCACCAAGTTGATATAATGTGCAACACCTCGATTACCATAATTGGCGCCAAAGCAAACATTCAAATAACCGCCCCCAATGCCCATCGCCTCGATTTGTACTGGGTCGGTGCCATAAATCGAATCGTTGGCGGCACCTTCGTAGCGGGCAATGCTTTTTGTCAGGATATTTTCAATCCAATTCACCTTAATGCCATGGCTAAAACCCGGAATCGAATCGGAAAGCAACGTATAATTGACCGAAGCCCGCGTGTGCGACGGCACATATCCTACTTCATTGGAAGCGAAAGGCCAAAGCGTCTCGCCATTATCACGCAATAAATAATAAGTATTTCCTTCGGGAATGACGGTTAATACTTCTACCGTGAAGTTCCCTAAATCGTATCCATCTTCGTCCGAACAAGCAGTAAACGTGAGCACGCTCCACGCCATCAACCCCATTAGGACAATCCATCTTGTTAGTTTCATACAGCTTTTAATTATCAGATTATGCCTAAACAGACGCATATTCCAGATATTATGCTGCATTCTTATCCTTAAAAAGAAGTTAAGAGCGCAAGCGATGCACAATCAACGAAGCGGCCCGATGGGACGCTCCCGGCATGCCTAATTGCAGAGCCATCGATTCGTAACCGGCCAACATCTGCGTACGATAGGCATTATTAAAAAGGATACATTCCAACTCTTCGGCAATCTGCTTCTCCGAAAAACGCGCCCCGAAAAGTTCTTGCACGACTTCGCGCCCTGCAATAAGATTGACCAACGAGATATAAGGCGTATGGAAGAAATGGCGGAAAACGAAATTCACCAACCGCCCGCCTTTTACGTAATAACATACCACTTGCGGGACGCGGAAAAGCGCCGTCTCGAGCGTAGCCGTGCCCGACGTCACCAACGCCACCTCGCTATGTTGCAATAACGGATAAGTTTGTCCGAACAAAACTTTCGCCTGACTTTCCGCGAGATATTGCCTATATTCGTCTGGGTTTATGCCTGGAGCTCCGGCAATAATCGCCTGCATTTGTGGAAAACGGGCCGCTACACGGAGCATAGTAGGCAGATTATCCCGGATTTCTTGCTTTCGACTTCCCGCCACGAGGGCAAGGATGGGCTTATCTTCCAACTGGTTCTCACGAAGGAAGCATTCACGCCCGACGGCTTGTTTCTGATAAGCGGCTACGGAATCGAGCGAAGGATTACCCACATAATCCACTTCGTAATTCAACTTTCGGAAGAAAGCGGGTTCGAAGGGTAAGATGGAATAAATATGGTCTACATACTTCCGAAAGGCTTTAATACGATATTGTTTCCAAGCCCAAATCTTGGGAGAAATGTAATAATGGACTGGCAGATGTAATTCAGTCTTGACAAACTTCGCCATCTTCAGATTAAAGCCAGGATAATCGACCAGAATCACCACGTCCGGACGATACCTACGGATGTCGTCTTGGCAAAGTTTCATATTACGCAAGATGGTACGGAGATTCATCAATACTGGAATGAATCCCATAAATGCCATCTCTCGGTAATGCTTGACGAGCGTTCCACCCACAGATTGCATCAAATCACCGCCCAAGAAACGGAACTCCGCCTCCGCATCCTCCGCTTGAAGCGCGCGCATCAAGTTCGAGGCATGTAAATCTCCGGAAGCTTCTCCAGCTATGAGGTAGTATTTCATCAGGTAGGACGACTTAAAAATTCCAGTTTTTTAGGGTGGAAAGGTAGGCGTAATCCGTGACATCTATCTTGCAAGGCACCAACGTAGCATAACCTTCGTCGAGGCAATGCATGTCGTTGTCTTCCCTTGTGTCATCATTCCGGAAGTCACCTGTAAGCCAATAGACTGGGCGACCACCTCCATCTTCTCCTTGTTTGAACTCTTTAATCCAACGACCGTCGGCTTGGTGACATACCTTTACGCCTTTTACGGGAATAAGTCTCGGGACATTTAGGTTGAGGTATGTTCCGTGCGGTAAACCTTCGGCCAATACTTTCTCTGCCAATGCCCTTCCGAGGCGGACACATTCCGTAAAGTCGGCATCTGGATGATGGTCTAAAAGCGATACGCCCATTGATGGCACCCCGAAGATGCAACCTTCAACCGTCGCACCCATCGTCCCGGAATAGTTTACGCAAATCGCCATGTTCCCGCCATGGTTGATGCCCGAAACCAACAAATCCGGTTCACGTTCGAGAACTTCATTGATAGCAAGTTTCACGCAATCAACCGGTGTTCCCGTGCAACTATATACCGTAAGGTCTTCTTCTTCTCGTTCTACCTTATATTTAATAGGTACCAACGAAGTAATAGCGCTCGACATGCCCGAACGAGGTCCGTCTGGTGCCATAACGACCAATTCGCCCAATCCCTTCAAGGCCTTTATCAACTCATTGATTCCTTTCGCTTGGAATCCGTCATCATTCGTTATCAACAATAATGGTTTCTTTTTTGTCATATTTTACCTTTCTGTTTATGCTTTTAGGTTGGCAAAGGTAGAAAAAAGGTATTATCTTTGCGACATGGGAAAGAATAAATTAGCGAAATTTGACGACATGGCGGGTTATCCGCATGTATTTCAGTATCCTTTTAGTGTGTTGCAAGCGGAAGGATTCCCAATGCGCGGGCATTGGAACGAGCAATTTTTCCACAACGACCATCCGATTGTACTCGAATTGGGATGCGGCAAGGGAGAATATACCGTCGGCTTAGGGCGGTTGTTTCCAGAGAAGAATTTCATTGGTGTAGATATTAAAGGGGCTCGAATGTGGAGCGGCGCGAAGGAATCGCTCGAGACGGGCATGACGAACGTAGCATTTCTCCGCACCAGTATCGAACTGATTGCCCATTTCTTTGCGCCAGGCGAAGTATCAGAGATTTGGATTACGTTCCCCGATCCGCAGATGAAAAAGGTAAACAAACGGCTCACCTCAACTCGTTTCATGCGCCTCTATCGCGAAATACTGGCAGGCGACGGACTGATCCACCTCAAGACAGACAGCAATTTCATGTTTACTTATACGTGCGAGATGGCGAAAGCGAACCATTATCCGGTGAAAGTCTGCACAGACGACTTGTATCATAGCGGCATGGCGGACGAAATCCTTTCCATCCGTACTTATTACGAGCAGCAATGGCTCGACCGTGGACTGAATATTAAATACATCCAGTTCGTATGCGAACCACGTGAAACGCTCATCGAGCCGGACGTAGAAATCGAATATGACGCCTATCGTAGCTTCAACCGAAGTAAACGAAGCGCACTGGCGGCAGGAAAATGATTGTTTAATAATGGATGAAGCATGACGAATGAAGAATTTACCTGCCTTCATTCCTCATTCTTCGTTCTTAATTCTTAATTCAATATGACTCTTTATCCACAATTAATCCTGGATGCGCTCAAAACGGTACGTTATCCAGGCACAGGCAAAGATTTGGTAGAGATGGGCATGGTGGAAGACAATATCCGCATCGACGGCATGAACGTCACTTTCTCCCTGCTCTTCGACAAGCCGAACGACCCGTTTATCCGTTCAGTCGTAAAAGCCGCCGAAACGGCTATCCTCACTTACGTCAGTCCGGACGTAAATATCCGAAATAACATTACCGTAAAAGCTCGCCAACTGGCACGCCCCGAACCAGACAAACTTTTACCCGAAGTAAAGAACATCATCGCGGTATCGTCGGGTAAAGGTGGCGTAGGCAAAAGTACTGTAGCAGCTAATCTTGCCGTGGCGTTGGCGCAATTGGGCTATAAAGTCGGATTGTTGGATGCCGATATCTTCGGTCCGTCTCAGCCTAAAATGTTTAACCTGGAAGAGGCACGGCCTTATATGGTCGAAGTGGATGGCCGCGAACTGATCGAACCAGCGGAGAATTACGGTGTAAAGATGCTATCCATCGGCTTCTTTGTCAATAAGGAAGATGCCGTCCTATGGCGTGGAGCAATGGCCAGCAATGCCTTAAAGCAATTAATTGGTGATGCGAACTGGGGCGATTTGGATTATTTTCTCATCGACCTTCCACCGGGCACAAGCGACATTCACCTTACAATGGTACAAACACTCGCCATTACCGGTGCGATTGTAGTCAGCACGCCGCAAGAAGTTGCCCTCGCAGATGCCCGCAAAGGTATTAGCATGTTCACAGGCGAAAAGGTGAACGTCCCGGTGTTAGGGTTGATCGAAAACATGGCATGGTTTACACCGGCCGAATTGCCAAACAACCGCTACTATCTTTTCGGCAAAGAGGGTTGCAAACGGTTGGCAGAAGAATTGCACATTCCGCTTCTCGGCCAGATTCCAATCGTACAGAGCATTTGCGAAGGAGGCGATAATGGCCAACCCGTTGCCCTGAATCCGGAAAACCTCACGGGCGCTGCTTTCCGCGACCTTGCCGCTAATCTCGTGGAGCAAATCGATTATCGAAATGCACACCTTGCTCCAACACAACGGGTACATGTGACTAAAAAATGATTCAATAAAATAACAGAGGCACCAACTTACGGAATTGTTATACAATCCTATAGTTCGGTGCCTCCGTATTTTTATTCATGTCCATTCACTTATCTATCGCTGCATAATTCCGATACAATTAATCTTCGTTTTCCTATGAAGCTCCTAAATCAATGGTTTGTAACGAGAAAAGTTACCATTTCTTCTTTCTATATTATAATTGTAACTGTTCATGAGACATAATTATAGGCACAAATTTATACCTATGACCGTTTCCATTCATAGTTATATTTGCCAGAATTCACACCGTGTTTTTCGACGATTATAACTATGATTAGAAGATTCATGCACGTACCACATGGATACCAAAAAAGGCACGGAATAGTTCCGCGCCTTTACTTATTTTAACAACAATATAACCTAAGATTTAATGCAACTTAGCCAATGCCTCTTTGATACGACGCATGGCTTCGATGATATTCTCGTCGGAAGTAGCATAGCTCATACGAATGCACTCAGGAGCACCGAAAGCGGCACCACCTACGCAGGCTACGTGGCCCACTTCAAGCAGATACATGGCCAAATCAGCTGCACCAGCAATCGTCCGCTCGCCATCCGTTTTTCCAAAATAGGAGCTGCATTTCGGGAAAAGATAGAAAGCGCCTTCAGGCATGTTCACTTCAAATCCCGGAACCTCCTTTGCCAACTTCACAATCAAATCACGACGACGTTGGAAAGCTTGGCGCATCTCTTCTACAGGCGCTTGCGTGCCAGTATAAGCTGCCTCGGCCGCCTTTTGCGACACAGAGCATGGACCGGACGTATATTGTCCCTGCAATTTGTTCACCGCCTTTACGATCCATTCCGGACCCGCAATGAAACCAATGCGCCAACCGGTCATCGCATACGCTTTCGAGACGCCATTAACGATAACCACACGGTCGCGGATTTCAGGGAATTGCGCGATGCTCTCGTGCTTACCAATATAATTAATGTGTTCATAAATCTCATCGGCAATGACGTAGACTTGCGGATGCTTCGCCAATACGGAAGCCAAGCCGGCTAATTCCTCACGGCTATAAACAGAACCGGTCGGATTCGAAGGCGAACAAAGGATCAAAAGTTTCGTCTTCGGCGTGATAGCAGCTTCCAACTGCGCTGGCGTAATCTTGAAATCCTGCTCAATGCCAGCCGGAATCGTCACCGGAACACCATCCGCCAACTTTGCCATTTCCGGATAACTTACCCAATAAGGCGCAGGAATAATAACTTCGTCGCCCGGATTGACCAATGCCATGATCGTATTGCAAACAGATTGCTTGGCACCATTGGCACACGAGATTTGCGCCGCCGTATAATCCAATCCGTTTTCGTTCTTCAGTTTTGCCACAATCGCATTGCGGAGCGCCGGATAGCCAGGCACGGGCGAATATCTTGAATAGTTCTCGTCGATAGCCTTCTTGGCCGCCTCTTTAATATGCTCCGGTGTATTGAAGTCCGGTTCGCCGACACTGAGGTTGATCACATCAATTCCTTGCGCTTTCAATTCGCTGCTCTTCTGAGACATCGCCAGCGTCTCCGACGGGGAAAGTCTCATTAATCTTTCTGATGTTTGCATGATGCATTAGTTTTATATGTTCTTTCTTATTTCACATTGTGCAACGTATGTCCCATCCGTTCTTTCTTCGTATGCAAATAGAACTCGTTGTATGGATTCGGAGTTATTTCAATTGGCACGTTCTCGACCACAGAAAGGCCGTATGCCTCCAAGCCGACGCGCTTTACGGGATTGTTTGTCATTAGACGCATCTTCGTAATGCCAATGTGCCGGAGGATTTGTGCACCCACACCGTAATCGCGTTCGTCCGCCTGATGGCCAAGGCAGATGTTCGCTTCGATAGTGTCCATGCCATTCTCTTGCAGCTTATAAGCTTTCATCTTTTCCATGAGGCCGATACCGCGTCCTTCTTGATTGAGGTAAATCACCGCACCGCGTCCCTCCTTCTCAATCATACGCAACGCTTCATGTAATTGTTCGCCACAATCGCAACGCAAAGAGCCGAAAATATCACCTGTCATGCACGACGAATGGACGCGTACCAACACAGGTTCTTCCCCTTTCACGTCGCCTTTGATAATGGCGATATGCTCCAGTCCATTGCTCTTCTGGCGGAAAGGTATCAGGCGGAAATGGCCATATTCGGTCGGTAAATCCACCTCTTCGCCCTGCTCTACAATAGACTCTTGCTTCAAGCGATAAGCAATCAGATCGGCAATCGAGATAAGCTTCAAATCATACTCGTCGGCAAATTTCCGAAGTTCCGGAAGGCGAGCCATCGTTCCATCGTCGCTCATGATTTCCATCAAAGCCGCCGCTGGATAAAGTCCGGCCAGGCGACACATGTCCACACAAGCCTCCGTATGTCCGGCACGGCGCAACACACCTTTCTCTTGCGCATAAAGTGGATTGATATGTCCCGGACGACCAAAGGTTTCCGGTGTCGACGTCGGATCGGCCAAGGCACGAATCGTAGCCGCACGGTCGGCCGCCGAAACGCCCGTCGAGCATCCTTCCAGTTTATCAATAGTAACGGTAAAAGGCGTTCCCAATACCGACGTATTGTTCATCACTTGGTGAGGCAAGTTCAATTCCTCGCAACGTGAAATCGTGATAGGCGCGCATAATACGCCGCGGGCATGCTTCAACATGAAGTTGACCTTCTCGGGCGTAATTTTCTCGGCCGCAATGATCAAGTCGCCTTCATTCTCGCGGTCTTCGTCGTCTACTACGATAATAAATTTCCCTTCGCGGAAATCTTCGATAGCCTCTTCTATCGTGTTTAATTTGTACTCGTTCATATCTTGTTCGTATTATTTATATGGTCTGGATTTTCGTTCGACAAATGTAGTGAAAATATCATAGATTTAAGCTCTTCACTTACTTTTTGTACGGAGATTATATCTTGCCTCAACAATTTCCGTTGATAGACGGCCAGTAAATAGACCGGAATACCCACCGGGAGGAAGAGACCAATCGCCAGCGCCACCTTCTGTCCAAGGTTCGCATTCAACTGATGGTAATTGCCGATAATAGGGTAATCCATCAATTTGTTTAAGAGCAAATTCTGGTCGGAATTGGCTAATTCCTCGACAATACTTTCCATTTCCAGCGCGAGCATCTCAGCTTCCTGGTCCTTTCCGCCCGATTTCCAATACTGGAGATAAGGAATCCAGCGGCGATGCGCCGTGATGTAATGCGCCGCCTTCCGCGACAATCCTGCAAGGCGGGGCACGATCGCATCGTAATCCGGCGTATAGATGATGACCTCTTTCCGCTCTATCTTGCGTCCCGGACGCTTGCCTATCAAGTTCTTCAAGGCGTTCAAATAGGTATCGGCATTCAGGATTACCGAGTCGTTGACGGCTTTATACGTCAGGAAGATGCCGAGCGGCGTCAATACCGCCGAGCTGAGCCACATCCCTTCCCAAGCCGGCCAAATCCCGTCGCGCGCCATCTTGAAACCGATATTATCTATAATGTAATAGAAGATGAAGAGGAAGACGGATATCACCACCGGCATCCCTAATCCTCCTTTGCGGATAATCGCCCCGAGCGGCGCGCCAATGAAGAAGAACACCAGGCACGCGAACGAAAGGGTGAACTTCTTGTGCCATTCCGTCAGGTGGCGTCGTACCTTATAGGCTTCATCGCCTAAGCTCGAGGCTTTGAAGACCAGTTCGGCCCGCGTATTATCGATGTTCCCTTTCGCTTTCGTCAGGATAGATGATTGTTCGCCGGGCGAAAGGGCTTGGTAGAGGCTGTCGAAGTTTAAGGTGATCTTTTCCGCCAAGGGAGCCAATGAATCGATCTTGTTGACGGCTTGCGACTTCCCATCTACTTTTTCCCGTTGGACAAATTCCTGCCGATAGGATTGGCGCATGACTATCTTTGCATTTTCGTTTTTGACGCTATCCAGGCGAAGCGTCATCGAATCAATCGAGGTTTGCAAATCGTGCAAGTTCTTTCCCACGTATTGGTTCTCCATAAACGATTCGTCGCCCCGGCGGAAGTTTGTATCAAACTCGATCAGAATATCTTTCGTGGCAAAGGACTCACGCCGATAAGGGACGGCCGCCTTCGTCCGCGTCTTTTGCGATTGTTGCTTTAAGTTCTCGAACGATTCGCCATTAAACAAAGAGAGGATGAGGTAAAGCTTATCTTCCGACGTCTTCAAACGTCCCGAATCGGCCACGATGACCCGGGCGTTGTTGAAGCCTTCCGAGTAATCGTAAATCATCATGTCCTTCAATAAGCCGTCTTTCGCCTTCTCTTTCACATAGACATTAAACCCCGTAATCTCTTTATAGAAAACGCCTTCAGGTATATCCAGCTCAGGCGACTTCTGCCGAATGGAATAAAGCAAGGTGTAAAGCTTCACTTGCACCACCGGCATCACATTGTTTTGGAAGAAAAACGCCCCGACGGAAATCATACCAATGGTAACGATAAGCGGACGCATGATGTGTATCAACGAAACGCCCGCCGATTTCATCGCCAAAAGCTCCAACCGCTCGCCCAAATTGCCAAACGTCATCAGCGAAGCCAACAGGATAGCCAGCGGAAGCGCCATCGGCACCAAGAACAACGCCGCATACATGAACATCTCTGCTAAGACGGGGATACTCAGTCCCTTGCCCACCATATCGTCGATCGAACGCCACAAGAATTGCATCAATACGATGAAAAGGCATATCCCGAAAGTCATCAAGAAAAGCGGCAGAAACGTCTGCAGCATGAATGTATATAATCGTTTTATTCTAAACATTGCCTTCTTATTGTGGGGCAAAAGTAGTGTAAAAAACGATAATTTCCTCTTTTTTATATGTAAAACTACCTAAATACCGAGGCTACGCCGCAAGGTATCGACTTGATGATCCCACAAATCAATCGCGTCTTGCTTCTCGCCCGGTTCGGCGAAATCGGTTATCTGAAGGGCGGTCGTCCCGCTTAATTCCAACCTATGGATCGAGAACTCGAAGTAAGCTACCGGGTCTGTCTCGTCTTCCCAACGGTAGCGGATGCGCTCGTCGGGCTTGAGCAATACGACCCTCGCCTGCTGCATGTCTTTATCCCACCGGAATGTATACAGCGTGCGGTTCGTTACCGTCACTTTTTCGGCAAACCATGCGGCCAGTCCGTTCGGAGTGGTTAGCTGATTCCAAAGGCTATTAAGCGACACTTTGCCGAATCCATATTCTATGTCAAACTTTTCTTTTGTCATAAATCAATGAGCCTTTATGTTTTTCGGCGGCAATATACGAAAAAATCGACACTTGGCAAATTTTTAATAGAATATTAATAAAAAATAAACCTTAGGGAGGAAAAACAAAAGGGAGACGGACAAAAAGTTCAATACATACGGGAAAAGTTCTATCTTTAGGCTAAAGATACATATCTTTAAGTTGCAGATACGTATCTTTAGGCTGCAGATATATATCTTTAGCCTAAAGATAAAGTTTTGCTCGGAGGTTTCCAAGTTTTTCCTCGGAGAGAATGGATTTTCCCTGGGAAGTAAACCGGTTTTGTCGGGAAGGAGATGCGCCTTCATCCGTAATATGGGTAATAGGAACCGTAATATAGGTAGTGCCCCATTGCCTTCTTCCCTCTAATTTTGCAGCATGAATAAGAATATAAATAAACGATATGGCTTATGGAAAAGAAAATGACACGCAGGGCTTGGATGAAGTCTTCGATTGCAGCCTTGGCTTCTGTTGCCATGCTGAAAGAGATGCCGGCTTGCGCCAAGATTGACGCCACGCAAGGGATGAGCGTGGCCAAAGCGTCGAAAGTATATATGACGAAGGAAATCTCGCCCGCCAGCTTGGTGCGTATCTACGAAGCTTTGGGGCGAAAAGCCTCAGGACGCGTGGCCGTGAAGATATCGACCGGCGAACCGGGCGGGCATAACTTCCTGCAACCTGCTTTGATAAAAGATTTGGTAAAGGAGGTAAAGGGGACGATCGTCGAGTGCAATACCGCCTATGAAGGCCGTCGCTCGACTACGGAAGAACACCTCAAGGCCGCTCGCGAGCATGGCTTCTTCGATATTGCGGATGTGGACATTATGGATGCCGAAGGCGATATGAAGCTCGAGGTGCGCGATAAGAAACACCTGCAATATAACCTCGTCGGGAAGCACTTGCGGAATTATGATTTCATGATCAACCTGGCCCATTTCAAAGGACATGCCATGGGCGGATTCGGTGGCGTATTGAAGAACCAGTCGATTGGCGTCGCCTCGGCACATGGGAAAGCCTACATCCATACGGCGGGCAAGACGGAACTTCCTTCTGAGCTTTGGAGCAATTTGCCCGAACAAGATGCTTTTCTCGAATCGATGGCCGCCGCAGCCCAAGCCGTGGCCGACTATTTCGGGGAGAAGATTCTCTACATCAACGTCATGAATAATATCTCGATCGATTGCGATTGCGACGCGCATCCGCATGAGCCGGAAATACAAGATATGGGCATCTTGGCATCGACCGACCCCGTCGCGCTCGATAATGCCTGTCTTGATTTGATTTATGCCATCCAACCGACGGAAGGAAACAATAACCAACCACTCGTCGACCGCATTAACCAACTCCACGGACGGCACACAGTCGATTACGCCGAGCAAATCGGCCTCGGAAGCAAACGCTACGAAATGATAACGATTGGATAGTAAAATAAAGAGGGCACAGGTGGGCACGCAGGAACAACATTTTTAAATATAGTCTGCTACTTTTTTCAACCCCTGAGTGTTCCACCTGTCGCCTTTCGGTTTTATTCCTTCAGTTGGATTAAATAATCTTTAAACCCTTCGGACTCTACATATTTATACTCGGCCGAATCGCCCGAACAGATCAGGAAATATTCGATCTCCGGAAGACGTTGCTTCAATACCGCCGCACTATCTGAACCCAACACCATGCAGGCCGTCGCACACGCATCCGCCAATTGCCCCGTCGGTGCAATAACCGTCGCGCTCAACACATCCCGTTGAATGGGAGTACCGGCACGAGGATCAATCGTATGGGCATATTTCTTTCCCTCTTTCAGGTAGAAATTCCGGTAATTACCCGACGTAGCCATGCCGCGACGTGTACCTTTGAGGTGGATCGTTGCCTGAAGCGTTTGGTTCAATCCGGAAGCATCATCCGTCGGACGCGTAATGCCCAGGCGCCAATATTCGCCCCGTTGGTTAATACCTTTCGAGACGATTTCCCCTCCGAACTCGACCATGTAGTTTGAAATGCCATGGCGGTCGAATAAATCGGCAATCATGTCGCACACGGTTCCATCCGCTAACGAAGAACAATTCAACGACATCCGTGCATCGTCCTTTTGGATATGATTTCCGGCCAAATGCAATTTCCGATAACCCACGAATTGCTGGATGCTATCAATATGCGCCGGCGTAACGCTATCCTGCTTGCTAAAACCGAAGCCCCACAAGTTGATAAGCGGAGCCGCCGTAATATCGTAAGCCCCATTCGTATAAGCCGAAAGCGTCAAGGCCGTATGCAACGCTGTGAGCAACGTAGAATCCTCAACTACCTCCAATTCGTTCCGGTTGATTTGCGAAAGAACCGAAGTCGAATCGAAGACATTAAACAACCGATAGAAGCGGTCCAGTTCGGCCTTGATTTCCTCGTCGAGCGGCTTGTTATACTCATATTTAATATGGAAAGGCGTATGCAATTGCCCGTTATACGCATAATACTGCTTGGGTTGCTGGCAACTAATAAAGCAGAAAAAGAGAATTAGCCACCCAAATGCCTTTTTCAATTCTTCATTCTTCATTCTTACTTCTTCATTTAATTAAAACTCCGATGTAAAATGGAACTTGATATCCGGGAAATCCTGCTGCGCCATCATCAACACATAACCCGAATCGGCTAAATAGACGTCTCGTCCTTCCTTATCGAGCGCCATGTATTGCGCCTTCCGCTTCTTGAAATTCTCCAACGCCGTAGGATTATCGCTTTCAATCCAACAAGCTTTATAGAGACTCAATGGTTCCCATCGGCATTGCGCGCCATATTCATGCAAGAGGCGATATTGGATGACCTCGAACTGCAACTGCCCCACCGTGCCAATAATCTTCCTTCCATTGAACTGATTGACGAACAACTGAGCGACACCTTCATCCATCAACTGCTCGATGCCTTTGTTCAGCTGCTTTGCCTTCATCGGGTCGGCATTCTCAATATACTTGAACATCTCCGGCGAGAAACTGGGTAATCCTTTGAAGTGAAGCTCTTCACCAGCGGTCAGCGTATCACCGATCTTGAAGTTTCCCGTATCGGGCAAGCCCACAATATCGCCGGCATACGCCTCATCGACCACTTCCTTCTTCTGTGCCATGAAGGCAGTCGGACTGCTGAAGCGCATCATCTTCCCGAAACGGACATGCTTGTAGTTCACATTCCGCTCGAACTTGCCCGAACAGATCTTGACGAAAGCAATACAACTCCGATGGTTCGGGTCCATATTCGCATGGATTTTAAATACAAAGCCTGTGAATGCCTCCTCTTCCGGGTCGACCACGCGCTCTACGGCTTGCACCGGACGAGGCGAAGGGGCGATCTGGATAAAGCAATCGAGCAACTCTTTCACCCCAAAGTTATTCAACGCCGAGCCAAAGAACACCGGGGCAATATCGCCCGCCAGGTAAGTATTCACGTCAAAATCCGGATAAACGCCCTCGACCAGTTCCAGATCCGCACGAAGCTTCTCGGCTTGCGACGGATCGATGTAGTTCTCCAACTCCGGACTGTTGATATCTTTGAACTCCACATTCTCCGTCACATACTGCTTGCTCGGCGTATACAGGTTCAGCTTCTTTTCATATATATTATATACACCGCGGAAACGTTGTCCCATATCGATAGGCCAACTCAGCGGGCGCACCTTGATATGCAACTCCTCTTCGATTTCGTCCAGCAAATCGAACGGATCTTTTCCGTCACGGTCGAGTTTGTTGACGAACACAATCACCGGTGTCTTGCGCATCCGGCAAACTTCCATCAGCTTGCGGGTTTGCGCCTCGACGCCCTTCGCGATATCGATCACGATAATCACACTGTCCACCGCCGTAAGCGTGCGGAACGTATCTTCGGCAAAGTCTTGGTGACCCGGCGTATCGAGGATGTTAATCTTATGTCCGGCATAATCGAACGCCATGACCGAAGTCGCTACCGATATACCACGTTGCTTTTCGATTTCCATCCAGTCCGACGTGGCCGTCTTCTTTATCTTGTTCGACTTAACGGCACCAGCCACGTGAATAGCGCCACCGAAGAGCAACAGCTTCTCCGTCAGTGTCGTTTTACCCGCATCCGGGTGACTAATAATTGCAAATGTTCTTCTTCTCTTAATTTCTTCTGAAAATTGACCCATATCTTTCTTTCAAATTACTTAATTAAACGCAGAGGTTTACAAGCATAAATTGTCCAACTGTCAACTATTAATTACTAAATTATTAATTGTTAATTATTCCCATATTCGCCAAGCAAGTACGAAGGCTGTCCGTCCAATGCGGAATCTGCAAACCGTATGCTTGTTTGATTTTCTTCTTGTTCAAGACGCTATACCACGGACGGGACGCCACAGCCGGATATTCACCCGTTTCGATCGGAAGCACTTTTGCCGGCAAGCCAGCCTGACGAATCACTTCATGCGCAAAGTCGTACCAACTACACACGCCTTCGTTCGAATAATGATAAAGCCCTGCCTTCAGCTCGCCACGCAAGTCGCTCTCCAATATTTCCAGGATCGCGAAAGCCAAGTCGCCCGCATACGTCGGCGTACCGACTTGGTCGCATACGACCTTTAGTTCTTCCCGTTCAGCACCGAGGCGCAACATCGTCTTGACGAAGTTGTTCCCATACTCGGAGTAAAGCCACGAAGTACGCAAAACGACGGCCTCCATCGAACGAAGCAACACCTGGTAATCACCCGTCGCCTTTGTCTGGCCATACCACGAAAGCGGACGAATCGGATCATCTTCCGTATAAGGCAGGAAATGCTCCCCATCAAACACGAAGTCGGTCGACACGTGAAGTACTTTAAAACCGAACTGATGCGAGAAATCGCTCATCATGCGGACCGCTTTCACATTCAGCTCTTCGCATTCCTCACGTTCCGTTTCGGCCTTCTCTACATTCGTATAAGCCGCACAATTGACAATCCAATCTATCTTATACTTCTTCTGCACATAGAAAAGCGTATCCCAGTCCGAATAATGCGTTATATTGAACTCTTCCTTATCCCAAAAGAGGAACTGAAAGCCGGGATGCGCCGGTGCGATTGCTTGGAGCGAGCGTCCTAATTGCCCTTTAGCTCCTAATACCAATACGGTTTTCATAGCTATTCATCTTCTAATTCAAGTTTTCCTTCCATATCATCTCGGTATTTTGCCGCTAAAAGCGCTAAGAAGGAACTGATTTGCTGGATGCCTTCCAGCGTTTCGGAGCTCACTTCCTTTCCTTTCATGCGTAATACCAAATAACCATAGACTGCCGTAAAGCAGGTTTCCAATTCAGGCACGTCCGCCCCACCCGATTTCGCCCGAAGTTGGACGATATAGGGAAGCGTCTTATAATAAGCCGCGCCATAAACCATCTCGCGGGGCGACTTCAAGAGGCGGAGATGCAAATCGGTCAGGGCGATGATCACATTCTTGTTCAACTGGATATGCCCGGCCTCTTTGACGCCTTCGCTACGCATCATTTCGATGAGTTCTTCATACCATTGCTCGATTTCGCGCATCGTCTCTTCGGGCTGTTGATAGCGCGAAAGGACATTTCGGCGGATTTCCTCCATATCGAAATGATTGGCGCGAATCAAATCCTCGACTTGCCACATGTAGAGCAAGTACTCGCATATATTTTCTTTTCTTTTCTGACGTGCTATAATCATAAGGATAATGTAAAATCAGATACAGATTGATAAAAGTCGGAATCTTTTATGCCTAATTGCCTACAAGCCAACCGGGCGGCATTCACGTTGACCAGGAAATAACGGTTCAACACGCGTATCGGGTAATCTCCGTAGCGCGTTTGGAGGAAGGTTTGCCCGTCGCGGCACACGGTCGGATGCTCCTCAAAGGGAATCGCCGTAATGTCTGTCCGGATGCCTTGTACCAGTTCGCCGATGGTCGGGTCTCCACCATAATAAAGCAGTTTACCTTCCCGCTCGATCGAAGTCGAGAAGCAGCGGTACATCTTCATATAGGCTTCAGGCGAAGCATGGTCGTGCGAGGAATCCCACGTCAGATTCGTCATCACGGCAATATGCGGACGGTAAAACTCCAATTGCGAACGCTTTTCCAGCAAGGAGGTCACATGCTCGTCGCCTTCTATCAACGCAATCCGCGATTCGTAGCTGAAATGCAAATGCGTACCGAGGAGCGGCACTTCGCTGGTCAAGGCATAATCGAACGCATACTTCTGATGCTTCAAGGCAGCCATAATCATCGCCAGAATAGCCCTTCGCCCTCGGCTCCCCGCTACGACCACACGCGTCTTCGACTTCGTCCGCTGGTAAATGAACTCGGGCACCGAAAGCGTCAGTAAGCCTAATTCGCGGGCCCGTTGCAACTCCGGGTTATCAGCTTGTACCTGACGGCCCAACACGACCGAATAGGTATCTTTCGTCAACCGGTCCGGAAACCAACCATTTCCATAACACGCAAGCCCCCGACTATGCAACTCCCCTAACAACGCATCCGGGAGATCCGCCCCCGAAACGCTGACCTCATATCCTTTTTCCTGGATGGCCAAAGCCAGTTCCAGCATAAGCGGATCCGTGATTGATATTAAATGAACCTTTCGCATGGCTTGGAATTTATGCTTGCAAAAGTACGAAAAAGGAATGACTTGCCCAAAAGGAATTTTATCCAGGTTTAACCGCAGAATCGCACAAAAAGGGGATGTGCCGTTTCAGACACACCCCCTTTTCCGGTGGAGCTGGAGAGATTCGAACTCTCGTCCAAACGAGGAACTAATCTGCTTTCTACATGTTTATCTTCGCCTTCGATTGTCGGGAGCAAGCAAGACCGAAGCCACCCACTTGCACCTTATCCTCTAAAGATTTCGCCAGCCGCCCGAGGCGTGCGTCAGGCTATCTCCGATATTGCTGCACCACCTGTTCGGAACGCTTCGGAGCCACAGCATCCGGGTGATGTCTCGTCCCCGCCACTTTGGCAGGGATTAAGCTCTAATCTACTATGCTTCGATTAAGCAGCGAGAGCGTAGTTGTTTTCGCCAGTTAATTGTTCGCCGTCTGAGATTAAAGTGCAAGCCGACCACGCACTACATGCTTACAAACCACTTCTACCCGCTGTCAAAACCGGTCAGCCCCAAGAATTTCTAACGTATTGAAGTTCAAAAGATAGCGACTTTGTTTTTATTTGCGGGCAACAAACTGGTAACAAAAATGAAAGACTTTTCTTTCAAGAATCGCTATCTTTCGACGCAAAGGTACGAATTATTTTTGATTATGCAATAGTTCCCCGCATCCCATCAAAGGGTAGGCTCTAAGACCGTGCAGGGTCGGGCTGGTGCTACTGAAAGCCTATTTAAAAGAACATATCTTCACCCATGTAGACCCTATGCAATCGAAAAGACCGCTCTCAACAGACGATCGTCTGCATCTGCTTATATCCTGTATCTTCACCTCCGGTTATGATTACCGGCTAAGTGTGCATCTTGTTCCCTGCTGCGGTCTCGCTCCGCAATGTCCGGTCGTTCCGGTCTGCAGGGATAAACATTACATCCAGTCGAGCGACTTTCTTATTTCCTGTATTTTTGCAATCGTGGTTTTACCCACATTGCGAAATCTCATTAATTCGCCATCTGGAATTGTACGCAACAGGCTCACATCTATTATTTCGTGTCCGTTCTCATATCGGATGATGTTTGCCAACTTTAGTGCGCTCTTTGCCATCGTTAGAACTCTGTCTTCTTCCATATTGCTATTATTTTATGCCCTCTTACAGCTTCGGGCATTGCTTACATTTGAGTATAGTTACTGCTTAAAGATGTTACCTCTACATAAGTACTTATGACTTCCATCAGCTTATGGTCGAACTCATCAAACTTATCGGTAAATTCCTCGAAAATGTTATCTACATCTTTGCGATAGGTCTTTTCTACTGTATTAAAGACGCTGCTTAACCTTGCCCGACAAAGCATCAAAACTTTTGTTTCTTCACTTATCTGAATATTTTGCACATTGTCAATACACATGTTATCTATCAATTCTTTTTCCATGAATTTGTATTATTTCATTATTTAATTCTTAGTGCTTTCACACAATCAAGTAATATACCTAACTCGATTTTGCTGATAGATAAAACCCGTTTCGATATAGGTTTGTGAAGTATGGCAGAGAATAAAGTTATTTCTACCACAACGTCATTACCTTTTATCTCTACATTCGTTACTTCTTCTAAGTGTAATATCATATCATTATTGCTTATATTTCCTTGTATTCCGTCTCAAAAAAGGTCTGGAACATCTTTTCTTTTATCAGATTTTCCATTTCGATGAAAACTTTGGATTCATATTCTCTCGCCTTTTCCTGCTCTTTTTCCGCAACATTATCAAATGCATTCTGCGTCCTTTCGTCGTTGCTTTTTTCGGTTAATAATTCGCAGACCTCCCAGAATGATTCATTAAAGGTGGCCAACGCTACAAGAATTTGCTTTGTTCTTTCAGACAACTTGATGTTCTTTGCATTTTCAATTCTTCTTTCCATATCAATATTTTTTATGGGTAAGGGGTGTCGCTTTTTGCTACATCCCACCGGTTAATTATCCTATCTTGATTAAATTAAACTTCTTGAATGATCTAAACTCGTTCCTTTCCGTGTCGAAGTAAGTGAACAGGTTATCGCTGGGTTTGCGTCCGTTCCCTTTGACGATAGAACTTACCACCTCATCTTTCAATGTCCCGAACGCCTGCCTGATTTCACCGTTTATCTTCTGATAGAAGAATTGAACGGTTCTTTGCTTCATCTGTGCTTTCAGTTTTAAAAGCATCCAAGCCCGTTTGAGGCTCTCTGAGAAACTTTCTCCTGTAATCCGATACATTTTCCATGCGTCGGTCATAACTTGCCGCATTTGGCTTCTAAATAACTTTTTCATCATATCTTTTAGTTTTATGCTATGTACAACCACCATTCACGAATGTAGATTTCAGCCTCAGCCTTAAAATCCACGTTATAAACCCGGCAGGCTTCTTCTTCCGTCATTGCTGCCAATGCCTCTAATTCTTCATTCATGTAATCTTCGTTTGTCATAACTGTATTTATTTGTTGTTTTACTTTGATGATGCAAAA
>CALUZR010000045.1 GCA_944325335.1 uncultured Parabacteroides sp. | reverse complement strand
AACGGCTTGCCCAAATACGGAAGTACGCGGCATTGCTGTAAGCAGCGGTACACACCGCAAGTTTCCCGTCCCGCCCTTCTCCACACCATGGAGGAGGACGGGACGTTTGTTTCCCAACCTTGTCAGGACATAAACGAAAGAAATTGATAACAAGCGTTCTTTGACAAGATTGGGAAACAAACGAGACGAAAGATAGAGGGAAACATATACAAGTTTCGGAGATATTTCGTAAATTTGCCCTGTGGCAAATTGAAATAAAACGAATTATGGAAAGAACTATATTCAACAAGGCACAGCTGGAGATGCTTGACATCATGGCAAACATACGAAGCGATGAGGAACTGAACGCGCTGAAACATGCCGTATCCGAGTTTTATGCCCGACGGGCTGACGAAGAAATGGAAAAACTATGGCAGTCCGGACAATGGAACGAACAGACGTTGAAAGATTTGAGCAATGCCCATTGAATGGGATGCTTTAAGGTCGAAAATTTCGACCTTAAAACCAGCAGGACGAGGTTGTCGAAATTTTCGATAACCACATTCTGAAAAGCTCGATACTACATATCCCCTCCCCATTCGTCCCGCCCTTCTCCCCACCGTGGAGGAGGACGGGACGCTTGTTTTCCACCTTGTCAGAACATTAACTTAGTAACTAATAAACTAAAGAATATGAAGACAAGACATTGGAATTGGATACAAAGCTTTGCACTGGCTGCCCTGCTGCCTCTCTTCGCGGCGTGTAACAGCGAAGGCGACGAACTGCTGCAAAGCGAGGAAAAACAGCCTGTACAGGTAAACATTACCCGTGCGGCTACGGACGAAAACGATTGGGCGTGGCAGAATAATGACCAGATAAAGATGAGCATTACGCCTTATGGTGGAACTGCCACTGAATATACATTAACGTATGGTTCCAACACTTGGAGCCCATCACCCGAAATTGGTACAATAACATTGCCTGCCACAGCGGAGGCATGGTGGCCATCCACAGCTTCTGCATCAAAGTTTTCGTTTCAGCATAACAATCAAGTCGAAACTATTAATAACACTGGGATATCTATTTGGTTGGATGGCACCGTCGATCAAAGTTCAATTGACAAACTCGCCCAAAATGATTGGATGACGTCGGGACAAATAACGATTGGCGGTTCCTCGATAGACTTGACATTACAGCACAGGCTCGCCAAAGTCACTGTAATAATCACTTCATCCGAAACCATCAATGAAGTAAGATTTTTCTCATACACACCTAATTATCCTACAGGCGCTTCTAGAGTTGATTCTTATTTGGCAGTAAACCCGTTGGTAACCAACAATGCCTATACTGCCATCGTTTCAGCGTACAATTATAATGACGACATTGGCTATCTTCCATTTATGAGGGTAAAGGTGGGTGAAGACAATACCGAGAAATGGGTCTATCTTCCCCGAAACCTCGGAGTGGAGGGTAGCCTTTCTGCTGGGAACGCCTACACTTTCAACCTCACGGTAAACAATACATCCACTCGTTCCGCCGATACATCGGACTGCGAGCTGGAACTGGTGGAGGTGAGGGATATGAATGAGGAATAACAAATAAATAACGCAAACGAAATTCTTACTATTTAACAAATATATGTTTAACTTGATTTTAATTCGTTTTGCAGAACATACACAAAGGCTATCTGAGAATCAGATAGTTGCCATCGGGGACAAACGGGCACCTCGTAGGGGACAAATGACGGGGTCGTGGGGGATAAACGAGACCCTCGTCGGGGACAAACGAGGCGTCCGTGGGGGACAGACGGCATAGCAGGATGTCTAACAAATGGATTAAAACTTAAAATTATTGAAGCTATGATATTCTGGAAAAGAGTACAACAAGCCATCAACAAGCTGTGGTATCCCCGCAGCGTGACGATTGGCGTACCGGTCGAGACACAGGAATTGGCGGAGCGCATCGCCCGCGAATCGACCGTGGCGCCTGCCGATACGCACGCCGTCATCCGGGCCTTGTCCGACGTGATGGCCGATTTTATGAAAGAAAGCCGCGCCGTCCACCTGGAAGGCATCGGTTGGTTCCGTTACACGACCGTCTCGGCCGGCAAAGGTGTTGCCACCAAAGAAGAGGTGAGCAGCGACCAAATCACCGGCCTGCGCGTGCAGTTCACCCCCGACCGGGCGCGCAACATGAGCGGCGGCTACAACCGTTCGCTCATCCCCGACAGCGGCGTGGTCTTTATGGAATGGCTCGGACGGGATAGCGATGAGACGCAACTTCCTGAGGAAGAGCAAGCCATCACCAGCGGACGCGATGGCACGACGGGCATCGAGAACGACACGCGACGCGCGGCGGCGAGTATATCCTGAAGGGTAACGGTATCCTGATATTGGGCGCCGATGGCGAAAGCCTCGGGAAACTGACGCTTCGGAGCCAGTTGGATACGCCCAGTCCGGTGGAGAACATCTCGACCAACACGGAAGACCTCGTCATCTTCACCATCCCCATCGACCTGGCCGAAGGAAAGTACACGCTCGAAATCGAGACCTACTACAGCCCCGGCGGAACGCGTGAAGAACCGCTCACCCTC
Source organism: uncultured Parabacteroides sp. (assembly GCA_944325335.1). Classification (GTDB taxonomy): domain Bacteria; phylum Bacteroidota; class Bacteroidia; order Bacteroidales; family Tannerellaceae; genus Parabacteroides. The sequence goes on along the minus strand of CALUZR010000045.1, from coordinate 28,803 downwards.
ATCGCGCCATTCGAATTGAACCTGGTTTGAATGAAGAATGGGAAGGGCGCCCGATCCCGATTGTCTCCTGTGGACGTCCTTCCTTTTTCGAGCATCATTTTTACAGAAAATCTTGCGGGTATTAAAATTAAGTCGTACCTTTGCGACACTAGAACCCCCAAGCCTCTCAACGATGCTCAAATCGGGGGTCGTTTTATTTTATAACATAACTATGAGCATTCCAACAAGATAGAAAAAGTGGAGATAGCCTTGCGTAGCACACTGGCAAACACCGTCGTTGAGAAAATTATGGAAAGAAGATGAAAGCAAACCATGACTTCACATAAACTAAAAATAAAGCACGGGACATGGAATTACCCATCGCCCCGTGCCCTTTTCATGTATTGCAAATGAATTAGAGTTGATGCTGTATCGGCTTAATTACAAATGTAAACGTATAATCCTGATACGGCAACTGATATTTCTCTAATGGCAATGTTCCCCAGCTATTGACGCAACCCAAACCAGACTGCACCTTGTCGATGCACATATTCACATAGTCTGTTTGCGGAACCAACTCGGAATGACGCTGGTCTTTCTCCCAACCGTCGTCTAACGACTCGATCGTATAATGCAAAGCACTTGCCGAGAAAGGTTCAGCTCCTACGAATTGGATGCCATTTCCACCCCGAGTTGTCTGATTCCACCAGCGTATATCCGTTTTATTACCTGTTTCCTGCGGACGGATATAAGAATAGAACTGTTCGTCTACCGTTTGCTGATACTTGCCAATAAACTCCGAATGGTTGCGGTCGGCATAATTTTCGATCGGACCCCGTCCGTAATACTGGATATAAGACATGTCTTTGTTCAACTCCGTACGCATACCGAAACGGAACATATTGGAGACTTTCGCATTCTTATCGGCCGTCATGCTTTGCGTTACTTCGATAGCACCTTCCTTATTGATGCGGTAAGTCAAGGCCAACTTGGCTGAAACTTCCGGCATATCATATTGGGCTTTCACCACGACCATGCCATTTTCCGTCGCATGTTCCAGGCTCTTCAATTCCAGTTTCGAATTTTTCCACACCACATACTTCTGTTGCAAGCCGGCACCCATGTCGTTGTCGGTCGGAGCACGCCAGAAGTTCGGCCGCAATTGGGCGCCTTCATGCAAGATGGACATGCCATTTACCTCATATAAACTCAAGAATCCATCCCGGCGTTTGAAATCGATTTGGAAGTTCTCGCCTTTCACAATCAAATAGAAAAGGTCGTTATCCTCGACTATGGGCGATGGCGTCTCGTCGTGCGCAATCGCAGGTTCTGCCAAGAGATTTTCCGGTGCCTTATAATCGCGTATCGCCAATTGTTGTCTGGCCACCGTCTGTCCGGCCGGAAGCAACATTTCTCCGTTCTTTAATTTGAACTCGATATTCAACAAAACTTCCTTCTCCGGGCAAATGCCATCGAGCGAATAATTGAGTTTCTGATTGACGGTCTGTTGCGGAGCGACTTTCAAATCGGTCAGGATACCGGATTGAACCGCTTCACCCTCTACCAATAATTTCCATTCCGCATAATATCCGCTCAAATCCCGGAAGAAATTCTCATTGTAGATACTGATTTCTCCCTTTTGCATATCCACCGGATTGACCCAAATATTCTGATAGAAATAAGCCACTTCGTAGGCATGAGGGTTCGGCACGCGATCCGGTCCAATCAAACCGTTATTATTGAAATTATTATCCGATGCATCATACGGGTTGAAATCACCGCCATAACCATAGAACTCTTTTCCATCCTTCGTATGCCAACGCACGGCCTGGTCGACAAAGTCCCAAATGAAACCGCCTTGGTATTTCGGATATTTACGTACCAAATCCCAATACTCTTTGAAGCCGCCTTGGGAATTACCCATCGCATGGGCGTATTCACATTGAATCAATGGTTTGTCGATATCGCCCTTGGCATATTCTTCGCAATCTTCATAATTGCGGTACATCGGGCAATAAATATCGGTAAACTCGTTAGTACCAGCCTGTTCATATTGGACGGGGCGTGTCTGGTCTTCTGCTTTAATCCATTTATAGCAAGCCTCGAAGTTCGGACCAAACCCTGCCTCATTACCTAACGACCAGAAAATAATAGAGGGATGATTATATCCGCGTTGCACATTGCGCTGATTACGTTCCAAATGCGCCTTGGCATAGAGCGGATTCTTGGCCAATGTCTCTTCGCCATAACCCATGCCGTGCGATTCCACGTTCGCCTCCGCCACGACATAAAGTCCATACTCGTCGCACAAATCATACCAAAGATTATCATCCGGATAATGGCACGTACGGACAGCATTGATGTTAAGCTCCTTCATCCGCTTGATGTCTTGCAGCATCCGCTCTTTGGATACCACATAACCACCGTCCGGATCCATTTCATGACGGTTCGCACCTTTAAAGAGAACCGGTTGCCCGTTTACCAGCACTTGCCCGCCTTTAAGTTCAATCTTGCGGAAGCCGACCTTTTGGGTGAGGGATTCAATCACCTTCCCACCCTTTTCCAAATTGACCACCAAGGTATAAAGGTTGGGAGCTTCGGCACTCCATTTCAACGGATTGGCAACACTCATCGTAGCCGTACCCGAACCATTTACCTGCGCCGTAGCTACCTCTTTCCCCGCTTTATCGAGCAATTTCATATCCGCCGTTCCTTTGCCGGCCATCTCGATGGCTATCTGCAACGTACCATCTTTATACTGGGCATCCAAATCGGGCGTAATGCGGATGTCTTGGATATGATCCGCATGGCGGGCATATAAATAGCAATCACGCCCCACGCCTGCATAGCGGAAGAAATCCTGGTCTTCCAGATAAGTTCCATCGCACCAACGGAATACCTGGAAGGCAATCAAATTTTTACCCGGCTTGAGGTATTTCGTCAAATCAAACTCAGCTTCCAACTTGCTATCCTCGCTATAGCCCACGAACTTACCATTCACATACAGGTACATGTTCGATGTCACCGACCCGAAATGGGCAAAAATCTTACGCCCCTTCCAATCGGCCGGAATCTCTATCACTTTCCGATAGGTCCCCACATGGTTGTTCACCGTAGGCACGTAAGGCGGATTGTTCTTATACTGGCTTCTCCAAGGGAAACCGACATTCACGTAAATCGGGTCGCCATAGCCATTTATTTCCCAAATACCAGGCACTTGCATGTCGTCCCAACCCCGGTCGTTGAAATCCATACGGTAGAAATCCGTCGGACGCTGGTCGGCATCCTTCACCCAATTGAACTTCCATGTTCCATTCAGTGTCAGGTAATTGTCCGATGCCAAGCGGCAACCTTTCAGGGCAGCCTCCTCCGTTTCGAAAGCGAAGTAGTTCGTATGCATCGGGGCGCGGTTGATGGCATTCACATTCGCGTCTTGCCATTCATTTTGTTGTGCAAAAGCCGTCAGACCGGCTAAAGCAAGGGTGCAAAGCAATACTTTCCTTTTCATGATATCTATAGTTATAAATCCGAAATCTTGTAGTTATAAATCCGGACAAATATAACTATATTTTTCCAGAAACATGCCTATCAACTTCTAAAAAGTCCATAAAAAAAGGATACACCTATGCGGCATATCCTTTTCAATAATAACCTAATCACTTGATTTTACTCACGTTTACCCAACTTATGGTCGATAATGCCATAATGATGGTCGCCATAGTTTTTCAAGTCGTCCAAGATGCCTTTAGCGGTTGCCTCTTCTTCTACCTGTTCACGAACGAAGTCGAACAAGAAAGCACGGGCTGCATGGTCTTTGTCTTCCTCGGCGATATTCAACATATTGTCAATCAATTCAGACACATGCTTTTCATGATTGTACACATGTTCGAACACTTCTACGGGCGAACCCCATGCCGTCGGGACGACATTCACCTGTCCGATAGCCACATCACCACCCCGTTCGATTGCAAAATTAATCATCTTGCGGGCATGTTCCAATTCCTCTTCTGCCTGCTTTTCCATCCAGCTGGCAAAACCATTCAAGGCCTCTTTCTTGAAATAAACGGCCATCGAAAGATACAAATTAGCCGACCACATTTCGGCATTTACCTGCGCGTTGAACGCTTCTGATAATTTAGTACTTAATGTCATAATTCTTTCCTCTTTTTAAATTCTTATTGTTTCTGCTTGAGTCTTCACAAAAACCAAGCCAAACCGAGTCGATAGAAGACATTATTTTCGATAATCCGCCAATTCGTCAGCTTCAAACTTACGAATGAAGTTGAAATGCTTCTCTACTTCTGCTTCGGCATAGTTCACATAAACGTGAGCTGACTTGGCAAATAACTCCGGTGCACGGGTTGCATCTTGAATCAAGAGATGAGACATGACGTTGACGGCCGCCATCTCCATCAACCGGCGTGCCACGAAGTCTTGTAATTCCTGATTTTGAGCGGCTTTAACGGCATTCGTGCAAGCCTCGAACTTGCGGGTCATCTCTTTTACACGCTCCATCAAGCCTTCCATTTCTGGCGAGCAAGGAATCAATTCATACTCATGCAACGTAGATGCGTATGCTCCGTTTGTCACATAACGGATAGCCGCAACCGTCTGAAGCTGAGTAGTTCCCTCATAGATGCTGGTAATGCGGGCATCGCGATAGATGCGCTGGCAAGCATATTCCATCATAAAGCCAGAACCGCCATGTACTTGGATGCAATCGTATGCATTCTGGTTGGCATATTCCGAGTTCATACCCTTTGCCAACGGCGTGAAGCTATCTGCCAATTTAGCATACATCTTCTGTTCTTTGCGCTCTTCGGGTGTCAGCTTGCGTTCACGGGCGATGTCATCCAAAGCCTTGTAAATATCTACATAACGGGCCGTTTGATAGAGCAACGCGCGACCTGCATCCAGCTTTGCCTTGATAGATGCCAACATGTCATATACGGCAGGGAATTCGATAATCGCCTTACCGAATTGCTTACGCTCTTTGGCATACGCTAAAGCCTCGTTGTATGCCGCCTGGCTTAATCCTACCGACTGAGCCGCAATACCTAAGCGGGCGCCATTCATCAAAGCCATGACATATTTAATCAAGCCCAACTTACGCTCACCACAAAGCTCCGCCTTGGCATTCTTGTACACTAACTCGCAAGTAGGCGAACCATGAATGCCTAATTTATTTTCAATACGACGTACGTTGACACCTCCGTCTCGTTTATCATAAATGAACATCGAAAGACCACGTCCATCGTGCGTACCCTCTTCTGAACGGGCAAGGACGAGGTGCAAATCTGCATCGCCATTGGTAATAAAACGCTTCACACCGTTCAAGCGCCAGCAATTGTTTTCCTCATCATAGGTAGCCTTCAGCATCACACTCTGGAGGTCGGAACCGGCATCCGGCTCGGTCAAGTCCATCGACATCGTCTCTCCGGCACAGATACGCGGAATAAAGCGGCTATGCTGGTCTTCGTTTCCAAACTCATACAACGTCTCAATACAATCCTGCAACGACCAGATATTACCAAAGCCTGCATCTGCGGCCGCCACGATTTCAGCACACATCGTATAAGGAGTAATCGGGAAGTTCAACCCACCGAAACGGCGCGGCATCGTCATACCGTTCAGTCCGGCCTTCACCATCGTATCGAGGTTTTCTTTCGTTCCCGAAGCATATTCCACCCGGCCATTGGCACAATGCGGACCCTCTTCGTCTACGCCTTCGGCATTGGCGGCAATCACATCAGCGGTAATCTCGCCCGTTATTTCCAATACTTTATCGTACGAGTCCATCGCGTCGGGATAATCTTGCGGCGCATAGTCGAACTCTTCTTTATCTCGGTATCCGCGTTCCTTCAGTTCGCAGATACGTTCCATCATCGGATTGTTCAAGTGATACTTGAGTTCCGGTACATCTGTATAGTAATTGCTCATCTTATTTGCTATTCTTCTTATAATACTTAATCATCTTCGGAATCACTTCCTCTACCGTCCCGTTGATTACATAATCGGCAATCGTATTGATGGGGGCGTTCGGATCGTTGTTTACCGAAATAATAATACCGGCGTCTTGCATTCCGGCGATGTGCTGGATTTGTCCGGAGATACCGCAGGCAATGTAGAGTTTCGGGCGGACGGTCACGCCAGTCTGTCCGATTTGACGGTCGTGTTCGCAGAATCCGGCATCCACGGCGGCGCGGCTGGCTCCTACTTCAGCGTGAAGTTCCTTAGCCAGTTCAAACAACATATCGAAGCCTTCTTTCGATCCCATACCATAACCTCCGGCAATCACGATCGGTGCGCCCTTCAGGTTATGTTTTGCTTTCTCTACGTGGCGGTCGATTACCTTTACTACATAGTCCGTTTCGGGAACATATTTAGCTACATCGTGTTTGATAACTTCGCCTTGGTATTTGGCATCAAGGATCTCTTTCTTCATCACGCCTTCGCGGACGGTAGCCATCTGCGGGCGATGTTCGGGATTGATAATCGTAGCGACGATATTACCTCCGAAGGCCGGACGGATTTGGTAGAGCAGATTCTCGTACGTCTTGCCCGCCTTCTTGTCTTCGTGCGAACCGATTTCGAGTGAAGTACAATCGGCCGTCAATCCGCTGGTCAAGGCGGAGGATACACGCGGACCAAGGTCGCGTCCGATCACCGTCGCGCCCATCAAGCAAATCTGCGGCTTTTCTTCCTTAAAGAGATTAATCAGGATGGAAGCATGGGGCAATGTAGTATAGGGGAATAATCCCGGCGCGTCGAACACGTGCACCTTGTCTACACCATAAGGCAATACTTGCTTTTCTACGCCATCCAATCCGCTTCCTGCCACAATGGCTTCCAGTTGGCATCCCAATTCGTTTGCCAACTTGCGTCCTTTCGTCAGGAGCTCCAAACTTACATCGGCTACGGTTGTGCCTTCCAGTTCGCAATATACAAATACGTTATTCATTGCTTTTTAGTTTTTTATTTAGGAGTTGAAGTAAGTAGTTAAAGCTGTTAGAGCAGTTAGAGTAGTTAAAGCCGAATGTTTCTGTCCGTATAAACTAAAAGTATCGGCTTAACTCCTATAACTCCTTTAACTCCCAATAACTCCTACAACTTAACTCCTTTTTTTAGCCAATCGTATGATTAGCCAATAGTTCGACAATCAAGTTTTCCACATCCGCATCCGAGCCGGTCAGCGTCTTGCTCTCCTTAGCTTGGAAGACGATGTTCTGTATCGCCTTTACTTTCGTAGGCGAACCGGAGAGGCCGCATTGCGCCGTGTCGCCATCTACATCTTTCACGCTCCATTCCTGGATATTCAGGTAAGGACGCTTCTCGTACAACTCGGCATAAGGCACTTCAGCCGGACGTTCCTGTTGGCCCAGGGCGCGTTTGTACTTCTGTACCAATTTCGCGTTGCGCGGACGACAAGGAGCGGCCGAACCGTTGACCGTGATGACGATAGGAAGCGGACCTTCTACCGTTTCCACGCCACCATCAATGTGCCGTTTCACCGTGATTTTCTTCTGTGCTTCGTCTACATTCAGGATTTCTTCAGCGTAGGTGATTTGCGCCAAGCCCAACTTCTCGGCTACTTGCGGCCCTACTTGCGCCGTATCGCCATCGATTGCCTGGCGTCCTCCGATGATGACATCGTACGCCCCAATCTTCCGGACGGCCGTCGCCAAGGCATACGAGGTAGCGAGCGTGTCGGCGCCGGCAAAGGCACGGTCCGTCAAGAGATAACCGCCGTCGGCACCGCGATACAAACCTTCGCGGATGATTTCGGCCGCGCGTCCCGGTCCCATGGTTAATAATGTAACTGTCGATCCCGGATGGGTATCTTTCAGGCGCAAAGCCTGTTCCAAAGCATTCAGGTCTTCCGGATTAAAGATAGCGGGAAGGGCGGCACGGTTGATCGTCCCATCCTCTTTCATCGCATCTTTGCCCACGTTCCGCGTATCCGGAACCTGCTTCGCCAATACAATAATTCTTAAACTCATCTTTATAGGATTTATTTCTAATTTTCTTACGCTTGCAAAAGTAGTTATTAAATGGAAATATACCAGCAAAGAGGGGCGAAAAAATCGCAAAAGAAAAACCATGCCCCTCCTTTGAATACGTAGAAATGCCCGTCATAAAACGACAAACATCCGAGAAAAACTCTATCTTTAGGCTAAAGATATATATCTGCAGCTTAAAGATACGTATCTGCAACCTAAAGATATGTATCTTTAGCCTAAAGATAGAGTTTTTCTCGGATCTTTTCCTTTTTTAGGAAGCTATTTCGCCCGTTTTTTCAAGCAAGGTCTATAAAAAGACCGCGTTTGTCGATAATTTTTGCTTCGTGCCAGAAAAAGATTTTTCTTTGTAGTCCGATTGATTAGCATTCTATCTTTTGGGATGTTGAAAATGTGATGTTGAATGAATTAAAAAGGAAGAAAGATGTTAAATTGCATGGTTTTAAATGGAGACACCCAAGCGATACAAGCGTTGGTGGATTATTTTGAGAAACTGAATAGCGCGCTTGCAGATGTCCGGAAGTTGGTCCAAAAGGAAGAAATGCCTCTTTTTGTCAAGGAAGGAAACAAAATTGTCCGTTTGACAAAAGAGGAAATTCTTTATATTGAAGGATTTGGGGATTATGTCAAAATATATAGTTTGACGCAAAAGCCCTTTTTATCCCAAATCAGTTTGAAACGTTTCGAAACGATTCTGGACAGCCGCTATTTTTGTCGCGTACACCGATCGTACATCGTTTCTATTTTACATATTAATTGCATAGAGCATAAACGAATACAAATCAAGAACCAATTAATTCCCATAAGCAACGCTTACCTGCCCACCCTGCTCCAGCGTATGTCTATACAAGAATAAGCTCAAAGGCGGGCATGGTAGAATAATTCGCTCAACGTAATTGAAACGGTCAGACCAGCTTCGCCTCTCTGAAACGCCCCGCCGGGATAAGAAAGGCGATCGTAATAAAAAGAGACATTGAGTTGCCCGGTCGAAAGCGGGAAACCCAATCCCGCCGTAGCCCTCCAAGCGGCACCTCTTTGTCCCTTAATACGTATACAATAAGGCCACGAAAGGCATGCGCCGAGCTTATAATCCATCCTTTTCCATACGCTCTGCGAGCTATACCCCGATGGATGGAAACAAAAACCCGCACGGAGTTCATGCGAATCGACAAACAAAATACGGTTATCCGCAGATTCCAAACGACTATAACGAGTAAACAGGTAATCCAACGCATAAGTCGTTTTAGGGTATTCCAAAGAAGCACCTACCGAGAATTTCTGAGGCAAATATTGGTTTACATGGTTCTTTTCCAAGCTGCTTTCGTACAAATTGCTGGTCAATGTCCGTTCTTTGCTAAATTTCATCTGGGTCGCAAAGGAATAAGTCGCCCCAAGTACCAGGTTGACATCTTCATGCAATCGGCGCATATATTGCACACCCCAATCAAACGCCCACGCATTTCCATCCATTTCATCGGAGACACTCATCTCGCTTTGGGCCTCCTCACAAGTCATGTGTCCGAAAATATATCCCACATTCAAACCTATCGACAAGGAAGGGTGCAACAAGAAAGCATTCGATACATGAAACTTCGAGAAACCACCTTTTCCCTTAAACGTACTGGTATAGTAATTACCCGGAGCGCCTTCGACCTCCTGTTCAGTTTGGAAATGATACCCTACCACGCTATAAGGCGTCAAGCCAGCTCCGGCATACCAACGGGGCAAAATACGTCCAGCCAACGATAATCCAGCGAAATTACCCGTCAAAGCCTTATTGTGATTTCCTCTGGAAGCATATGTTTCATATTGGGCATACGCATATATTTCTGCCAACAGACGACAAGAATCCACACCCGAAAGCCCTGCCGGATTATCCATATTAATAAGCTTCTTTCCACGCATCGCGGTCGAAACACTCCCCATACCGACATTCGTCCCATTCATATGAACCAATTCACCAATGCCAAACATAGAATATGGAGACGAAGTCATCACATTCTGCCCTTCCAGGGACATAGAGAAAGGGAGCATAAGAAAAGGAATAAACCATTTACACTTAATAACTTTCATATACTTGGAATGTTAATTGTAGACTAATAGGATAACGGCTTGCCTGATCGCAGATGGTCAAATTCCGAAACGTCTGCGTATAAGTTTCGTCATCAAACACAAGCCGCAAGCTATGTTTGTATTGCCCAAAAGCACCTAACTCTTCTTGCATGAATTCTGTCACATCAAAATAATAATAGTTGTTTCCTACGATGCTATTGTCTTCTTCGAAAGTAGCACGTTGCACTTCTTCTCCTAAATAATCAGTCACCGCATCGGTCACGACATTGTTCCTATCTACGATATAAAGGTACAAGCTATCCGGCAATTCATTGGATTCAGACCATGTTCCAGGTTCCGGATGGATCTTTAAATAAGCCGATTCAACCACCACCCGTTCGCCCAACTGCATAATATTATTCAGGTGCGGAAAAGAAAGCGTCGCATACCAACCCAATCCACCAAAAAGGAAACCACGATTTTCCAAATCCGACGAAGCGATTTCCACATTCTTCTCCGGATATCCATCCAACAAGGTTTGCGAACGATTGTGGTCAATATGGTAAAACTGGTTGTTTATATTAGGTTTTATAGTACATTCTTCCTCACTTTCACTTTCGTTTTCGATATGATAACGAAGGATAATCACCGAAGAGGTATCGTTTACCAGTATTGATACCGCATTTTGGCACGTTTCATCTGGAATAACCACCAATCCTTTGAAGTAATCCTGAAAGCGATCACCCGACACGCCATCATCACGATTATGTAGACGTGTAAGCATCTCTTCACCCAATGTATCATCCAAACGGATTTCAACCGGTCTCTTATCGTGAGGACTAGGGACGAAAGTATAAGTGGCTAATGGAGTCGGGTCATAAGCGAACGACGTATGGCTATATATGTAATCATTATCATTCGTAATGACACGCTCTTGCAAACGATGAACACGCACACGAAGGGGTTGCAACGTATCTCCAATGAAATAACCCGCGTAATTAAAAGAAAGCACCATCGAATCCAACCGGACATTCCGCTCTACGCTGGTAGCATACGAGGGGGTTTCATAAGGCAAATAAGTGCTTGCAGAAACGCTTCCCCAAAGTGGATGCGTATATTTCCCCACAAGCGAACAGCCTTTCCCATTGGTCTCTACCGAATCAATTATCGAAGAAGAGACCGTCACGGTACAACTATCCACGAATATCTTCCGGAAAGAAGTCTCAACCAAATCGTCTCCAAAAGAGTTATTCTCATCATAACAAGAGAAAAAGGAATAGCACATAAGCCATATTCCTATTCCAATCCAAATACCATTACGTTTCATTTGTTCCTTTCGCATATCATTTTTTGACATGCAAAGAACTATACTAAAACCGTCAAAGGCAAATAAAATCCCTCAACGCCTATATCTTTTCGGTAAAACCACTATATTTGATTGTAAATATAAAGGTATCCAAACCGAAATATCGTTTATTCCCCGCATCCATGCATTCACCGAATCAAATCAGCCTTCTATCGATTAAATTTGCATAGGCAGACTATCCTTTATTCCTTTGCGCCCAAATGATTAAAATAAGAATGGTATGATTAGACAAAAAAGATTACTTTTACTTTTGTTGATACCCAGCTTGTTCGTCGCTTGTCATGACGACGATGACGATGATCTAATAGGTTATTGGGTAAGAATGTCCGACTTCGACGGATTGGCGCGAGGAGAATCTTCGAGTTTTTCTATCGGCTCGAAAGGCTATTTGGCTTGTGGATTTAATGGAAACAGAAACAACACGCGCATGAGCGACTTGTGGGAATATGACATGGATCGGGATGCCTGGACGCAAAAGGCGGATTTCCCGGGATCCGCACGAAGCGAAGCTACCGCATTTGCGATTAATAATAAAGGTTATCTGGGGACAGGTTATAATTATACGAATGAAGGAGGCGAAACCTACTTGAATGATTTCTGGGAATATGACCCAACAAATAATGTGTGGACACAAAAAGCAGATTTCCCAGGTTCGGCACGTTATGATGCCGTTTCGTTTGCCGTGAACGGGAAAGGTTATATCGGAGCTGGATACGACGGTAATTACCTCAAAGACTTTTACTCCTATGACCCACAAAGCAATGCTTGGACACAAATCGTCAGTATCGGAGGAAGCAAACGACGGGGTGCTTCCAGCTTCGTAATCAACGAAACAGCCTATATCGTCGGCGGACAAAACAATGGTGAATATGTAGACGACGTATGGCAATACGATCCAACTATTGATTCTTGGACACAAATGCGCGACATCACGGACACCTCAGACGAAGAATATGACGACGAATATGCCACAATCGTCCGTGCACACGCTTGTACGTTTGTGATTGATAATGTAGCCTATCTGACGTGTGGGGAAAATGGTAGTTTGGTCTCATACACCTGGAAATATTACCCAGAGAAGGACCAATGGGAAGAAGTCCATGCATTCAAAGGATCCTCACGCACGCAAGCCATAGCTTTCTCTGATGGCGAAAGAGGATATATCGCCACGGGAAAAAGCGGTACCACTTATTTTGATGACATCTGGATTTTGCGGCCTTATGAATATGACCCGGATGATGAATAAACGGTCATTATTTATTTTTCTTGCTTTTGCCCTCTTGGCTTCGTTATCCTTTCTTGGATGGACGAAGTGGGAGGAGCGGAGCTTTATTTCACTGCATACATTTCGTACGGGCAATGGTTGGGGATATGAAATTTATCTGGATGACCAAAGATTCATTTATCAACCAGTCATTCCCGCGCTCGATTCGATGCGTCCTTTTCCTGACGAAGCCAGTGCCCGCCGCACGGGCATATTGGTTTTAGAACGTTTACGAGAAGGAAAAAACTTCTCTGTTTCTGCGGAAGAAATGGAAAAGCTCCTTCGGGAATGACGAGCCAGGGCTGCGTGCAGCCTACAGTCGATGGGCGTACCTTTCTCTTCCCATGCGTTCCGGTTAAATTCGACCCGGAGCCATAAATTTTATGCGCAAACGTTTGGAAATCTCATCAGGCATTCGTACCTTTGGGACGATAAGTTCATGGTTTAACTTTTAATACCTTTTTAATATGCCACTCAATATCAAAAGTGCGGAGACGTTTGCTTGGCCGGTCGTATTGCAAGACAATCCGCTGACAGAAGACAAGAACGACCGGATGGTGACGCTGCTGAAGAACAATGCCACGAAGACCGTAACCAATTTGGCCACCGACATTGCCCGCGAGCGCACCGAGTACCGCGAAGAGACGTTGACCAACACCGCTTCGCTCATCGAACAGAAAATGGTGGAATTCCTCCTCTCGGGCGAAAGCTACTCCAGCGAGTTCTTCCATTATGAGCCTTCTATCCAGGGCGTTTTCAATTCGAAGGGGGAACCCGTGGATCCCGCCAAGGTAAAATTCTCGATCAACGTGGCGCCCATCGGCGAACTGCGTAAGATCTTAGCCAACCAGATCAAACTGAATGTCGTGAAGACGCAGACGCTGGGCGGCGCGGCCATCTCGCGGGTGCTCAACCTCTATACGGGCGAGGAGAACATCGCCGGGCGGACGGACCTCGTGGCAGTCGAGGGCACGAAGATCAAGTCCGTCGGTCCCAATGGCGAGGACAAGGGCGGCGAGGTCTCGTTGGTCAGCGAACTGGAGGTGAAGACCGTCATCGAGAAGCTGGGCGACAATACCCCCACCCGCATTACCTTCATGATTCCGGAAGACTTGGCGGAAGGGCAATACCGGGTGCAGATTGAGACCTATTATGCAGGTAGTGATTTACTTAAAAACGTAAGAGTCATCACAAGCGAAGCGATTACCATCGGTTAAAATATCCAGAAGAAAATCTTTGCGGCGTACGGCGTATTATCTTTACGACGTGCGCCGCATTACTTTTACGCCGAGCGGCGTAATACCTTTACGACGTACGGCGTATTACCTTTACGCCGAGCGGCGCAACACCTTTACGCCGTACGGCGCACGACCCTTACGCCGAGCGGCGCAAAGGTATTACGGAAAAAGCAGCAGGCCATTAATTCCACATATCTTTTAGGGAAGAGACCTCCACATACCCGCCCTGTTCTTTGGCAAAAGAGATGAGCTGGCGGAAGGTCTCGTTGCGCGAAAGGAGGCCGGGGTTGCCTACGAGGAAAAGCTGCTCGCGGGCGCGGGTCAGGGCCACGTTCAGCTTACGGTCGATCACAATGCCTTCTTCTTCAAATACATTCTCGGCAAGGAAATCGAGTTGGTAATGTTGTTTAACCGTAAAGCCATATAGGATCACATCGCGTTCGCTCCCTTGGTACCGCTCGACGGTATCGATCGAAATACCGCGCAACGCCTCGATGCCGAACTGTTCTATCTCTGAACGAATTACGGCGATTTGATTGCGGTACGGGACAATGATGCCTATCGTCTGCGAGGCGGAGAACGCCTTTCCATTCGCGATATAAAGCGACCAGATCTCCTTCACCAACGAAGCAATGAGCTTGGCTTCTGCCGAGTTGACCTTCGCCGGCTCCGTATGGAGCAAATAGGGCAAAGCAAAGAACGCCAACCGACGTTGGGATACGATTCGCGCTATCGTCGAAGTCCCTGGGTGGGGGAAAGAGAGCTCCTGCAACTGATGCGCCATCGGCACGGGTTTTAACCGGTGCCCATAAAAGAAAAGATTGGAAAAGAGGCTTACGGCCGGATGCATACGCCCCTGTTTTTCCATGCAAAATACGCGTGAAGGGTTTCCTTTCGAGAGGCGGAGCAGGCGTTCGAACAAGGACTGGCGGCAATTCTCCAACCCGATGGCGCGAAGCAACGGGTCGGCCACCTCCGACTCTTTTTCGCTTTGCTGCACCACCGCCGGGAGCTGCTTATGGTCGCCAATGAGGACAAAGCGGCGGACGGCGTTCTGCCCCTGGTGCTTGGCGCTCAGGATGCCGAGCAGGTGCGGCTCCAGAATCTGGGACGCCTCATCCACAATCGCCAGCGAGAAGGACTTCAAACCGAACAGGGCTATCTGCGAACTGAACGCGGCCGTCGTCCCTACGAAGATGCGCATCTCGCGGAGGGCATTCTTTATATCCGAGAGGCGTGCATATCCTTCCATCCGGTTGCGGAGGAGGTAAGGTTTGTAAGCCGCATCACACGAAGCATCCGTCCCGATGCGGATGAAGTCCAACTCCGCCCGCACGAGCTTGCTGCAGATCTCGTCCACCGCGCGGTTCGTATAAGAGAGCAAGAGGACAGAAGCTGCCTCGTCGTGCAATTCTTCTTGCAAGATGCTCATCAGCCCGAAAGAGGTCTTGCCTGTGCCCGGCGGACCAATCAAGAGGAAATAATCTTGCGCCTGCTTGGCCCGGAGCGCCAATTCATTAAATTCGGGGCTGGCTCCATTCAGACTGTAATCGCCAACCAACCGGAGCGACTCGTCTACGCGCGGTGTCCGCCCTCCCAAGAGGCATTGCCTCCTATCTTCCTTGGCCGAAAGGAAGGCGTAAAGCCCACGATATAATGTTGTATAAGAAGATTCAATAAAGTCGTGCTCGATGGCCCAGCGATACGAGTCCGGCACATGAAACACGGCCTGGTTCTTCTGGGGCGCACGGAGCGAAAGCACGACCTCGTCAGTCCGCAAATCGCTAATACTGCAACGAAGCAACAAAGCGCGGCGCGCGTCAGGTTCTTCTGCCATCGGATAGGCATAGAGCAACACGACATCTCCCACCCGGAAGTTGGGCAGGTCGTTCTCCTCTTCATGGGGGATGAGGAGCGTCACCCGGTCGATGCCCGTGCCCGAGAGCGATTCCAGCCCTTTTAGTAGCAGGCGGTCGAAGATATTCCCCGCTTGCCGCTTCTCGTCGAGCGAGGCATTCCAAAGCGAAGCGAAGCCGCTGGCCTCTTGCGTCGCGTTGCCGAGCTTGGAAAGGATATGCTCTTTCTCGACAAAGGCAAAGAAGCGGTCGAAATAGGCACGTTCCACCTCCGACGCAGCATGGTACGGACGGAACAGGGCTTGGAGCTGCGGACGGGTATACTCCTCCCACAACTTGCCCGAGACATTCTTCACGTTCAATGCCTCCGGCGTCAAGGCGCGGAACACCTTCCCGGCCTCACCCTCGCCATAGCCCAACTCCAAGTGGACAATCTCATTCCGCACCCGGATCGCTTCGAAAAGCAACTTGGGCGCGGCGCCTTCCTTCAGCAATCCGTCTTCATATTTAGAATATAGCAGGAAACAAAGGATCTGCTCATTGCGTAATCCATAATTATAATGGAGCAAAGCGAGGTAAAGCAGCATCTGGACGTAATGCTTCTCCACGTGGCGGTTCGTCAGGTATTCCCGTTTGCCCGACTTCTGTTCCATCAGCACATGCTTGTCCAGTTGTAATAAATCCATACGCCCTTGTATGCCCAACATTTCGGAGACAAACGAAGGTTCCAGCACAAGCTGTTCCATATCGATTCCCGGTATCTGGCTGAATTGGGTTTGAATCATGCGATGGAGGTTCATTTGTTGCTTCCGGGCTTCGGTATGGAAGGTCGGGTCCATGTCCGGGCAAGTAACCAGGCTTAACGGATTATGTTGGAAGAAACGTTGCACGCTGGCTTTATAATCCGGTTCGTGTTCCGTCCCGTTATAGATTTCTTCATCTAATAGCTGGCTGGCAAAATTTCCCAATAAGATAGCTTTGGAATTGGCAGCTGGCTTGATTTTGTTAACTAAATAAGTCAGCGGAGTGACGCCGTAACTCTCAAAGCAAGCCGCAATAGAAGAAATATCCAACAAGAAATCAGGCTCGACGATAATCAATTCCGGATAATATACGCCCTCTTCCAGACGAGGATGCACCAGGTTCAGTTGCGTATGTTCCGTCAATAAGGAACCGATGTAATCCCATTCGCCCGAAAAGTTCGTAAAGGCATAGCAGGCGCAAATGGTTTCAGACTCGATGCCGGTGGTTTTACCATAAATAAAACGCGCGTCCCAGCGGTCTACTACCATCCGGATACATTGGGGTTCGGAGATAGGATGCATTTCGTGGGAAACGTCTTCCGGCAATTCCTCGGCAAGTTCCTTCGGTATTTCGCAGGCATAGACAAAAGCAACGAACGTGACCAGCGCTTTTAAATCATACCGGTACGCTTTGCTTAAAAAAGAATCCTCGAAGCTGGATAATTCGCGGCAACGTGCACGGAAACGATTAATGTCGCGATACATTTCCGTGCTTGCCTCCTTCCGCTTGCAGATGAAATCCATCCGGGCAAACGGGCCGGCAAAACTCATCCCGCCTTCGCGCGTTTGTTCATTTAATATCTCATTGAATATCCGATATAATTCCGTATAACGCGTCCGTAGGCTTCCTGCTTCGGCAAAATGCACGTCCGCAATTTCCTGCCAATAATTTACCTCACCTTGTTTCATGCGCACAAAGATAAAGGAATTATCAGGAGAAAGCAATAGGCGGCGGGATGTGTCCGGCTATTTAAAATACAACTTTCAGCATGACAGGGAAATGGTCGGACGGGAAATGCCCGTATTGTTGTTCATTCAATACGCCATATTTCTCGACCTCAATGCCATCTGTCACCCACACATAGTCGATGCGATTCTTCATCGGCGCGTCCAGGTGGAAACTACTGAAGGTGCCGACCGTACCATAAGGCGGTTCCTGGGTCACCTCGTAGGAATCTTTCAACAATCCATCGGAAGCAAGGATCGTGATGGGCTCGTCGGTCGGAACGGCGTTAAAGTCTCCCGTCGCAAAGACAATGGCTTTTTCACCAGCTATTTCCTTTATCTTCTTTAATAATAACTTAGAGGATTCGCGACGCGCCACAACTCCTTGATGGTCGTAATGCGAATTAAAGAAATAGAACACCTTGCCGCTCTCCAAATCCTTGAACTTGCCCCACGAACAGATACGGTTGCAACACGTCGCGTCCCAACCTTTTCCCGGCACGTCGGGCGTTTCAGAAAACCAGAAGTCGCCTTTCTCCAGCACTTCGAAGCGCTCCTTTTTATAAAAGATGGCCGAATGCTCGCCC
Organism: uncultured Parabacteroides sp.; assembly: GCA_944325335.1. GTDB lineage: Bacteria > Bacteroidota > Bacteroidia > Bacteroidales > Tannerellaceae > Parabacteroides. Next base: position 10,695 of record CALUZR010000045.1, on the reverse strand, counting down.
GCCTCTTGCCCATCGTCGCGCCCCGCGCCAATGTAAGCGTAATTACCCAGTTCGAGTATTCCATCCAATTGATGCTTAAAACCTTCCTGCGTACCAAAGATATCGAAATCATGGAAGCGCACCAAACTCTTTACCATCTCCTTACGGTTAGGCCACGCATCGAGGCTATCATACGGCGTATCCATCCGCAAATTGAACGTTGCCACCTGCATCCGGCACTTGGCATCCTTATTTCCTTTTCCATTCATCGTGCACGCTCCCAGCAATATAGCACTCAAGATAGCGGCACACAACATACTATAAACACGTTTCATTTGATATAATCTTTAATGGGTTTGACCAAAACTTGCTTTCTTGCTTATGAAAAGTTCTTTTCCTAACGGACTATTCTTCGCGTATCGTCGATGTTTGTACAAATATCGACGATATTTGTGTATCTTTATCCTAAAGATAAAGAAACATCGACGATATTTGAAGAAAAGATGCCTATCTCGGAAAGAATCCATCGGCACCTCGGGAAGTTTTCCCGCCGGTGCGATGGATTTTATCTTTTTACCAACCAAGATTTTGCTCCAGATTTTGATTCAACGTAATGGAGTTCTTCGGGATCGGATAATAATACTGGCGGTCGTCGTCGTACCAAATGCGATCGGGATCGTTGTCATACCAGGTGAGGTTTCCTGAGTTCGTACCCGTCAAGCCTTGGCGTGTTTCGCTTCCACCCGCCACGGAAATCGGTGTGCAAGAGGCAGGAAGGCCCGTCGGCGTTTCCCCTTTGTAGAAAATTACATCGGTCGTGCCGTCGTGGTCGAGGTCCATTTGGACGTTCAAAGCAGGGACATAAATGCCCGTCCATCGCATCATCATCAATTCGCCCCGCTTCCAGCGCAAAAGGTCGGTAAAGCGGAAACCTTCCAACGCTAACTCGACAGAACGCTCGCGGCGTACTTCGAGGAGGACAGGGTCATTAATATCTGGGAAATAGGTTTCTTGCAGATATTTGTCCACCTTCGTCGGTTTGGTGCTCAAGCCTCCCGTAATCCCGGCACGTGCCCGCAAGACACCGATGGTATTTGCCCAATCATCGTCCGTCAAAGTACCCATTTCCGCTTTGGCCTCGGCATAATTCAACAACACTTCGGCATAACGGAAGATTGGAATCGCATTCGTATTGAAAGGACCACCGTCGTAGTAAGGATCGTCCAAGCTATACTTGATAGGTTGGTAGCCTGTGTAAGAATAGCCATTGAAGTTGGGAGCCGTCGGGACACCGTTGCGCGTATAACCCGGCGTGCGGATGGTTTGCGCCAAACGCTTGTCGCGGTTCTGGCATTCATCGTAAAATTCGATTTGCTCATGGTTCGGCTTATCCGTGAAAGGCGTACCGTCTGTCATCAAGAAAAGATTGATGAACGAACGAATCATACTGAAACGCGGACCATACGTACCCGAAGTCCACCACCAGTTGGCTTCGCCCAAGACGCCTAAGCCTTCATCGGCCACGCTGGCCAGCATGACTTCGCTCGTAACAGGCGAATTGCTGATGAACAAAGAGCGGAAAGAAGCGTCCTCGCCCGCCCCGGTGTAGATGGAATAGCCGCTTTCGTTCATGACCGTCTGCGCAGCGTCGGCGGCTTGTTGCAATAATTCGTTGGCCGTATCCGCCAAACCCAGCTCCGTATGGTATTTGCGGAACGTACCTTCGAAGAGGCAAACGCGGGACTTAAAGGCGTAAGCCACCCACTTTGTCACCAACGAACCCGTCTCATCACTTGTCCGCGAGATATGTTGGCACGCAAAATCCAAATCCTCCAACATGTGCTGCACGACTACCGTACGTGGATCGCGCGGTGCATAAAGCAATTCATCGTCTACGCCCAATGGATGGTCGATCCAAGGCACATCGCCAAAGCGTACTAACTTCTCGTAATAGAAATAAGCACGGAAGAAACGGGCCAATCCGATGTAATCATTCCGTATGCTCTCGTCGATAGCGTCGCTCGTACAATTCTCGATAAAATAGTTGATGTTGCGCAAATCGCCCCAATCCCAGCCCGTGCTGACATCTGGAGAATAAGCGCCCCGACGAATGAAATCGTCGTAATTGCCCACGGCACCGTAGTCGCACATAGCATCCTGACGGAAGCCATCGTCGACCGAAGGTAACATATTATAAAAGGAATAAGAATAGGTCTCTAAACCTTTTTCATTGCTGAACACGGTTTCTTTATCCACCGAAGCCTGCGGTATTTCGTCCATCGAACAAGCCGAGAAGAGCAGGCAAGCGGACGCAAACGGAATTATCAATTGTCTTTTCATTTGTTCTTTCTTTTATTTACGGATTAAAATGTTACAGATACACCTAAGCTGATGCTCATCATTTGCGGATAACTCTGTCCGTCGCCACTACCATGGTCTACGTTAACGCCACCTTTGTTGTTATCCACATTGGCGCTGGTCAGGTCAGGGTCGGAACCATAGATGTTCGTCACGTCCAAATCCCGCGTATGTTTATAGAGCGGAGACCAACACCACACATTCTCGGCCGAGATGTAAACGCGGGCGTTCTGCATCCGCATCTTATCGACTATGTTCCGAGGCAGATTATATCCAACCTGCAAGTTCTTCAAACGGATATAAGCCACGTTCTGGAGGTAGCGCGTCTGCGTTGTGGTCTTGATGGAGTTATTATACCCAGAATAACGAGGCAGGTAAGCATCACGATTGTCCTCCGTCCAGTAATTGCCCAGATGCCAAGCTGGCAGGTTATTGTATGGACGATTGTATTGTCCCCAGAAGATACATTCATTACTTGGATACCAATCCTGTTTACCTACGCCTTGGAAGAAAGCAGACACGAAGAAGTTATTCCAATCGGCACTCAGATTGACGCTATATGTAAAGCGTGGAAGGCTGTTGCCAATGATCTTCTTATCACCATGGTCATCCAATGTATTGGCTCCATCGTCGATGACACCATCGTCGTTCAAGTCTTGAATCTTCACGTCGCCCACATACGTATTATGCCCTGCCGAAGATTGGATAAGCGTCTGGTCGGCATGGTTGTCTATTTCCTCTTGGCTTTGGAAGAGGCCTTCCGTCACGTAGCCCCAGATTTCACCCAGCTCCATGCCTTCGTAATAATCGCTCAGATTCTTGGTCGTATTGTTGTAACGGTCGATAGTAGATTTGTAATCAGCCAACGTACCACGTACTTCGTAATTGAAGGGTTTATCGGCCAATTGGAATTGGTCTCGCCAGGTTAAAGTGATTTCCCATCCGCGTGTCGTCATATCGGCATAGTTTCCTTTTGGAGAGCTGGCACCGAATACATCAGGCAATGTCTGTCCTACCGTATACATATCAGTCGTCTTACGGATATAATAGTCTCCCGTAAAGCGGAGGCGTCCGTCCAATGAACCAAAGTCGGCTCCAATATCAGTAGTTGTAGCGGTCTCCCATGTCAAACCATCAGGCATTACTGCTGGTGCACTGGTATATTTGTTCAGCAAACCGTTCAATACGCGGCTCGAAGTCGAGATGCCCAGCAATTCCATATAGCTATACGGATCGACATTACCATTCCCCAGCGAACCATAAGAAGCACGAATCTTCAAATCAGACATGATCTTCGGATCTACTTTCCAGAATGCTTCTTCTGAAAGACGCCAACCTGCCGAAATAGAAGGGAAAAATGCCCATTGTTGATCCATCGGGAATTTAGATGAACCATCATAACGTCCGTTCACCTCTACCAAATAACGATCTTTGTAAGCATAATTCAATCGGAAAAAACCACCTGCAATGCGCCATTTATTGTAAGCGCCCGACGTCGTAATAGCGTCACCCAATGCTAAGTTGATGTTTTCTGAATCTTCCAGCAGCAAACCATTGCGACGGACAGTCAGCGCATCATACGTGGATTGCTCGTAATTGTATCCCACCATGCCTTTGAAGTAGTGAGCGTCGTTGAATGTATTCTCGTAATCCGCATAGATATTGGTGGCAATGTAGTTGGTCTGTGTCTTGTATTCCTGCAGGTCATTCGTATCTGAACCTAACATAGTGGTCTGTCCTTCCACTGTACTATAAGGAACTGGGACACGGCGTTGCGTCTGTCCTTCGTCCGTATTACGAAAAGTGAAATCTCCACGGACATGCAATTTGTTCTCAAGAAAAGAAGCGGTGAAGCTGGTCGTATTCCTCAAGACGCGATTGTTCGTATCGATGCCGTTCTTCCCATAAATAAAGTCGCCCAACGTATAAGCAGCCGATTGCGTAAACGTTCCGTCTGGATTGTATATGGGCGAACTGGGATGTCCTTCGTCTGCCAAGTTACGCCAGATGGCGCCACCTTCACCAATATTAATAGGATTATGGTAATCGTTGTTCGAGAACTCCATGTTGTTCTCGATTTTCAACCAATCGAATACTTGGATAGAACCTTTGGCACGAAGGTTCATGGCCTTATAATTATCTGTATTGTATTTAAACAAACCATCGTATCCATAGAAACGACCTGAAACATAGTAATTCAGTTTCCCATTATTGCCACTGATAGACAAGTTATGGTCTTGTGCGAATGTGTTTTTCTTATACAATTCACTATACCAGTCAGTGTTCCCATAATAGGTATACTTTCCGTTCGCATCGATTTCCCATTCTTGCGTGATACCTTGTGCTTTGCGACGTTTGAATTCTTCTAACCAAGCGAGTGAGAACTCCTGCGATTTGTTGATATTCTTCGGATCGGCCGAATAATCATTATACGCATGGTAAGCTTCATAAAAATGACTGGCGTATTCATATCCATCTGTGATAAAATCAGGTACGCTCGTCGGACGTTGCAAGGAAAAGTTTCCAGAATAAGTAATAGAAGTCTTATCCTTGTTCGGTTCTTTGGTCGTAATCAAGACTACACCAAACGTACCACGTGCTCCATAAATAGCAGCCGAAGCCGCATCTTTCAAAACAGATACACTTGCGATATCGTTCGGATTCAACATCGACGGGTCGCCTTCTACTCCGTCAATCAATACCAACGCATTACCGCCCTGACCAATTGAAGTCGTACCACGCACATTAAAACTTGCCGTACGATTCGGTTTACCATCGGTCAATTGGATGTTCAAATTCGGGATTGAACCTTGCAAGGCTTGTGTCGCATTTGCCACGGAACGATTATCGAACACTTCGCTGGTGACTTGTTCTACAGCTCCTGTCAAATTCACCTTCTTTTGTGTACCGTAACCTACTACGACAATCTCGCTCAACGCTTGAGAATCCTCTTTCAACTGGATGTCCAATTTTTCTTTTCCTTCTGTAGGGATTTCCAGCGTCGTATATCCGATATACGAAACGGTCAGTACTGCATCAGAATGAATACGAAGTGAGAAATTTCCGTCCATATCCGTTACAGTCCCGTTCAGTGTTCCTTTCTCTACGATATTTGCTCCAATGACCGGTATTCCGGCTTCGTCCACCACCGTACCCGTCAATACATAAGTACCTTCTTGCTGCACGAAATCCGGAATTTCGATTGGAACAACGGCCCACACTGAAGGTATTCCTTGCAATGTTCCCGCTACACAAAGTACTCCGGCTGTGCGGAGCAGTTTACTTGATAACCTCATACTAAAACAAAATTAGTTTTTCTATTTAAAAAGTTTCGTCCTTTAGACGCTGCAAAGGAACAACCTTCAAATTACAGGAATATGTAGAAAACATTATAATCCAAATACAAGCTTGTATCGATTTGATTACATCTAAAAATTCATCTGCATTTAGCAATCCTATCTTTATTATAATTTTGCTGTAAACAAGTTACCAATGAAATAAAGACAATTCATCCTATGTATTAGCTTTTAAGGATTACAACGATTGCTTGAGAGATCTGTTTGAAAGATTTTCCTGATAATCCTTCACGATTTTCAGTAATTCCGCACCATAACGTTCAACTCTTTTATCGCCCATACCCGGAACACTTCTTAAATCCTCTTCGTTTTGAGGTAAAAGATTAGCAATGCCTAAAAGGACTTTTGTTTGGAGAATTACATAAGCTGGCACGTCTTTTTCTTTAGCCAGTTCCCATCGCCACGATTTTAAGCGATTAAATAAATCGGGATGCAATATATCGGCTTTTGTTATTTCTAAAGATTTCTTCTTTTCTTTACCCGTCCAATCTGTTGCAATCGCCTTCGCCTTAGCCGAAAGATAAGCTTCAATAGAGAAACCTTCGCGGGAAGCCTCCAAGGTAGCACGTTTCATGCCAAAGCGTTCTTCCAGGGAGGCGAGAAGAGTATGTAGTTGTTTCCGGTTTTGTTTATTATCTATCTCCAATTCCTTTACTTTCAAAAGAGGCAGGCATAGTTCTTCCAACTTAGGTAAGAAATAAGCGCATCCTTTTCGTATCCGCTCTTGTAAATAATTGTCTTGACAAGCATCGGCAGATGCTTCAAACAGTTTCTTCAATTGCTTTTGAAAACAGACACCCACACTTTCTACATCTTTCCCGAACGCATTCCAATTCGCTTCGTTCTGTTTGCAGAACTCGGTATATAAGGTGCCGATACAGTGGCGACATGTACTCGTCAGTTGGAAAATCGTTCGATACAACTCTTTAAAATCAAATAATTCCAACAAGAGATGAAGATAATACCGTTGTTGTTCCGCTTTCAATTGTGCTGGTGTGGGAAGATGGGCTGGCATTTCTTTGGTAAATTGCACAATCCGTTCATCATCTACGAAAAGTTGTGGCGAAATAGGCGCATTCAGTACCAAGCCTTCCCACGTACGGCAACGGCTCAACGCTACATAAATTTGTCCATGCGTAAAAGCTTCCGAGACATCGATGATCGCCCGTTCAAATGTCAAACCTTGGCTTTTATGGATGGTGATTGCCCAAGCTAACTTCAACGGATATTGCACAAAAGTACCTACCAGTTTCTCCTCTATTGCTTTTGTGGATGGATTCAACGCATATTTCATGTTCTTCCACATCTCGCGCCCGACCTGTATCTCTTTGCCTTCCTTATCCGTTACGATGATTCTTGAAGAAGAAATCGAAGTAATCCGCCCTAACTTACCATTATAATAACGCCCTTCGCCTGAGGAGTCATTTTTAACAAACATAACTTGCGCACCCGCTTTGAGCATCAAGTTTTCCTCCGTTGGATAGTTATACGAAGGAAAATCGCCTTTCACCTCGGCTTGGAATAAAAAAGAAGAACCTGGACATTGGTTTAAACGATCGTTATTTATCTGCTGGGCTTTATAATTATGCGTAGTCAACAAGATAAAATGCTCCGCCTCCGAAGGACGAAAGCCAGGCATATAGCGTTCGTTTAGCTTCTGAAAAGCATCTGCATCCAATCGATTCTCCCGCACTTGGTTCAGTATCTCTACAAACGAAGCGTCCGATTGCCGATACACTTCGCGCAATTCAACTTGCCAATACATGCTCCGCTTCAGCTCGTGGCTATCAAAAAAGAAAGGCGAAGCATAACGTCTGCACAACAATTCCCATTCATCCTCTTTGACCACCGGAGCTAATTGTTGCAAATCGCCAATCATTAGCAATTGAACGCCCCCGAACGGACGCCAATCTTGCCTATATCGTTTCAACGCATCACTTACCGCATCCAACAAATCAGCCCGCACCATGCTCACCTCATCTATCACCAACAAGTCCAAACTCCTCACAATTTGCATCTTTTCTTTCCCAAAGCGAAGAAACTTCTGCTCCGATTTCCTCGAGAAATCTCCCGGAATGTAGGGTCCGAAAGGCAATTGGAAAAACGAATGAATCGTTACGCCGCCGGCATTCATCGCCGCTACGCCCGTAGGTGCCAATACAATCATTCGCTTCTGGCAATAATGTTTCAAATTCTTCAAGAAAGTCGTTTTGCCCGTTCCGGCCTTTCCCGTCAGGAAAAGATGGGTATGGGTGTTCTTCAAGATCTCGAGCGCCAAGCGCATTTGTTCGTCCATTTGTACCATTTCTGCTGGTTCATAGCTAATCTGGCCTTCAAATTGTTCTCTGTTCATAGTCGTATTTATATGATTGGTTTCGGTTACAAAGTTATATCTTTTCCCTGGTTTTATCACTTTATCCCATTGATTTTTTATTTTCAATGGGAGAAAAACTTTCTTTCCTGCCGATAAATTCTTCACGTATCGTCGATATTTCTGTATCTTTAGACTAAAGATATACAAATATCGACGATATTTGTACAAACATCGTCGATACGTGAAGAAATCATCGTTATGTTTGGAAGAATGGATAACGGTGTCCGGAAGAAAACACCTTCTACTTTGAACAAGCCCCCTACCCTCTTTTCTGGAAAAGACATTCTTCGTATCTTTGCATCATGATACGAAACCCGATAATTACACCGACGGCTGATTTGCAATTGCAATACAATGCGTTGGAGAAGGAATATGCTTATGAAAAAGAAGCGTATGAAGTCTCGTCGACACAAGCGGGCATCGAGCGGAATGTGCGAAATGGCATTTGCTGGTATCCGGTATCGACGGGAAGAAGCTATTATAATTCGCTGAACCAATTGGTTGTCGAAATAGAAAGGCGCATGGCGCAGGAGGTGGAACATGCCTTTGAATATGGCCGTCCAGTCCGCTTTTTCAAGACGGACAGCAGCGGGAAACCTGTGTTTTTCAATTTTACTTCGGTCGTGAGCTATGTGCAAGACGACCGGATGGTCGTATCGATTCCATCGCCTCTTGCTTTAGCCGAAATAAAAGCAGAGACGGATTTGGGCATCCAGCTCTACTTCGATGAAACCAGTTATCGGGCTATGTTCTCTGCTTTGAAGGAGGTAATGGCCGCCAAGAAGGACAGGCTTGCCGAATTGCGGGATATCCTTTTAGGAAACCAGCCGGTGGCCAAGCTGAAGCTCTTCCCGATCCGATTTCCTTGGCTGAATGCTTCGCAAGAAAAAGCGGTCAATGAAGTATTAGCGGCAAAGGATGTAGCTATCGTACATGGACCTCCCGGGACGGGAAAGACGACGACGCTGGTCGAAGCCATCTATGAGACGCTCCATCGCGAGAACCAAGTATTGGTTTGCGCACAAAGCAATATGGCGGTAGATTGGATATCGGAGAAATTGGTAGATAGAGGCGTCAATGTGCTTCGCATTGGAAATCCGACGCGCGTGAACGATAAGATGCTTTCCTTTACCTACGAACGGCGGTTTGAAGCCCACCCCGATTATACGGAATTGTGGGGCATTCGTAAAGCGATCCGCGAAATCCAAGCGAATCTTCGAAACCGGAATGCGAACCAACGCGAAACGGATCGTAACCGGCTATCCAAACTTCGCTATCGCGCAACGGAATTGGAAGTAAAAATAGATATGGAGTTGTTCGACGAAGCGCGCGTAGTGGCTTGTACGTTGGTCGGAGCCTCCCATCGGTTGCTTGAGACACATCATTTCACAACGCTCTTTATCGACGAAGCGGCGCAAGCCTTGGAAGCGGCCTCGTGGATTGCCATCCGGAAAGCCGAGCGTGTCATCCTGACTGGAGACCACCAGCAACTTCCCCCGACAATCAAATGTCCGGAAGCCATGCACGAAGGTCTCGACCGTACCTTAATGCAAAAGATTGCCGCCCGGAAGCCGGAGACCGTCTCGCTCCTGACGCTCCAATACCGGATGAATGAAGCCATCATGGGCTTTTCTTCAGCTTGGTTTTATGATAATCAACTGAAAGCAGCACCCGAAGTAAAGCATCGAGGCATCTTAGAATGGGATACGCCTTTGGTTTGGACAGATACTACCGGTTGCGAATTTGCCGAAGATACGCAAACCGAAGGGCAAAGCCGCCTCAACCGGAAAGAGGCAGAATTGCTCCTGCTCCAACTTCAAATCTACATTGAACGCATAGGTAAGGAACGTGTCCTTGAAGAAAATATCGACTTCGGCATTATCTCGCCTTATAAGGCACAAGTCTATTATCTCCGGAGGCTATTGAAAAAGACATCCTTTTTCAAGCCCTTGCGGAGACTTTTGACCGTACATACGGTTGATGGTTTCCAAGGACAAGAGCGCGATGTCATCCTTATTAGTTTAGTGCGCGCGAACGAAGCGGGAAAGATTGGTTTCCTTTCCGACCTCCGACGGATGAACGTCGCCATCACCCGTGCCCGTATGAAGCTCATCATCTTGGGCGACGCCTCCACGCTCTCGCGACACGCTTTTTACCGGAAATTATATCAATATGTAGAGGAGAAAGGGAAAGTGATCCGGTTGGCGGACTAAAATATCTAAATTTCCCGTCAATTTGTAGGGTCGTATCAATATTATGTATATTTTTGTCGTGCTCAAATGAAATAAAGAGCAACAAAGTAAGAAAGCGTTTGAAGATATTATCCGTGTTCAGGAAATCCCCAATTTCATCAGCTACAATGGATAATGTTGATAAACGCTCCATAGCCTTATATGCGTAATAAGTATTGCCTCCGTGCAAGCTATTATAAATATAGGCGTGGGGCTTTATATTACTTGTAGTGAGTATGGGGATACTTCTGAACGGTAATATAACAGTTCCCACGCTTTTATTTTATAATACTTCAGATCTCTTTGGGAACAGAGCTGAAAACGGGTCAGCGGAAAATCAATGTGGGTAGGCATAAATCATAGAAAGCCTGTAGAGGAAGAATTTTTCGTCCACAAT
>CALUZR010000044.1 GCA_944325335.1 uncultured Parabacteroides sp. | reverse complement strand
CATGCAACGCTGCACGAAGCTGGAAACATTGTTTCTTGGGCCATGCAACGCTGCACGAAGCTGGAAACATTGTTTCTTGGGCCATGCAACGCTGCACGAAGTTGGAAACATTGTTTCTGGCATAAAACAGAATAAAAGATAAGATAGAAAACAGATGAAAACAACAAATAACAACCCACAGGGACGCATCGCGCTCTTTCCCGGTTCGTTCGATCCGTTTACGATCGGACATGCTTCGTTAGTAAAACGGGGCTTGGCGTTGGCAGACCGGATTATCATTGCTGTAGGCATCAACGAAAAGAAACAAGGCTATTTCCCTGCGGAAGAGCGGCTGGAGGCCATCCGGAAACTCTATACGGATAATCCCCGTGTGGAGGTTCGTAGCTACCAAACATTAACCACGGATTTGGCACGCGAAACGGAGGCGGACTTTATCTTGCGCGGTATCCGTTCGGTCATCGATTTTGAATATGAAAAGACGATTGCCGACGTAAACCGGACGCTCACCGGCATCGAGACCATTTTCCTCTTGGCCGAACCGCAATACGCGCACATCAGCTTGAGTGCCGTCCGCGAACTCCTCTTCTTCGGAAAAGAGGTCTCTGCCTTTTTTTTTGAAGGAATGATAATTGAAGATGAACATATTCAATATAATAACTCTTTAGCACACAGATGACACAGATTAAACAGATGACCACTGATTTCTTTTGGGCTGCGCATAGGGTTATCCGAAAAATAAAATCTGTGCAAACCTGTCGAATCTGTGTTATCTGTGTGCCATAAAAATGATATATAAATATATGAAACGCATTATTTTATTCATCCTTTTAACCGGACTTGCTTACGTTACCTCGTGGGCGCAAAAACCGGATATGGAAGCACGGAAGCTTCAAATCGCACTTTATGCGGTTTCAAATCTATATGTAGACCCGACGGACGAAACGAAACTCGTGGAAGATGCCATTACGGGCATGTTGGAAAAACTCGACCCGCATTCGACGTACACCGATCCGGAAGAGACGAAAGAAATGACCGAACCGCTGGAAGGAAATTTCGATGGCATCGGTATCCAATTCAATCTCCTGACCGATACGGTATATGTGATTCAAGTCGTACCAGGTGGCCCTTCCGAGAAGGTCGGATTGATGGCGGGCGACCGCATCATCGAAGTGAACGATACCGTGATTGCGGGCGTCAAGATGAAAACGACTGACATCATGAAGCGGCTCCGCGGTCCGAAAGGTTCGGAAGTACGCGTCAAGGTAAAGCGGGGCAGCGAAAAGGAGTTGCTCGACTTCACCATTACCCGTGGGAAAATCCCCGTCTATAGCATCGATGCGGCATATATGGCGGATAAAAATACGGGCTATATCAAACTGAACCGTTTTGCGGCTTCCTCCTCCAATGAATTCCAAGAGGCGATGAAGAAGTTGGAAAAGAAGGGAATGAAAAACCTCATCCTCGACCTCCAAGGGAATGGCGGAGGCTATCTGAATATCGCTATCGAATTGGCGGACGAATTCCTCTCGAAAGGCAAACTCATCGTCTATACGGAAGGCACGAAGCAGAAAAGGCAAGATGCCATCTCGACGATGAAGGGGGATTTCGAAGAGGGCAAGCTGGCTATCTTGGTGGATGAATCCTCGGCCAGTGCAAGCGAAATCCTCTCCGGCGCGGTGCAGGATTGGGACCGGGGCGTGATTATCGGCCGGCGTACCTTCGGAAAAGGATTGGTACAACGTCCCTTGCCCCTACCCGATGGTTCGATGATTCGCCTTACCGTAGCCCGCTATTATACGCCCACCGGCCGTTGCATCCAAAAGCCTTACGAGAAAGGAAAGGGTGAGGATTATGCGCACGACCTCATCGACCGTTACAACCGGGGCGAACTCATGAGCGCGGACAGCATCCATTTCCCCGATTCGATGAAATACCAAACGCTCCAAAACAAGCGTACGGTCTATGGCGGAGGTGGCATCATGCCCGATGTCTTCATCCCGATCGATACGACACGCTATTCGGATTACCACCGCGATTTGGTATCCAAGGGACTTGTCAACCGCGTGGCGATGGATTACCTCGACCAGCATCGGAAGGAACTTACCAAGGCATATAAGAAGCCGGAAAAATATAAGGAGGAATTTGAAGTGACGGACGAAATCCTCGCCCACCTGCACGACTTGGCCGACGAGAAGGAAATCGCCTTCAAAGAAGAGGAATACAACCGTTCGCTCCCTTTGATTAAGCTCCAGATAAAGGCATTGATCGCCCGCGACCTCTACGAAATGGGAGAATACTTCTACATCATCAACGACGTGAACGAAAGTTTCCAAAAGGCGTTAGAGATTATGAATGACGAAACGACTTACAACCGTATCCTCGGCAATTCTTAATTCTTCATTGAACATGTATTGGACATTATTCCTCACCTTCGTAAAAATAGGCACCTTCACCATCGGCGGAGGCTATGCGATGATTCCGCTCATCGAGCGTGAAATCGTAGACCGTGGCTGGCTGAGCAAGGAGGACTTCTACGACCTCTTTGCCGTCACCCAGTCGCTGCCCGGTATCTTTGCGGTGAATATCTCCATCTTCGTGGGTTATAGGTTACGGAAGAAATTGGGGGCGGTCTGTTGCGCGTTGGGGACGATCCTCCCCTCCTTCCTCATCATCCTGGCCATCGCCCTCTTCTTCACCCATGCGCGGGAGAATGAATGGGTCGAGAAGGCGTTCAAAGGATTGCGCCCCGCGGTGGTAGCGCTTATCGTGGTGCCTTGCCTCACCGCTGCCCGCTCGATCAAGCTCACGCACCGGCAACTGATCATTCCCGTAGGCGCCGCCCTCCTGATCTGGCTCGGCGGCATCTCTCCTGCTTGGATTATCTTGGCAGCCATTGTCGGCGGCTTATATTATGGATTAAAAGTAAGGAAAGGATAACCACAGCTAATTGTTAATTGCTAATTATTAATTATTCATTGAATAAATGATTTGGTTTCAACTGCTATACGTCTATTTAAAGATTGGTATCTTGGGTTTTGGCGGAGGCTATGCAATGCTTTCGCTCATCCAGGCCGACGTGGTGGACCGCTACGGGTGGATTTCACTGCAAGAGTTTACGGATATCGTCGCCATCTCACAGATGACGCCCGGTCCGATCGGCATCAATAGCGCGACCTATATCGGCTATACTGCCATCCTCAACGCCGGCTATCCGCCTGCCGTGGCGATTCTCGGTTCGTGCCTGACGACCTTCGCCGTCTGCCTGCCGTCGTTCCTCCTCGTGCTGCTCATCTCCTATTATTTCGCGAAGTTCCGCCACAATAAATACGTCGAAGCGGCTTTCCTTGGGTTGCGTCCCGTCACGGTCGGACTCATTGCCGCCGCCGCGCTCCTCTTGATGAACCACGAGAACTTCATCGACTACAAGAGTTACCTCATCTTTGCCGCCGCCTTCTTCCTGACGTGGAAATTCAAAGTGCATCCCATCTTGATGATCCTCATCGCCGGCGCGGCTGGCATCGTGTTGTATTGGTAAATATTTAATGGCACACAGATGACACAGATTTTACAGATGACCACAGATCTTTTATTTTCAAATAGAGCCATATCGCGTAGCCTAAAAAGAAATCTGTGGTCATCTGTAAAATCTGTGTCATCTGTGTGCCATACTCCATAATGAGTACAAAAAAAGGAGACCCGAAGGCCTCCTTCTTTTTCCTTAATAATTCTGCTTCATCGGCTCGAAGAACGATTGCGGATGCAAGCAAGCCGGGCATTTCAGCGGGGCTTTCTTCGATTCGATTACAAATCCGCAGTTGCGGCACTGCCAGAAGATCGCTTCCTCGCGCTCGAACACCTTGTCCGCCTCCACGCGGGCCAAGAGCGTGCGGTAACGTTTCTCGTGTTCCGCTTCCACTTTGGCAATCATGCGGAACGCAGCGGCGATTTCTGTGAATCCCTCTTCGTCGGCCACCTTCGCAAATTCCGGATACATTTCCGCCCATTCTTCGTTCTCGCCCGCAGCCGCAGCCGCCAAGTTTTCCTTCGTCGTGCTGATGATGCCAGCCGGATAGGAAGCGGTGATTTCTACCATGCCGCCCTCGAGGAATTTAAAGAAGCGCTTAGCATGTTCCTTTTCCTGCTCGGCCGTCTCCAAGAATACGCCGGCGATTTGTTCGTAACCCTCTTTCTTCGCCACGCTGGCAAAATACGTGTAGCGACTCCGTGCCTGCGATTCGCCTGCAAACGATTTCAACAAATTCTGTTCGGTCCGTGTACCTTTGATGCTTTTTTCCATATCTTTCTAATTTATATAAGTGATTAATTTATTCGCTTTATCTTTACAACAGACAAAGGTAGGAATTAGTTCCAAGAATCACTTATTTTTCTTTCACATTTATTTCTATCGGGTAATAGACAGGATTTATCGCCCTGAAAACTACGCGCCCGGATACAACAAAGGGCAGACCCGCAAGCCTACCCTTCGTTTTTAATTCTTCATTTTTAATTCTTAATTGATTACACCAATTTAATCACTTCCGGATATTCCAACACCAGCGGACTACCACCGTCGTAAGTCTCAATGCGGATTTTGTATTCTCCTTCCGCAAAATCGCGAATCATAATAAATTCGCAACCTGTATTCGAACGCGACAGGATATCTTCGACAGGCACTTCTTCTTCAATACCTGAGAAATTATCCTTTACAATGATTTTTCCTGGTCCATCGCCTGTCTCATTCATGAGTTCAAAATCACCGACCCATTTCATAATCGTCTCCTTGCCACGTGTAATGCCCGTCGGGTCGTGAATGTCTTCTACTTTCGAATAGACTTCGGTGATTTCGGGTTTGACGGGTTCTTCCGGTTCATTCGGATCGGTCACCGTCGGATCCTCCTCCTTTCCGCCCTTCGTGCCCGTCCGCAAATTGTAGGCCTTTTTCGCACTGTCTATTAACAGGTTGGTTTTCTGGATAAAATTATCCAATTCCTCCGACGGCTCGGCCACGCTAAAAGCAAATGCGACGGTCGTAATATAGTCATACTGTTCCACCAACGAGGCGCGGACCTTCTTGGCCATCCCCACGTTCTCGGCCTTCCCCTCTTCCCGCTGCGTCAGCAATGCGGCATATTGGTCCACGCTTTCCGTCAATGCTTCGACCAAATCGTCCAGTTTCAGCGTCGCTACATGAGCCGCTGCTTTCTCTTTTTTCAAATCCGTCAACATGCCCCGAACGGCCTGTACCTCTTGTCGTTGTGCCAATTGGTAACATCCCGTGTAGGGTTTCAACACATTGTAAAGCTCCGTCGCAGCTGTCTTCCGTGCGGCCAACGGGGATTTTTTGTTACTCCGTACCGATTCGAAAATAGCGATAATCAAATCGTCCGTTTGGGCGTCGATATCCGCTATTTTCGCGGTTTCGTCCGAAATGCGGGTCTGCCGCGTGAAGTCCGTAAACAGAGCCGTATCCGCCGCAAAGGTATCTACCACATTGGGAGCGACATGCAGTTTTTCTGCCGTAGTGGCTTTTACTAAGGAAAGAAATTCGGTGGCAAAATAGGCATACTCATAGTTGTTCAACCTATCCGAATAAAAATCTTTGATCTTCGTGATTGTTCCCATAATATTAACGTTTTTAATTATACAAAATAGATATCGGTTTCGAAAGTAAACATTTTCAGCTAAACGCCTTCCTTTAAGTCCTATTTTTAGATTTTATTAAGAAATTTGGCCTTCAAAAACGTTGGAAATGCCATTGCGTCCACGCAAAAGGCTTCCAATCGCGTTGGAAATGGAATTGTGTACACACAATGGCCTTCCAATCACGTTGGAAATGGAATTGTGTACACACAATGGGCTTCCAACCGCGTTGGAAATGGAATTGCGTCTACGCAATGGCCTTCCAATCGCGTTGGAAATGGAATTGCGTACACACAATGGGCTTCCAATCACGTTGGAAGTCAAATTGCGTCCACGCAATACCATTTCCAACGTTTTTCTAACTATTTTCTGTCTGCCTGCAAGTACTTTGAAACACGTGAAAAGCCCCAAATCCCGGAGGAAATGGGGCCACATTCACTAATAAAACATATTTCGGGCGATTCGCATCGGCCTTAGTTCTTCAGTTTGAATACTTTTTCGCCTATTCTTACGATATAGATACCATGGCTTACGCTGTAAGATTGCAGCCCGACTTGCTCCGCATGCTTGATGATGGCACCGGACATGCTAATGATCGTCACCTCTTCACGATTTGGAGTGTAGACATAGATGCTACCGCCCTTGGCATAGGCTTTTGCGCCTTCTACATCCTCAATGCCCGTCGGTTCCTCTTCGGGTAAGGTTGCATCGAGGGCACGGATATAGATGTCCGTGTAAATATTCTTAATAATGTACTCACCCGGCTGCACGCCTTCCAACGCTTTCAGATCTTGCCAATACCCGAACAGACCGCGTTTGTATTCGAAGCGCATGCCTGTGGTATCGCATTCGGATTGGATGGTGAGGTAAGCACTTACTTGATGGCCTTCCTGGACTACATCCTTGCTGACTTCTACATTGAGGCCGGGGCAGATAGTGTCTATATAGATGTTGTAGTATTTGATGGGTTTGACGATGGTGCCGGGTTGGTCATACTGTATTTTTTCAAAGGTTGCATAAACGGTCACATCTGCCGCTGGCATTTCAAATGAAGTACCGGAAATGGCAATCGGCTCATTGCTTCCGTTTGCGATGTAATACAATTCTTTCTGCAGATAACTTTCGTCTGGCGTAATCGTTAAGTTGATTGTCTCACCTGCTTTTGCCTCAATCGGATCTGCTGAGACCGTACCATGTTCGCTATCGGCAACAGAAACAAGGTACCATTGCTCTGCTCCTTCCGCAAATTCAGCATGGACGGTTACATCGGCGGCTGGCATGGTGAAAGAATAGATTCCATTTGTCATCGTAATCGTTACAGGAGTATCCGAACCTTCTGCTGTATAAGTAAATGATGTTCTTACTAAATGATATCCTTCTTTGGGCTCAACGTTTACTTGTACTTGCTTTTGATAATTGGCTGTTGTTTGTGTGCCGTCTTCACCGAAAGTAATTGTACCGTTCCCATCGGTTTCAGCCGTTAGATTATAGTCAATAGGAACCACTTTTGTAACTGGGCCATCAGGATTATCATAATTATCTGCCGCAAAGACCACAATTTGCACGTCCAGTTGAGGTATTAAAAATTCCTCATAGTAATAATCGTCTTGTTGATATAGAACTCTTCCCATTGGACTTGGATTTGTAAGATCATATTTATATCCACTTTCTATCTGATAGCTAAAATGCCCAAAAGTCCTTCTAACTTGTGCTATATCTTCAATTTTATAGCCAGTTTTGGGTTTTAAAACAAGACGAACTTTTTCTCTATAGAATGTAGAAGTTATTTTCTCTCCATTCATATTTTCTACATATACATCTAATCCCTCTATAGGATCTATTTTATACATATCAGGAGCGTTGTTGCTGTAGTATAAAACAGGAAGTATATTTAGAACTTTCCTTTCTATTTTTATGTTTTCAATTATGATATTTTCTTCTGGCATGGTAAAAGAGAAATTGTCCACATTAATTAATTGCCCAGACGATTCTCCCTTCACATCAAAACTTATCAGATTATAACCTTGGTATGGAGCTACATCCAATTTATATCGAGGCGTATTATTTAGCCTCAGTGAAATATTATCTCCAGCCTTGATGTTTATGCCATCATTTTCTTCTAAAGCAACTCTTACATCATCTACATCCTGCTCTGTTTCGTTAATCGTAATAATGAAGAAATTATACAACTGAAAAGAGTCACCAAAATATGTGTCTTTAGACGATTCAAAATAGACATCATCCTGCACCAATCCATCTGGAGCTTCATCTGCAAACGAAACCTTGTACGTCGTTTGCCCCCAAACTACGCCACTAAGCGTTGCCAAGAACGCCATAATCAAAGTAAAAAATCTACGTTTCATAAACCTGTAATTTAAGTTGTTAATAAATCAATTCATTCAGACTGTACGCATTTACCAACAACCAAACAGGCATAAAAAAAAGTGCGGGTTTGTTGTCTATTACTGGTTAGAGGCATCGCCAAACGCCCAGGTTCAATAATAAAACAACAGCCCGCACTCTATGCTGTATAGATGTAATAATACACTTTTCCCTTACATGAAAAAGTACAGCTACGAGTGCAAGCATCTATTGTCTATTATCCTTGAACCTTGAAAAATTTGGCGATTTTCTAACCAAGAATAATATCGTAAATGCTTTAACTCAATATGTCCATCCGATAGAAGATTCCGCTGAATCCCACTCGGAATGGCGCAAAGTTAGGGAGGATAATTGAAATATCCAGCAAAAAGTGAAAGAAAATTTCAAATTAATAGGAAATGATGCTTTCCAAGTTCATCTCCGCCTGTTTCGCCACTTCTGCGAGAGGCAAGGAGAGGGCTTTGGAGGCGCGGAGGTAGAGCGTGGGGACAGAAAGCGTGGATTCGTCCGTTTCGAGAAAGAAACGGTGCGGATAGGCGGCTTGGAGCGAAGCGTCGTGGTACGTCTCGCCAAACGAGAGGAAGAAACCCTCCTGCAGGAGTTGCCGCGCTTGCGTGCTTTTCCCGCGGAAACCATGAATGACCCAAGCCGACGTAGGACGCAGGCGGCGACGGATTTCCGTCAGTTCCGCCCAGCACTTCACGCCATGGATGACGAGCGGCTTGCGAAGCTCTTCCGCCATCAGGGCTTGTTCCTCGAAAAGGGTTTGTTGGAAAGGCAGGTCGGGGCGGGTCTTATCCAATCCCGCTTCGCCTATCATCCATACCTCGGGCTGACGTGCCACTTCCCAAAGGGCTTCCAACTGCGCCCGCCCGTCGCCCTCGATATACCACGGATGGATACCGGCGGAAAAGGGGAGGTGGGAGGGATAATCCGACACGTGCGTTTGCCCGACGATCAGATTCAGGAAACGCACCACGTTGCCTTGTTCCTTTTCGGGCAAACGATGGGTATGGATGTCGATGTACTTCATTTACGAATTCTTTTTATAGCACACAGATGACACAGATTTTACAGATGACCACAGATTTTCTTTTGAGGCTGCGCGATCTATAAGCCGTGTCTAAAAAATAAAATAATCTGTGGTCATCTGTAAAATCTGTGTCATCTGTGTGCCATTATTATTATCACCAGTAAACAAATCCTGCCACGCCGCACGCGATGAGGGCCAATCCGAGGAGGATGTAAAACACCCGCGCGCCGTTGCGCCCCAAGCGTTGGACGAACATCCGCGCGCCGTCGGTCTGGAAATACCAATCGATATTCCAAATAGCGGCCACGAGCGAGAAGAGGCCCAAGGCGATGAACAGGATCAGGATAAAATATTCGGAAGGTGCCATGCGTTACTCGATGCTGACGGTACGCGTGCCGTCTTCGTTTTCCGTAATGGTCACGTCTACCACGTCACCCGGGAGCAGGTCTTCAATCTTTTCAGGCCACTCGATGAAGCAGAGCGCGCCGCTATAGAAATAATCCTCCGTGCCGATGTCTTCCGCTTCCTCTTGTTTGGTGATGCGGTAAAAGTCGAAATGGTAGATCAGTTCGCCCGTAGTCGCCGAACGGTATTCGTTGATGATGGCGAAGGTCGGACTATTGATCACGTCATCCACCCCCAGTTCTTCACAAATCGCTTTGATGAAAGTTGTCTTTCCAGCTCCCATCTTACCGTGGAAAGCAAACACGGTACGGTCGTCCATCTGCGCGATGAATGCTTTCGCCGCTTCATGGATAGTATCCAAGCTTTTAATTTCAATCGTTTGCATACGTTTTTTATTTTGATGCGCAAAAGTAATGATTTATTGGAACACGGAGGCACGGAGACACCGAGTTTTTTGCGGGGCATCGATGCCTCTATCCCGTCATCCTGAGCGAAGTCGAAGGATCTCGTTATACCAACTATTTGGAACATAGACCCCTCCACTCCGGTCGGGGTGACGTGGAAAAATCATTCGCAACTCATTTCGCTTCCATTAAAATAAAGGGTATCATCATTTCCTCCATTGAGATACCGCCATGTTGGAAAGTATTCTTATAGTAAGAAACGTAATAGTTGTAATTGTTCGGATAGGCAAAGAAATTCTGACCCGTGGCAAAGATATACTTCGTGCTCAGGTTAGGAGAGGGGAGGCCTACACGTTCCGGATTGCGGATTTCGAACACCTCCTTCGGGTTGTAATTGAGGTTCTTCCCTAATTTATAACGGAGGTTGGTGTTCGTATTGCGGTCTCCAATGACCTTCACCGGCGTATCGACGCGGATGGTACCATGGTCGGTCGTAAGGATGACTTTATATCCCGTCCGGGCAATGCGTTTGAAGAGTTCCCATGTCGTAGAGTGCTGGAACCAGGAGCGGGTCAAACTCCGGTAAGCCGCCTCGCTCTGTGCCAGTTCGCGGATCATCTTGCTCTCCGTCCGGGCGTGCGAAAGCATATCCACGAAGTTGAGGACAATGACGTTCAGCTGGTTCTTCAAGAGCGATGGTATCATACCTAAGAGCTTCTCGCCATAATTCGAATCATATACCTTATTATACGAGAAGGTGTAATTCTTCCGGAAGCGGTTGATTTGGGTCTGAATGAGCGGCGCTTCGTTCAGGTTCTTACCTTCCTCGCTCTCTTCATCCACCCACAAATCGGGGAAGAGCTTCTCGATTTGCGCCGGCATCAATCCGGAGAAGATGGCATTGCGGGCATATTGCGTAGCCGTCGGGAGGATGCTGTAATAGAGGCTCTCGTCGAAGGTGTAAAACTCCGCCAAGAGATCCTTCACCACCCGCCATTGGTCCATCCGGAAATTATCTATCAAGATGAAGAATACCTTCTCGCCTGCATCCAAGAGCGGAAAAACACGCTTCTTGAAGAGGTCGGGACTCATCAGCGGACGGTCGTCGGGTTGCCCCATCCAATCTTCGTAATGGTTCTTCACGAATTTGCCAAAGGCATTGTTCGCCTCTTCCTTTTGCATGAGGAGCATCTCCTTCATCGCCCCCTCGGTACTGCTTTCCAGCTCTAACTCCCAATAAACAATACGCTTATAAAGTTCCATCCATTCGTCTGCCTCCAGCCGGTCGTGGATACGCATACCCAGGCGGGCGAACTCTTGCTGGTAACTCTCGGTCGTAGTTTGTGAAATGATCACATTCTTATGCACGTTCTTTTTAATCGAAAGCAGCAGCTGGTTCGGATTGAGCGGTTTGATGAGGTAATCGGCAATTTTATTCCCGATAGCCTGGTTCATGATGCTCTCCTCTTCGCTCTTCGTAATCATGACCACCGGCGTATTCGGGGCGATTTCCTTGATGTGGGAAAGCGTTTCCAATCCGGTCAGTCCCGGCATGTTCTCGTCCAAAAAGATAATGTCGAACGTCTGCTCGCGGCAAAAGTCGATCGCGTCCTGTCCGCTTACGACTGGCACCACCTCGTAGCCCTTCTCCGTCAGGAAAAGGATGTAGGGTTTCAACAAATCGATCTCGTCGTCTGCCCAAAGTATCTTGTCTTTCTTCATCGTCCTCGTATTTTTCTATATGCTAAATTATCTAACGGAGAAACAAGTCGTTTTCGTATATGGAAATACCTACCTATTCTGTCCTCGCTACCGGTTGGGAAACGGGAATACCTACATATTCCCGCTTCGCAACCCCTTGTGGAAGAAGAATACCTATAGATTCTTCTCCTGTAATCTGTCGGAAAAGAAGAATATATATAGATTTTTCTTCCACAACCTATCACGGAAGAAGCCTATATATAGATTCTTCTTCTACAACCCATCATAAAAGAAGAATCTATATATATTCTTCTCCTACAACCTATCGCAGAAGAAGAATCTATAGGTATTCTTCTTCCACAACCCCTTGGGAGAACGGAATACCTATGGATTCCGCTCAATACGACACCGTGACGTCGAACCCCTCGCGGCGCGCACGCTCGGCAATCGCGTCCAAATCTTCGGGCGAGATCTTGCGGAGCGATTTGAGCGGCGTCTCACGGTCGATCGTGTAAATCATCACCTGCCGCGGACGGATTTGCTTCAGCGCGTCGATCCATCCGGCAATCTCCTCTTCGGTCGTATTATCCAGCGACACGCCGTCGCGCTCGCCCCGCAGGAACATCGTTTGGATAATCAGCTTCCCGTTGAAACGACACAGGTTTTTCAACAGCTTTTCAAAGCAAAAACCGGGTTGATTCGGATTATCTATCTGGCGGATGCGCGTGTCGAGCACCGAATCCAGCTTCATGATGTTATCTTCTATCTTGCAAAGCGCTTGGAACACATCCTCGCGGTCGAGCATCGTCGAATTAGACAATACCGCAATCTTCGCCGAGGGACAATGCTGGTTGCGGATGGCAATCGTATCATCGATGATGCCCGCAAAGTCAGGATGGATCGTCGGTTCACCATTTCCGGCAAATGTAATCACATCCGGGACAAGCCCTTCGGCACGCATGGCATCGAGCTTCTTCGTCAACTGTTCGCGTACCTCCTCCCGACGTGGCATCTTCTGGTGCGGACGACGGTCTTCATTAAACCCGCATTCACAATACACGCAATTGAACGTACAGAGCTTCCCATCCGAAGGAAAAAGGTTCACGCCCAACGAAACACCCAACCGGCGGCTATGCACCGGACCATAAATAATCTTATCAAACAACAACATATCCTTTTCCAATTAAAACAATCAATAAAAGCCAGACAAATATACGTGTTTCTCTCAAAACTTGTATCGCATGAGCAAAGATAAGTCCGTTTTTTGGTTCCCGTCTATTTGTTCCGTATCGCTACCGATCGTATTACGGTCCTTTTGCCAAGTATTTCCTATTTTACCCGAAAGCATAAGACGGCGCGTGATATCCCAACGAAATGTAAGCGCCGCTCGTATGCCTTTTCCATAAAACGATGGCATATAAAAAGCATACAAGATATTCTTTTCATACGAATAAATACGTGCCGCATATCCATCGGTCGAGAACCAAGCCGCATACAAATCAAAACGGAAAGGTACGCGCAAAGGCTTCCACCCGATACTTTGTGATATTTGCCAACCCTCTGCTCCCTCTACCAAACTAACATCTGCCGATGTACGCAAATGCCAAGCACGCCTTACGACGTACGACACTTGCCCACGCATGCGATCCGTATGACCCGATTCATCCCGTTCTTTGCGCTTATATCGCAAATAAGCAGATAGTTGTTCATTGGGCGCATAATCCAACCGAACCATGTACTCTTTCCCGGTAGAAGGATAATCCACTTGATATTTTAACCAAGGGAAACGGTAAAAATCCGCATACGCCGATACTTTCCAATGCCCGAAAGGTGTCCATTGCAAACCCAAATACACACCTTGTTCATTCTCTACCGAAGAATTCTGGGCAAACGCATTGCCAAACAATGCCTGGTAACGTTTATCATAATAACGATGCAAGACGAGAAAAGACAAATAAGACGCAGGCGTGAGAAGCAAGGCATTCAAGGTGGCTATTGCCCCATTCCGAGACATGGCCGTCTCTCCATAAAACTTTCCCCATCGATTTCTCCACATATAATCTATTCCGATATTGAAATTAGATGTTCCCCGAAAAGCAAACCGATTATCTACCCGCTCTTGTGGATAAAATACTTTTCCACCGAACGTATAATATAAACCCGTTAACCCAATGTGAAAACGTGGCGTTGCCCATCTGAAATTCATACCGATGGAATGCACATTTAACGCTTGTCGTTTCTCCCAATCACGTTGTAAACGATGCAATCCACCGCTCTGAATAGAAGGAAACGTATCCCTCTCTATTGCCGCATCCCATTTTCGATACGAATAAAAAAGGCTTGCTTCCCAATCTTTCCAAGCCAACGTGGCGGCCGCACCCCGAAAGAAATCCTGTTCGTTCGTGGAATAATGCCTCCGAAAGCCATTATTTCGTCTTTCGGCTTGTGCTACCAATGCCGAACGTCCAGGCGTGAAATCATTGCTCACGACCAGTCCTTGTCCGAATGAAGCTTTATAATCGCCCAATGCCAACGTTTTCAACACCCCTTGTTCTTTCAGTAAGAAGTGGAAAGAATAGAAGTCAAAACCTTTGTGCACATCTGTCCAGAAAGGTTCTCCCGCATCTTTTTCCGCCACAAAACCTGCTTGAATCCGATCGTCGAATTGATACGCATAACGCATGGAGAGATAAAAAGGTTCGCCCAAGTATTTCCGATTCGGGTATTTTGCCAAGATGGAATCCGAAAATGAACCATATCCTGCTTTTTGTTGTAAACATTGGTCATACCTAAACAATAGTTCATTATGTCCGTATTTCAACAGATTCTTCACCGTTATACCCCGTTTTTCCACTTCTTTTTCAACGACCCGTACGAAAGGTAATACCAGTTGAATTGTTTGATAATCCCAACCCGTAATTCCTTTCAGTTCATAAATCGAAACCAATCTATCCACACGTTCCCGATAACGTAAGAATTGGGTGATTTGATAATCCGTGAGGAAAGGCAGACGAGCCAGTTGTTCACCAGTTACTTCATTCAAATCAAACGGATGTTCGGAAAGGTTAGAAAGATCCGCATAAAGCATTTCCAATTGTTCCTCGTTTGTTGATTCGTCTACCCAATCTTCTATATATTCTTTCCAGTTATCAACCAAAATAGTTTCCTGGGCATGAATCATATAACTAAATATAAACAATACTATAAACAAACTTATGAACCGCATTTTCTTTCCTCCTATTAAAATGAATAAGACAAATCAATACCAGCACTAATCCCTAACGTCGTATGCCAAATTCCCATCACATCGATACCAAATCGTTGCCATCGAAAGCCGGTACCGAAGCTGGGTAAAAAAGGATTGGCCTGTATGCCACCCCGCAAAGCGAAACAATTCCAAACTTGGTATTCCAATCCAAATCCTCCTTGCATTTGGGTGTTTTCATCCATACCGATATAGCCTGTTATTAACAAGCCATTTAAAACTTTCCAGTTAATACCCAAATCCAAATTATAAGATTGAAAGCCATTGATATCTTTATCTTTAGCAGATAATCGTATCGATGGTAAATCGCGTAGGGAAGCTGAAATGAATAAGTTTTCAACCGGACTATACACAATTCCGACATCCGTAGAAAGACGTGAAGGCGATTCTTCATACAACTCAGATTGAATCCAAGTATATTGGAAGCTGATACCTATGGCCCAATGCCTATTCAATTGTTTGGAAAAAGCTACACGCGCTAAGTTCTCACGATACTGTTCATAACCGAACGATACGATTTGAACACCTGTTGATAAAAGTGGATTCGGATATTGAAAACCACCTTGTATCGTCCCTAACTCTTTTATTGCATAGCGATTAAAATACTCAATTGAAAGAACAGGGCTTGTGGATAACTCGAGCATAGCCGGGTTGAAAAGATAAGAAAGCGTGACACCATTTCCACCCATCGCACCCGAACGCATATCCGATATGCGCAACGGATTGGTTGCACCTAAAGAAAATAGAGAGATGATTTCGAAAATAAAAATATACTTTTTCATAGCCTTACGGTTTTGAAGTTATTAATTCGATTGCAAAGATAAATAATTCTTAGCGTTCTTTGTGCATACTTTCCCAACTTTGTGGTTAAATTTGTGCCCTATGAAACGTAAAATCCTACATTTCTTCCTTTTTATGCTCCTCGGAGGCGCTTCTTTTTCATTGAAAGGGCAACAGCCTCCCGTGCGGATGAATGTATTGCCCGAAGGATATTACCGGGCTACGGTAGAAGGAGGAGATACGATGGCGGTCATCCGCTTGCGCTCGCTTTACGTCTTTCCCAAGCCTCGTTTCCGCAACAAACGGGAAGCGGCCCGCTATTGGAAGTTGGTACGTGATGTAAAAAAAACGCTTCCGTACGCCAAAATGGTATATAATACGCTCATCGAAACGTATGAATATATCGAAACCATGCCGAATGAAGCCGACCAACAAGCACATCTCAAACGCATGGAAAAAGAACTCTTTGCGGAATATAAACCTCAATTGAAGAAGCTCACCTTCTCGCAAGGCAAGTTGTTGATAAAGCTCATCGACCGCGAGTGCAACCAATCGAGTTATCAACTGGTCAAAGCTTTCCTCGGACCTTTCCGAGCGGGATTTTGGAACCTCTTTGCCGGCATGTTTGGTGCCAGCCTCAAGATGGAATACGACCCGCAAGGAAAAGATCGGCAAATCGAACAGATTGTCCTTATGGTGGAAAGCGGTGTGTTATAAACCGACAAACGAATAATTGTCAATTGTCATCTGTCAATTGTCAACTGTTTAAAGAAATCCCATATCACAATACCGGCCGTTACCGAGACATTGAGCGAATGCTTCGTCCCGTATTGTGGGATTTCAATACACATATCACACTTATCCACCACGGTTTGTTGAACACCTTTCACTTCGTTTCCTAAGATAACAGCATATTTCTTCGTCTTGTCCAACAAGAGTTTATCCAACATAACACTTCCTTCCGCCTGTTCAATGGCACAGATCGTATAGCCCATTTGCCGTAAGTTTTCAACCGCTTCAAGCGTATCGTTGAAATATTTCCAATCGATCGTTTCTTCTGCTCCTAAGGCTGTCTTATGGATTTCAGCATGAGGCGGACAAGCCGTTATGCCACATAAATAGATCGCTTCCACGCGAAAAGCATCCGACGTACGGAATACAGAACCCACATTGTTCAAGCTTCGCACATGGTCGAGCACGACAATCAACGGTATTTTCCGGCTTTCCTTGAAAGCTTCCGGCGTCAATCGGTTCAGTTCAGTTATTTTCAGTTTGCGCATTGTTCATAGATTTGTCATAAGAGTTAATAACCTATTTAAAACTCGTGCAAAGATAGTGAAAAATAATCCTTGCACAATCCGCAATCTTGCCTATACGCATCCTCTTTCCATATCTCCAAATAAACTATCCACAAATTTACGACGAACTATCCACGCCCTCTTTCCACTACTTTTTTCCTTTTCACATGTCTCATTTTTATTCACATCCGGTTTATAAACCATTTACGCTTCAATAATCTTAACTCCATCTTTTCCAAGTAATAAAGATAAGAATAACCTGTTTATAAAGATAGGAAAAAGCCGTTATCTCGTTTGATAACCAAACTACCAAACAAAACGCCCAAAAAGTTTTAACACTATCAATCGCCTTATATAATCATCCATTTAGATTTAAAATTAAAAAGAAAAAGAAATATAAAGATATTGTGATTGTGGATAACGCGTGTGGTGGAAAAACATAACGAAGTTCCTTTCGATTTATAGTTATGTTCGGAAAGATTTATAGTTAAGAAAGAAAGTGTTTATCGTTATGTTTTTTGGATGTTCTTTTTTATGTACCTTTGCAGGGTAATTATAAACGTATGAAGCAATGGATATAAGGGAAGAAATCAACAAGCTTCGGAAAGAGAAGAATGCGGTGATTTTGGCGCATTTTTACCAGGAAGCGGAGATACAGGATATAGCAGATTTTGTGGGAGATAGCTTGGCATTGGCGCAATGGGCGGAGAAGACGGAGGCGGATGTGCTGGTGATGTGCGGCGTGCACTTCATGGGCGAGACGGCAAAGATTCTTTGTCCGGAGAAGAAAGTGTTGGTGCCGGAGGAGAAGGCAGGCTGTTCGTTGGCCGATAGTTGCCCGGCCGACGAGTTTGAACGCTTTATCCACGAGCATCCGGGGCATACGGTTATCTCGTATGTCAATACCAGTGCGGCGGTAAAGGCGTTGACCGACATCGTGGTGACTTCGAGCAACGCGCGCCAAATCGTGGAAAGCCTCCCGAAAGACGAGAAAATCATCTTCGGACCGGACCGGAACCTGGGTAATTATATCAATGCCTTGACCGGTCGCAATATGGTGCTTTGGCATGGAGCTTGCCATGTGCACGAACAATTCTCGTTGGGGAAGATATTGGCTTTGAAAGAAACGCATCCTTCGGCCGAGGTGATTTGCCATCCAGAGTGCCGGAAACAGATTGTGGAGGTTTCGGATTATGTCGGTTCGACCGCTGGTTTGTTGAAGCATGCCAAGCTTTCGGATAACAAGATATTTATAGTAGCGACCGAGAGCGGCGTACTTCACGAGATGCGGAAGGCGTGTCCGGATAAATTGTTCATACCGGCTCCTCCTGAAGACGATTCTTGTATGTGCAATGAATGCAATTTCATGCGGATGAACACGATGGAAAAACTTTACCAAGCCTTGTTGACGGAGCAACCCGAAATTGTGGTAGACGAGGATATCCGCGAACGGGCAATACGTCCTATCCGGCGGATGTTGGATATTTCCGCCCGTCTGGGGTTGTAATATATTATTATATGTGCGATAAAATCATTACTTTTGCAGGCTAAAAAGAATATATAAAAAGGTTATACCAAATATGGAATATAATTTCAGAGACATTGAGAAGAAATGGCGTGAGTATTGGATCGCCAACAAAGTTTATCAAGTGGAGATAAACGAGAAACCTAAGTATTATGTGTTGGATATGTTTCCTTATCCGTCGGGAGCGGGATTGCATGTAGGGCATCCGCTCGGTTACATTGCTTCTGATATTTATTCTCGTTATAAACGCTTGCAAGGCTTTAACGTATTGCATCCGATGGGATATGATGCGTACGGATTGCCTGCCGAACAATATGCCATCCAAACCGGGCAACATCCGGCTATTACCACGGTGAATAACATCAACCGGTATCGCGAGCAATTGGACAAGATCGGGTTTTCGTTTGATTGGAACCGGGAAGTCCGCACCTGCGACCCGGGTTATTACCACTGGACGCAATGGGCTTTCCAGAAGATGTTCAATAGCTTCTATTGCAATACGTGCGGAAAAGCGCAACCGATTGAGAAACTGATTGCCCACTTCGAAGAGAAGGGTACCGAAGGGTTGGATGTAGCTTGCTCAGAAGAGTTGAGCTTTACGGCCGAAGAATGGAAAGCCAAGAGCGAAAAAGAACAACAAGAGACGTTGATGAACTACCGCATCGCTTATCTGGGTGAAACGATGGTAAACTGGTGTCCGGAGTTGGGTACGGTATTGGCCAATGATGAAGTCATCGAAGGCGTATCGGCGCGCGGAGGTTATCCGGTTGTACAAAAGAAGATGCGCCAATGGTGCTTGCGTGTATCGGCGTATGCTCAACGCTTGTTGGATGGCTTGGATACGGTGGATTGGACGGATTCCTTGAAAGAGACGCAACGCAATTGGATTGGCCGCTCGGAAGGAGCTGAAGTCCGTTTCAAAGTAAAAGACAGCGATAAAGAATTTACGATATTTACCACCCGTGCCGATACGATGTTTGGGGTAACTTTCATGGTATTGGCACCTGAAAGTGAACTCGTGCCGGAATTGACTACCGATGAACAGAAAGCAGAAGTAGAAGCTTATCTGGACCGGACAAAGAAACGCACGGAGCGCGAACGTATCTCGGACCGTAAGGTGACGGGTGTATTCAGCGGTTCGTATGCCATCAATCCGTTTACGGGCGAGGCGGTGCCTATCTGGATTAGCGATTATGTATTGGCGGGTTATGGTACGGGTGCCATCATGGCAGTACCGGCACATGATAGTCGCGACTATGCGTTCGCGAAGCATTTCAACCTCCCGATCGTTCCGTTGGTAGAAGGATGCGACGTATCGGAAGAGAGCTTCGATGCGAAGGAAGGTATCGTTTGCAATTCCCCGAAAGCCAGTGCGACACCCTATTGCGATTTAAATCTGAATGGATTGACCATCAAAGAGGCCATCGCGACTACAAAGAAATATGTAAAGGAACATAACTTGGGACGCGTCAAGGTGAATTATCGTCTGCGCGACGCCATCTTCTCTCGCCAGCGTTATTGGGGCGAACCGTTCCCTGTATATTATAAGGATGGCATGCCTTACATGATCGATGAAAGCAAGCTCCCGCTCGAATTGCCGGAAGTGAGCCAGTTCAAACCGACCGAAAGCGGCGAACCTCCTTTGGGTCATGCCACGAAATGGGCTTGGGACGTAGAGAAGGGCGAAGTCGTAGAGAATAGTTTGATTGACAATCAGACCGTCTTCCCGCTTGAATTGAACACGATGCCGGGCTTTGCTGGTTCGTCGGCTTATTACCTCCGTTATATGGATGCGCACAACGACCAGGCGTTGGTATCGAAAGAGGCGGACGAATATTGGCAGAACGTCGATTTGTACGTCGGTGGTACGGAACATGCGACGGGCCACTTGATTTACTCCCGTTTCTGGAACAAGTTCCTCTTCGACCTCGGCGTAAGCGTGAAGGAAGAGCCGTTCCAGAAGCTCATCAACCAGGGTATGATCCAAGGCCGTTCGAACTTCGTTTATCGTATCAAAGATACCAATACATTCGTTTCTTATAATCTGAAAGACCAGTACGACGTGACGCCGCTCCACGTGGATGTGAATATCGTCTCGAACGACGTCTTGGATATCGAAGCCTTCAAGAACTGGCGTCCAGAGTATAACAACGCCGAGTTTATCCTCGAAGATGGCAAGTACGTCTGCGGCTGGGCGGTCGAGAAGATGTCGAAGTCGATGTACAACGTCGTGAACCCGGATGTGATTGTCGAAAAGTACGGTGCCGATACGCTCCGCCTCTACGAAATGTTCCTCGGCCCGATCGAGCAATCCAAACCGTGGGATACGAACGGTATCGACGGCGTGCACCGTTTCTTGAAGAAGCTTTGGGGCTTATTCTATGGCAACCAGGATGCGTTGCAGGTAACGGATGGCGAACCGACTCCCGAAGAGCTCAAGTCGCTCCATAAATTGATTAAGAAAGTGACCTACGATATCGAGCACTTCTCGTACAACACCTCCATCAGCGCCTTCATGATTTGCGTGAACGAGCTGGGCGGATTGAAATGCACGAAGCGCGCCATCCTCGAGCCGCTCGTCATCGTCCTCGCCCCCTTCGCTCCGCATATTGCCGAAGAGCTTTGGCACGAATTAGGTCACGACACGACCGTTTGCGACGCCCAGTGGCCCGCCTACGACGAGCAATATTTGGTAGAAAACACCGCAAACTACGCCATCTCCTTCAACGGTAAGGTACGCTTCAACCTCGCCCTCCCGGCCGATATGCCGAAGGAAGAGGTCGAAAAGACGGCGCTCGCCCACGAATATTCGGCGAAATGGCTCGAAGGAAAACAAATCCGGAAGGTCATCGTGGTGCCGAAGAAGATCGTCAACATTGTTTTAGGGTAAAATAGTAATGATGGCACACAGATGACACAGATTTTACAGATGACCACAGATTTTTATTTTGGCTACGCGATATATGGAGCATTAAAAAATAAAAAGAATCTGTGTAAATCTGTCGAATCTGTGTAATCTGTGTGCCATAAAAATACATGTAGTTATGGACTCTATCAAATCACAATTACGCAAATACGAAGTGCGGGATTATGCCGTCATCCTCTTCGGCACACTCCTCTACGGTTTCGGCTTCAACGGCTTCATCCTCTCGAACGAAATCGTGACGGGCGGCTTGAGCGGTCTCTGCGCCCTGATTTTCTTCGCGTCGGGCGAGCTCATCCCGGTCTCCGTTTCCTACTTCGTCATCAATATCTTCCTCCTCGTGGTGGCGTTGAAGATATTGGGCTGGAAATTCTTGGTGAAGACCATCTTCGGCGTCTTCTCCCTTTCGCTCTCCCTTTCGCTCTTCGAGAACGTGCTCGACGGGCCGATCATCCAGGGCGAGCCCTTCATGTCCATCATCATCGGTGGCGCGCTCTGCGGTACGGGCTTGGGCATGATTTTCGCCTCCAACGGTAGCACGGGCGGGACCGACATCATCGGCATGATAATCACCAAGTACCGGAACATCTCGATAGGCCGCGCCATGCTGATGCTCGATTTCTTCATCATCGGTTCGTCCTATTTCCTTTTCCACGACGTCACGAAGATTGTCTTCGCCTTTGTCGAGATGGTGGTAAGCAATTACATGCTCGACCAGATCGTGAACGGCAACCGCGAGTCCGTCCAGTTCTTCATCTTCTCGGAGAAATACGAGGAGATTTCCGAACGCATCATCCGCGACATGGACCGCAGCTGCACCATCCTCGACGGCCACGGTGGCTACACGAAGAAGCCCATGAAGGTACTGCTCGTCATCGTCCGCAAGTCCGAGTCCGTCACCATCTTCCGCTTCATCAAAAGCATCGACCCCAAGGCCTTCATCTCCCAAACGCCTACGCGAGGCGTGTATGGCGAAGGGTTCGACCCGATTAAGGCGTGAGGGGAATTAATAATTAACAATGAACAAGTAAAAACGCAAGGATTAGACATGGAGGCACGGGGCTTTGTTAAGGTAAAGGCTCCGTGCTTTCATTTTAAACGCGGGGGTGCAGTGCGGACGGCAAAATAATTTGATAAAAAACAATTAGAATGCTTGTATTTCCGGATGGAATGGCTAACTTTGCGGATGTGCTCTTTTAAAGAATGAAAACACGTCCTACAATGTAGGAAAGCTTCCCGGCTTGGCGGAGAAAGAATCCTACAATGTAGGAAAGCTTCCCGGCTTGGCGGAGAAAGAATCCTACAATGTAGGAAAGCTTCCCGGCCTGCCGGGGAAAGAATCCTACAATGTAGGAAAGCGGTTTGAATAATATTTAAATACTTAAAAATATGAAGAAGATAAAAGCTATCGTTAGATCATTAAAAAATTATGCCCGCAACGGCGAGCATTACCGTTACCATGCAGACGTGACTAATATCATCACGCCGATTCTTGCCGAGAAATATAAGATTTCGCTTATTTATTCTCCGTATATCACGCTTTTTAATGATGAAAAACTCGTGTATAAACAGAACATGAAGTTTGATTTGACGGAGGAAATCGAGTCTAAAGACCACATTCGCGACGAGCTTTTCATTTACCTGAAGGGCATCATCGAAGGAAATTTGCATTGCCCGATCGAGGCTAAAAAAGCGGCGGCGAAGAAGTTGGATTACGCGCTTTCTCCGTACAAGAAGGCGAATGATTTGCCGTATGCCGAAAATACGTCGGAAATTGAAAACGCGCTGGAAGAATTGAAATCGGAAAAATATGCGCCCTCGGTGACGGAGCTGGGTCTGGACGATGCCGTGACGCAGTTGGAAGCTGCCAACCTCGATTTCAACACGACCTACCAGGCGCGTTCAGGAGAAAAACTGCAGCGTAGCGAACGGGTATCGATGAAGACTCTCCGTCCGCAGGTAGATGAAGCGTATGTGGCTGTTGTCAATGCGATTAACGCTCTTTATATGGCGAATGAAATCGCTACGAAGGACGAGACGACGCGCGAGGAATTAGGTGGAATTATCGACAGTGTCAATGCGTTGATTGTCCAGCTGGAGGAAACGTTAAGCCGACGTGGAAGTAGCCCAAGTACGGATGATGAGGAGGAACCGGAACCCGAACCTACTCCAACTCCGGAGCCCGAACCCACCACCCCCGAAATCACCAAATTCTACCCCAAAGAGGGTGCGAATCCGGACAAACCGTTGGATTTTCCACGAAATAAAACGGCGGTGCTGGAAGGTAAGGGTTTGAAGCTCGTCGATTCGCCCGAAGGCAAGAAGACGCAGCTGGTGCTGATTAATTATGTGGATCAACGGATGCCGCACGAAGATTCTGCTATCTTGCTGAATACAGATGAGAAAATCGAATTTACGATGATGTACGACGCGGCAGAGGGGCAGTATAATTTCCAGATTGAGACCTATCCGAACGGGACGGAAGAAGCGGTGGTTATCAAATACCCGGAGACAATCACGCTTATTTAATGAAGAATTAAGAATGAAGAATGAAGAATAAAGAGGCGCGGGGGCAAGGGAGAAAATAATCTCCGTGCCTCCGCGCCTCCGTGTTCAGAAATTCTTCATTCTTAATTCTTCATTCTTCATTCTTCATTTTTAATTGTAGTAAGCGTTTTGTGGTAGAGCGTCGGGTCGGAGAGGACTTCGAGTGCCTTCTGCAGCACATCGTCGTCTTTCAGTCCGACGAGGAGCTCGCCCTTCTGATAATAATAACGCTTCACGATTTCCGTCTCGAGGAGCTTCTTCACCTCCTTCTTAAAGCGGTCGAAGTCGCGGTTGAGGTCGGGCGTCAGCTTGGCTTCCAGGGTTTTGAACCAGGCCGTGTCGCCCTCCAGATAGCCTTCGAATTCGGCCACCTCCTTGAGGTTCTTCAGCGCCTTCTCGCTCTGGCGGTCGTAGGTAAAGCCCTTTTCCGCCTCGTAGGCTTTCAGGGCTTCGAAGTCGGCGTCGCTCACGGAGAAGGCGTCGACCGGCGGAATTTCCTTGTGCTGCTGCGTCCAGTTCGTGACGAAATCGAAGAACGCGGTATCGACGGCGAGGTAATAGAGCATCGTCGGGAGCTTCGGTTCCTTCACCTCAAACTCCGGGCGTACACCTCCGCCATCGCGCACCGGACGGCCATTCGAGGTATAAAACACGTGCGTGAGGCTGTCCGGAATCGCCGCCACCGAACCATCCGCCCGGCGGTGCGAGTAGTCGAGCTGCTGGATGCAGCGGCCGCTCGGGATGTAATATTTGCTGATGGTCACCTTCAGGCTGCCGTTATAAGGCAAATCGCGCGTAGACTGGACGAGGCCCTTGCCATACGAACGCTGGCCGACGAGCACGGCGCGGTCCATGTCCTGCAGCGAACCGGAGACGATCTCCGAGGCCGAGGCGGAATTGCCATTGATGAGCACCGCGAGCGGCATCACCGTGTCGATGGGTTCGCTCGAGGTGCGGTAGGTGCGGTCCATTTGCGGATGCTTCGACTTCGTAGAGAGCACCACGCTGCCTTTCGGGACGAACATACCCACGATCTGCACTGCTGATTCGAGCACGCCGCCGCCGTTGTTGCGCAGGTCGAGGACGAGGCTTTTAATGTGATGGTTATCGCGCAAATCGAGGAAGGCGTCCTTCACCTCCTGCGCGCTCTTGTCGGTAAAACTCTTGAGGTAGATGTAGCCGATGCTGTCCTGCTTCACGCCGTACCAGGTGACTTGGTTCTCCTGGATTTGCTTGCGGATGATGTCCACCTTGCGCGGTTTCTTCTCGCCCGGGCGCTGGATGGTGACGGTCACCTTCGTGTTCGGCACGCCGCGGAGCAGTTCGCTCACCTTGTCGTTCGTAAAGGTGGAGACTTCGGTCGTATCGATGGCGATAATCAAATCCCCCGCCTTGAGACCCGCCTCGGCCGCCGGCGAACCTTCGAACGGCTCGACAATCATGACGTGCCCCCGCTCGTTGCGCTGGCGGATATAAGAGCCGATGCCCGCGTATTCGCCCGTGACGAGATGTTTGAAATCGTCCATCTCCTGCTCCGGGATGTATTCCGTATAGGGATCGAGGCCGCCCAGCATGGCGTTGATACCGCGCTGCACGGTTTTCTCTACATCAATCGTGTCGACGTAAAACATCTCCGTCTCTTTCACGACGGCATTGAAAATCTCCAAGTTCTTGCTAACCTCGAAATGGTTATCCTTCTTCTCCTGCGCCTGCGCGGGGAATAACATCGCCCCCGACAAGAGGCAAGCGCCTATCCAACCCAAAATATTCTTACGTTGCATTCTTTTCTGTTCTTTATAAAAGCGTGTAAAAGTACGTAATTCCTGCAGGGTTATGCCAAAATGGACTGCACTTTTAACTTTATTTGTTCCCAACGTTCGGCCGGAATCTGCGGACCGATGACGCGGATGACCTCTCCCGACAGGCACGAACCGATGCGCGCCGCCTGTTCCCGTGTCGCCCCGACGGACAATCCATACAGGAATCCCGCCGCGAAATTATCGCCTGCGCCCGTGGTGTCGAGCGGTTTCCCGCCTTCCGCTTCTACCTGGAAGACCTCCGCCTGATGCCCTACGAGTGCTCCCTCTTTGCCCAGCGTGACAATCGCCGTATCCACTTGTTTGGTCAATGAACGGACCGCCGCGTGAGGTTCCTCGCCCGTGAACGCCTCCGCCTCGCTGGCATTGCAGAAGAGGATATCCACATATTGCGGGACGATATCCTGCAAGAGCGGCTTGAAAGCATTTACGATGTTATAGTTGGCGAGGTCGAGCGCCACGCGCAACCCGAGACGCCTGGCCCGCGCCATCGTCTCGCGCACCAACGGCTCGTTGACGATCAAATAGCCCTCTATATATAATATATGGTACGCGCGAAGGAGCTCGTCCGTAATCTCCTCCGGACGAATGGTAGGAGCGGGGCCGAGGAATGTCCCCATCGTCCGCTCGCCGTCCGGAGAAATAAACACCGTACATGAACCGCTCGGCCCGTGCGACCGGATAAGCCACGAAGCCGCGCCCGACGCACGAATCTCCTGCTCGTAGAAACGCGCCAACTCATCGTCGCCCACTTTCCCGATAAAACCGGACGTTCCGCCCAAGAGCGCAATCGCCCGCATGGTGTTACAATTCGCACCGCCGGATGTGACGGTCGTCTGTTTTCCTTCCTGATACTTCCGGATGAGGCCCATCTGCTCTTCCGTAATCATATCCATTGCGCCCTTCTGGATACCTATAAGTTGCAGCGTATCATCGCTTTCCAGCTGCGACAAGACATCCACCAGCGCATTGCCTAAACCTAATACCTTCATTTTTCTTGAAAATTTTCTGCAAATATATTGCATATTCCGAAAATACGCAGTACTTTTGCAGTGCAATTTCAGAAAGGCTTCTGGAAAAGCACAAGAAATTCTTCCTTAGCTCAGTTGGTTAGAGCATCTGACTGTTAATCAGAGGGTCCTTGGTTCAAGTCCAAGAGGAAGAGCACGAAACATTCTTCTTTAGCTCAGTTGGTTAGAGCATCTGACTGTTAATCAGAGGGTCCTTGGTTCAAGTCCAAGAAGAAGAGCACAAACATTCTTCCTTAGCTCAGTTGGTTAGAGCATCTGACTGTTAATCAGAGGGTCCTTGGTTCAAGTCCAAGAGGAAGAGCAGGAGAGAGACGCAATCCGCGCCTCTCTTTTTTTGTATCTCTACTTGACATTTCCCAGAAACATAGTTATGTTCAAACAAAAAGACAGTTATGTTTGCCTTTAAACACAACTGTCTTTTTAATCTGTTATTATTGAGAATCTATTATCTGGATGCGCGTTTGCGTTCCGTTTCATCCAGAATGATTTTGCGCATACGCATGTGGTTCGGCGTTACCTCCACATATTCATCATTCTTGATATATTCCAACGCATCTTCCAAGCTGAAGACAACGGGTGGCGCGAGCGATACTTTCTCGTCTGAACCCGACGCACGCATGTTGGTCAGCTTCTTCGATTTCGTTACGTTCACCACCAAATCATTCTCTTTCGTATGTTCACCCACGACTTGTCCGGCATATACTTCGTCGCCCGGAGCGATAAAGAAGCGGCCGCGCGATTGCAAGTTGTTGAGCGCATACGCATATGCCGTGCCGGTCTCCATGGCAATGATGGAACCGTTCGTACGACGTTCAATCTCTCCCTTCCATGGTTGATATTCCAAGAAGCGGTGCGCGATGATGGCTTCACCGGCAGAGGCCGTCAAGGCGGCATTGTTCAATCCGATGATTCCGCGAGACGGGATGGTGAATTCCAAATGCATCCGTCCGTTCTTGCTTTCCATCATGGTCATTTCTCCCTTTCGTTTCGTGACCATATCGATGATGCGGCTCGAACAATCTTCGGGCAAGTTGATGGTCAATTGCTCAACCGGTTCGCACTTTACGCCATCAATCTCTTTGATGATGACTTGCGGCTGGCCTACTTGCAATTCATATCCTTCGCGACGCATCGTCTCGATGAGGACAGACAAATGCAACACGCCACGGCCATATACGAGCCATGAATCCGCTGAATCGGTCGGCTGTACGCGCAAAGCGAGGTTTTTGTCCAATTCCTTTTGCAAACGTTCGTAAATGTGGCGTGAAGTCACATACTTTCCATCTTTTCCGAAGAAGGGAGAATTATTAATGGTAAAGAGCATCGACATCGTCGGCTCGTCGATGGCAATCGTAGGCAATGCTTCCGGTTCTTGCGCATCGGCAATCGTCTCACCAATTTCGAACCCGTCGATACCAATTACGGCGCAAATATCGCCAGACTGTACAGATTGTACCTTTGTACGGCCCAAGCCTTCGAACACGTCAATCTCCTTAATGCGCGACTTTACCTGCGAACCATCTCGTTTGCAAAGTACAATATCCTGTCCTTCGCGCAACTCGCCCCGATGTACGCGTCCGACGGCAATACGTCCCACATATTTAGAATAATCCAACGAAGTGATTAACATCTGCGACGGACCTTCCAACGTCTGAGGTTCCGGAATGTATTTAATGATAGCATCCAAGAGTGCCGTAATGTCTGTGGTCGGCTTTTGCCAATCGTCCGACATCCAACCCTGCTTGGCTGAACCGTAAATGGTAGGGAAATCCAGCTGCTCTTCGGTGGCATCGAGGCTGAACATCAAGTCGAACACCATTTCCTGCACTTCCGAGGGGCGGCAATTCGGCTTGTCTACCTTATTAATTACTACAATCGGCTTCAATCCGATTTGAATCGCTTTTTGGAGGACGAAGCGCGTCTGCGGCATCGGTCCTTCGAAAGCGTCTACCAGCAACAAGCAACCGTCCGCCATGTTCAATACGCGTTCTACTTCTCCTCCGAAATCAGCGTGCCCCGGTGTATCAATAATATTGATTTTATACCCTTTGTAATTGATAGACACGTTTTTGGATAGAATCGTAATGCCACGTTCGCGTTCCAAGTCGTTGCTGTCGAGGAACTGATCCGGCTCGGCTTGCCCTTCGCGGAAAAGCTTTCCGGCTAATAACATCTTATCCACGAGCGTCGTTTTCCCGTGGTCTACGTGCGCGATAATCGCGATGTTTCTGATATTCTGCATTGAATACAAATTTATTGGGCGCAAAATTACTACAATTATTCAATTCTTGCAAGGGAGAAATTTTTTTGGCATAAATCCTTGCAGATTCAAAAATAATACCTACCTTTGCAGTCGCTTAAATAACATAGTATTAATTTATTAAAGTATTAAACCCATGTATTTGGATTCAGAAAAGAAAAAAGAATTGTTCGAAAAGTATGGCAAATCGGCTACGAACACAGGTTCTCCTGAGAGCCAGATTGCGTTGTTTACGTATCGTATCTCCCACTTAACGGAGCATTTAAAGAAGAACCACAAGGACTTCGCTACTGAACGCGCCTTGAAGATGTTGGTAGGTAAGCGTCGTCGTTTGTTGGATTATCTGATTAAGATTGATATCGAACGTTACCGTTCTATCATTCGCGAGCTGAACATCAGAAAGTAATTAATTTGTATAGAGCTCATAACTGGAAAGCCGCTCCTGTCGCAAGATAGGGCGGTTTTTTTGTTCCTTTTCCTATTCCTTTTGAATTTTCTTTGGCTTTTTTATGGATATTCCAAATATCCTTCCTACCTTTGCGGCATTCCGAGTGGGATTCGGCGGAATCACCAGCGGATGACATATTGAGTTAAAGCATTTACGATATTATTCTTAATCAGAAAAATCGGCAAAATTTTATCTCGTTAGAATAATAAACAAAGAATGCTTGCACTCATGCTATAAACTTTTTTCATTGAGGAGAAAGTCTATCTAATAGCATAGAGTGCGGGCTGTTGTTTTATTATAAACGAGATAGGTGTTTGCCGATACCTTCTGATTAGATAATAAGCAACAAAACCCGCACTTTTTTTGTGCCCGTTTGGTTGTTGGTAAATGCGGTGAATAGCATATTAATTTATCCATTAACTAATAAATAAACGAGTTATGAAAGTAATTAAGAAAGTGATGCTGATGCTATGCGCGCTTCTCGTGGTTTCGGCTTGTAGCTACGATGACGAGGAAATTTGGAGCAAGGTAAACGACCACGAGGCACGCATCTCGGCATTGGAAGATTGGCAAAAGCAGGTGAATAGTAATATCACAGCTTTGCAGGAGTTATTAAACACGCAAGATTACATCACGAAGGTGTCGCCTTTGGTGGAAAACGGCGTGGAAGTAGGTTACACGATTGAGTTCGCGAAATCCGAACCGATTACGCTTTATCATGGAAAGAAAGGCGAAAGCGGCGATGCGGGGAATACGCCGGTTATTAGCCTGACGAAAGAGAAGGACGGTAATTGGTATTGGACGTTGAACGGCGAACTGATGAAGGATGAGAAGGGTAATCCCATTCGCGCCAACGGATTGGATGGTAAAGATGGCGAAGACGGGAAGGATGGAGCCGACGGTGAAGATGGAAAAGATGGGCATAATGGCTCAACTGGCGCAACAGGTCCCGCTGGACGTCCGGCACCTACGCCACAAGTATCCTTAGGAAGCAAACTTTCGGATAATGCGAATATTGCCAATGAAACTACGATTGATGATTCTGCGGTCTATCTGAGTGTAGATGGCGGTTCAACTTGGTATAGGATTTCTGGGGAGAATGGTTCAAATGGAAGTGATAACCAAGGCATCAATGTAGAGGTTAATTATGAAGAAGGGTATGCGACCTTTACTTTAGAGGGTGGACAGACATTTAATGTTCCGCTTATCAGTCAGGATACATCAACAGGGTTTATGATTTATGATAAAGATGATGAAACTACATTGGAGAATAATGATGCAATAGAAATAGAAATTATTAACCCTGACCAGTATAACGCAGAACAGCTATATTTTAAATATCCCGAAGGGCTGAAAAAAGAAAATATTTCGGGTGTTATCGCTGAAGTTATTGGCCAAACAGATGATAATTTGAGCAATGATCCAGATAAGAATTTTGCAACCCGTGCCAACACAGACGACAATAAGAAAATCGGTGTATTTGTTGAAACGGATGATCAATTAGGATATTATATGTATATAAAACATCAAGGTATGAGTACAGGCGATACCTATATGATTCGTGCTACATTGATTAAAAATGATGGAAGTACGCTTATGACCGCTCGTGCCGTCCGTTTTATGACGTATATGAAAGTGGGTGATATTCTGTATAGTGATGGTTCTTTTTCGACTAAACGTGATGAAAGCAAAACACCCATTGGTATTATATTCTATTTAGGTGAGGATCGTATCGGTCAAGCAGAAAAGGATGCTTTAGCCAAAAAAGGGGTAACCAAGCCAAGAGGATTAGCCATCGCATTAAAAGATGCGACAATTGAAGGGAACATATTGTACCATAATGCAACTGGTATTACAGGGCATGATGTAGAAGTAGATAATCGTTTTTTGTGGTGTCTCGGAAATGAAAATAGTAAAGATGAAATGGTTTCAGATGAAACTGGATTAACCAATTGTTCAGATGGAGACGCTACGACCTGCTATAAGGATATCAGTGGTCTCGCTAATTGTAATTATATTTGGAACGGTAGTGGGGCTTATACAGATTTAGAGAAATATCCAGCATTTAATGCCGCTAAAAAATATGCAGATGCTTATAATGATGAAATCGACTTCGCGACAACCGGTTGGTTCTTACCAAGTGTAGGACAATGGATAGAAATCATAAACGGATTAGGTATAGTAGGAGTAAGGCCGAAAATAACAGAAGAGAAATTGGCGGGTGTAACTACTATTGGTGATAGTAGCGACTCTTATAGTTTAGATGATTTGGTTACAGGGAATGGAGATATCATTGGTAATATTAATAATAAAATGGCAAATGCAAAAATGAATGGCTCGTTATCTAAAGATAAAACAGGAGGTATTGGTGAATATGTCTGCCATTATTGGACTTCTTCTGAAAGTAAAGAAGATAAGGCGCTCAACATTGAAATACGTAATGCAGGAATGAATAAGTTTGGTTCTTTATATATAAGTTCTTGTGATAAAGATTACTATAATTCGAATGGAGCGAATACAGACCATTATGTCCGCTGCATCTTAGCCTTCTAAAGAAATCAAGGCCGATGCGAATCGCCCGAAATATGTTTTATTAGTGAAAGTAGCCCCATTTCCGGGTCAGCGGAAAATCAATGTGGGTAGGCATAAATCATAGAAAGCCTGTAGAGGAAGAATTTTTCGTCCATAATGC
>CALUZR010000043.1 GCA_944325335.1 uncultured Parabacteroides sp. | reverse complement strand
TATAAAACGGATTCATTCATGCGACAAAGGTACAACTTTTACTCCTCTTATCCACATAAATTTTCCGCTGACCCATAATGGGGTTAAAAGTTATACAATAAGACGCAAAAAGCCCGTGCACAGAGCTTGCGCTCCGCACACGGGCTTTCGCGTCGTGAATTATTTGCTTATAGTCTAATGCTTGCTTGCTTGCTTGCTTGCTTGCTTGCTTGCTTGCTTGCTTGCTTGCTTGCTTGCTTGCTAACATATTATCGTCTTTCACCAAGAAATTCCCGGTAAAAGATGTTAATGTGCGATATGTTTTGCAAGTGCCTATCATTTCATGCTTTGTTTGTTGGTGCCAAAGGTAAAACTTATTTCTTTTCCAAACAATAGATAAGGTGGATTTTTTATTCCCCTTTTGCCACTTTCAAGTAGTTCAACACTTCCACGTTGGTAATCGTACTCTTGAAGTCGCCTGCTTTTTCAAGCGGGAAGACCAAGGTGCGGACGTAGTTCATCGAATCTTTGCCACCGTTGAAGTAGAGCTTCTTGATGTTCATCTCTTCCTGTAACTTGCCATTGATATAGAGGCTGGTCGACTTCTCATCGCCTTGGATGGAAACCTCGGCCTGCTCGCCCGGATAGAATTGGTAATTGAACACGTTCAGATAACCGTCGCGGGCAAAAGCCAAGCGTCCGGAAACGGGGTCGGACAGATAGAAGACGGCATCCGGCGAGCGGAACAGCTCCGTGCCAGGCTCCTCTTTCGCCGATTTCACATCGAACGTCACCGTATATTGGTATCCTATCTGGCGGATGCCCGTCTTTTGCCCTGGCTGCAAGCTCTCGGCATGGTAGACGGCGCGCGGTTCCAAACCGATACGGCCCGCTACGTTCAAGCCCGGCGCTTCGCTGAGGGTCAGGCGCGTCTTATCGAACGATTCATACGGGACGGTGCAATCCTTGCCTGTCCACATCTTTACCGCCAACGTTTGCAAAGCGGGGAACATACGATAATGGATATCTTGCGGGGAGATGCCATTGCCCACATGGTCGTTCCATACGGCAAACATACCGCCCTTTATCTTTTCGTCCTTTTCCGGGAATACGACATCGCCCACCACGGCCGGCGTCCATTCCTTATAAAGCTTTTCCGTATTCAGGTAATCATAATAATAACCAGCCGCCGGGACGATATACAACCAACCATCCGGAATGCTAATCAAGTCGTAGCCCTGCTTTACCATCTCCTTCGGATCGGCATAGCCATTATACCACGCACTCATCAGGACATTATCCGACTTCACGAGAGTCGTTCCCTTTGCATGGGTCAAAGCGCCCCATACGCAAGCCTGCTTGCCGAAACCTTCCACCAAGCGGATGCAATGGTCCGTAAAGGCGCGGAACTTCTCGACTACTGCCTGGTCTTTGTTCGAATACTCATCGGTCCCGACGTGTACCCGTTTGCCGCGGAAGACAGGGTTCGGCCCTTCCAAATATTCACGGAAAAGGGAATCGACAAAGCCATAGAGCGAAGGATTGAAGAGGTCCAGATGGTCCATGCCATACTTCTGGCTTCCCAATTCCGGGCGGTAATGCGAGAGGGAAAGCGAGTGTGCCGGCACGT
This sequence comes from uncultured Parabacteroides sp., assembly GCA_944325335.1. Lineage (GTDB taxonomy): Bacteria > Bacteroidota > Bacteroidia > Bacteroidales > Tannerellaceae > Parabacteroides. The sequence continues at coordinate 31,333 of CALUZR010000043.1, read as the reverse complement.
CGATCTCCGGGATAATCTCCACGCCCAAGCTATCGCCCAGTTGCTGCAAGGCGATGAACTCCTGCTTCGTATAATAGCCATCGCGCGCCGTGAGTCCGGGGAACGTCTCGCACTCTAAGCGGAAAGCCGCGTAGGTCTTATTCCAATCGTGCTCGAAATACTGCTTAAACCCATTATCGTTCAGATGGACTTGGAGCGTATTCATCTTATAATAGGCCATCATCTTGACGTAATCGCGCAGATAACGCATCGGGATGTACTTACGTCCGCAATCCATCATAAAGCCACGGATGCCATAATCTGGATAATCACGGGCTAATCCTTTCGGAAGCGAACGGTCTTCGTTTTGCTCGGCAATCTGAAGGACGGTACGCGTCGCCCAAAACAACCCTTTTACCGTAGGAGACGAAAGGTAAACACGGTCTTTCACGTTCATCGTGTAGCCCTCTTCGCCCAGACGTTTATCCGAAGAAAGTGAAAGGACAAAATCCCCTTTCGACGAACGCCCCTCGACCACCGCGAGGCGTTGCCCGAACATTGTCTCATAATCATCCGCAAATTGCTGGGCGATACGAGCCGCATCCGCGTCTTTGCTTGCATAAACGATACGGGTCGTAGCCGAAGGGACGAAATCCCCCTCCTGCCCTTTCCATTCTTGTAACTCAGGGATTACGAACGGTTTCGCATTTTTTTCCGCATGCATCGATGCCGGAAGAAAGAATAAGGCCGCGTATAGCAGCCCGCCATAATGTATTTTCATTGAATTGATAGATTAAAATTTCCCACAAAAGTAAAAGATTTTTATAGATCTTGCAAGTTTCTATACAAGAAAAGCCCTGCTCACGCAAGGCTTTCTCGAAGTTTAATCAATATTAAATATTAAAATGATGAAAGAAATCTATTGAGGTACCTGGCGGATTCGAACCGCCGTACACGGTTTTGCAGACCGCTGACTAAGCCACTCATCCAAGGTACCGGATTTGTTCTCAAGAGGTCCCTGGCGGATTCGAACCGCCGTACGCGGTTTTGCAGACCGCTGACTAAGCCACTCATCCAAGGAACCATTTCGCTTTTGCGAGTGCAAAGATAAGGAAATAGTTTCAATTCTACCAAATATTTCCGCCCCTTTTTCTTCTTTCTTCTTTTAATTGGCTAAAATTCATGCCTATGCTTGAGCAGATTTATAGGCATGAACGGACGCGTTTATAACTATGTTTCCTTTCATTCATAACTATGTTTCTACGGATCCATGGGCATGTTTTTTCGGAAAGCTGGCCGGATTATTTTTCTATCTCGCGGAAAATTGGTTATTTTGCAACGTTTTTGTTTAAAATGAAAGGAAATGACGTACACAGAAACTTCCATCCCTGGGGTATGGATTATTGAGCCTAAAGTATTTAACGACGCGAGAGGCTATTTTATGGAAGCTTTCAAGCAGGAGGAGTTTGATGCGCACGTGGGGCAGACGGTGTTTATCCAAGACAACGAATCCCGCTCGTCGAAGGGCGTTTTGCGCGGATTGCATCTCCAAGCCGCTCCGTATGCGCAAGCCAAGCTGGTGCGGGTGATCAAAGGACGCGTGCTCGACGTGGCGGTCGACCTACGAAAAGATTCGCCTACGTTCGCACAGCATGTAGCCGTAGAACTCTCCGATGAGAATAAGTGCCAGTTGTTTATCCCCCGCGGTTTTGCCCATGGCTTCCATGTCTTGAGCGAAGAGGCCATCTTTACCTACAAAGTAGATAATATATATATGCCTTCGGCCGAACAGGGCATCCGGTATGACGACCCGGCGATTGGCATCGATTGGCAAATCGAACCCGGCGAGCAACTCAACCTTTCCGAAAAGGATTTGAAGGCGCCCTTCTTATCCGCGTTCCACTTTTAATTCTCCATTTTCAACTTTCAATTTAACAAGATGAAGACCTACTTAGTTACAGGTGCCGCCGGCTTTATCGGGGCAAACTTTATCAAATACATGCTGGCAAAATACGAAGAGATCCGCATCGTCGTATTGGATTTATTGACCTACGCCGGCAACTTGGGGACGATTGCGGAAGACATCGATAACGAGCGATGCTTCTTCGTCAAAGGGAATATTGGCGACCGGACGCTTGCCCGCCAGCTTTTCAAGACATACGCCTTCGATTATGTGGTCAACTTCGCGGCCGAGAGCCATGTAGACCGGAGTATTGAGAATCCCCAACTCTTCTTGGAAACGAACATCTTAGGGACGCAAAACCTCCTGGACGCCGCACGCGAGGCATGGGTCACGGGAAAAGACGAGACTGGCTACCCGACTTGGCGCGAAGGCGTACGCTTCCATCAAGTATCTACCGATGAAGTGTATGGAAGCCTCGGTGCCACTGGCTATTTTACCGAAGAGACACCACTCGACCCACATAGTCCGTATAGCGCTTCAAAGACGAGTGCCGACCTCTTTGTCCGTGCCTATTCAGATACGTACAAGATGCCGATCAGCATCACGCGGTGCTCGAACAATTACGGTCCGTACCATTTTCCAGAGAAGCTCATCCCGCTCATCATCAAGAACATCCTGGAAGGGAAGACGCTCCCCGTCTATGGCGATGGTTCGAACGTGCGCGATTGGCTTTATGTAGAAGACCATTGCAAAGCCATCGACCTTGTGTTGCACCAAGGACGCGCGGGCCATATATATAATGTAGGCGGACATAACGAGAAGACGAACCTTGAAATCGTGAAGCTCACCATCCGCACCATCCGCCAATTGATGGAAGAGCATCCGGCCTACCGCGCGGTATTGAAAAAGCAAGAGCGCAATGCCCAAGGCGAAATCGCCATCGATTGGATCAACGACGAACTGATTACCTTCGTCAAAGACCGCCTCGGGCACGACCAACGCTATGCCATCGATCCGTCGAAAATCCAACGCGAATTAGGTTGGTATCCGGAGACTTGCTTCGAAGAGGGCATCGTAAAGACTATCCGCTGGTATTTAGAACACCAAGATTGGGTAGAAGCCATTACCGGAGGCGACTATGTCAATTATTACGAACGCATGTATGCAGGACGGGAAATCAAATAAAGGAAGTGAAGAAGTATGTTTAGCGAAAAAAGAGGAAATGTATTGCATGGCATCTTGTTGATTGCCCTATTCTCCTGTTCGGCTTTCTACATTGCGGAATTAGACTTTGTCAAGAAACTTTCGTTCAGCCCGCTCATCGTAGGTATTATCTTAGGTATGCTTTATGCCAATAGCCTTCGGAACCATTTGCCCGAGACGTGGGTACCAGGCATTAAGTTTTGTACGAAGCAAATCCTGCGGGCGGGTATCGTCTTGTATGGGTTCCGCTTGACATTAACGCAAGTCATGGCCGTCGGACTTCCAGCCGTGTTGATTGATACCATTATTGTAGGGGGTACCATCTTCTTAGGTATTTTCTTAGGGAAACTCTTGCAAATAGACAAAGATACCGCGCTATTGACCTCTACGGGTAGTGCGATTTGCGGAGCGGCCGCGGTATTAGGAGCTGAACCGGTCGTGAAGTGCGAAGGACACAAAACGGCCATAGCCGTATCTACGGTGGTTATCTTCGGAACTATATCCATGTTCCTCTATCCTATCATGTACCGCATGGGATGGTTAGATGGATTGACCAATACGGAAGTAGCCATCTATACAGGAAGTACGTTGCATGAAGTGGCGCACGTGGCGGGTGCAGGTAATGCGATGGACCCGACCGATACATTGGGCATAGCCGGTACCGCGACCATTACCAAGATGATTCGCGTCATGCTCTTGGCTCCAGTGTTAGTGATCATGGGATTCGCCCTGGCCGGACGGAAGAAGCGCGATGCGAACGGACAAGTAGAAAAGAGTAAGATCACCATCCCTTGGTTCGCCTTCGGATTTATTGGCATCATTTGCTTGAACACGCTCCTCCAACATTTGTTTAATGTAGAAAGCGTGAAGGAAATTCCACTTAACGGAACCATCGAATATATTGACACATTCATGCTTACGATGGCCATGACCGCCCTTGGCACCGACACCAGCTTCGATAAATTCAAGCAAGCCGGAGCGAAGCCTTTCGTCTTGGCCGCCCTATTATATGTATGGCTCGTAGGCGGAGGATACGCATTGGTTCATTTCATTACGCCTTTGTTTGAAGGATAATCTAATTTTATCTTGCGTAGCATCCAAAAATATTTTGTATATTTGAACCGCTATTTATCATATCATTTTTTTTACCTCTAAAATTGAAGAAGAAGTAGAATGAGAAAATGGAAAATTGAAGATTCAGTCGAACTCTACAACATCAACGGTTGGGGACTGAATTACTTTTCGATTAATGAGAAAGGCCATGTTGCCGTACAGCCCAAAGTGGACGGACCTTTCATCGATTTGGAAGAACTGATGGAAGAGCTACAAATCCAAGATGTAGCCGCACCTGTTTTGCTCCGGTTTCCGGACATCTTGCACAACCGTATAGAGAAAATATCCAGTTGCTTCGACATCGCAGCCAAGGAATACGGTTTTACGGCAAAGAATTATATCATTTATCCTATCAAGGTCAACCAGATGCGTCCCGTCGTAGAAGAGATTGCCAGCCACGGGAACAAGTTCAACATCGGCTTGGAAGCAGGTTCGAAACCCGAGTTGCATGCCGTCCTCTCGATTGATATCGACAACGATGCGATGATCGTATGCAACGGATATAAGGACGAAAGCTACATCGAACTGGCTCTGTTAGCCCAAAAGATGGGACGGCAGATCTTCCTCGTCGTAGAAAAGATGATGGAGCTGAAGACCATCGCCACACTGGCCAAACGGATGAACGTGAAGCCGAACATCGGCATACGCATCAAACTGGCCAGCTCGGGTAGTGGAAAATGGGAAGAATCGGGAGGCGACGTAAGTAAGTTCGGACTCAACTCCAGCGAAGTGCTCGAAGCCCTCGAGCTTTTGGAAGAAAGCGGCCTGAAGGATTGCCTGAAGCTGATCCATTTCCATATTGGTAGCCAAGTGACCAACATCCGCCGCGTCAAGACGGCCCTGCGCGAGGCTACGCAATTCTACGTCCAACTCAAGCAGATGGGATTCAATATCCAATTCTTCGATATGGGTGGCGGATTGGGCGTCGATTATGATGGCACACGCTCTCCGCTGAGTGGCAATAGCATGAACTATTCCATCCAAGAATATGTAAACGATGCCGTCTCATCCATTGCAGACGTATGCAAGAAATTCAATATGGAGCAGCCCAATATCATCATCGAATCGGGACGCTCGCTCACGGCACACCACTCGGTGTTGATTATCGAAGCATTGGCCAGCACGCACCTGCCCCAATGCGACGAGAACGAAGAACTTCAACCGGACGCACATGAATTGGTCCGCGAATTGTATAATTTATGGGATAACTTGAACCAACCGCGCCTGATTGAAACTTGGCACGATACAGTACAATGCCGCGAAGAGGCGCTCGAACTCTTCAATCTGGGATTACTCGACCTCCGCACGCGGGCCCAAGTGGAACGTCTCTTCTGGTCTATCGCCCGGGACGTGTTCGAGATGGCCGAAAGCGTGAAACATGCGCCCGACGAACTGAAGAAGATCTCGAAGCTCTTGCCGGATAAGTATTTCTGTAACTTCTCGCTCTTCCAATCATTGCCCGACTCGTGGGCGATCGACCAGATATTCCCCGTCATGCCGATTAGCCGGTTGAACGAGCAACCCACTAAGTCCGCGACGCTTCAGGATATCACGTGCGACTCGGATGGTAAGATCGACAACTTCATCTCGACCCGCAACTTCTCTTATCACTTGCCAGTACATAAGCTCAAGGCTGGCGAACACTATTATTTTGGTATCTTCCTCGTCGGGGCTTATCAAGAAATATTGGGCGATATGCACAACCTCTTTGGCGATACCAATGCCGTACATATCAAGGTGAAGGGAGACCATTATGTGGTCGATAAGGTGATCGAGGGCGAGACCGTAGCCGACGTATTGGAATACGTGCAATTCAACCCCAAACGCATGGCGCGCTCCATCGAAGTCTGGGTAGCTTCTTCAGTCAAGAAAGGCACAATCTCAGCAGAAGAGGGCCGCGAGTTCCTTTCCAATTACCGTTCAGGACTCTACGGATACACCTATTTAGAATAAAAATTAGTAAGGAATCATTTATAATGAAGCGTAATCCAAGGTTCACCCCTCGATTACGCTTCTTCTTTTTTATACCTTTAGAAAGACTTGCCGCTTATACATCATCCACAAGATAAGGTAAATGACCAATGCATTGCAGATTTCTATCCATACGCCATAGTAACTTCCCATATACTGCTCTAAGCCAAAGAAAAGCGACTGCCCAATGCTCCGGAAGCTGACGCACATCGCCAACATATAGGCCACAATGGAATTCATGCCATAAACGCGCAACCACGTCGTCCGCCGCCACCATCCTTTATGGTCTATCAGGTAATAGAACAAGCCCATCAGCAGGAAGCAATACCCGCTGCTCACCAGCGTCATCGAGCTGGTCCATAGCTTCTTGATAACTGGAAGCGCCAGTCCCCACGTCCAGCCCACGACGACCATCGCCGCGCCTATCACCAGCAACGCCTTCACTTTCCGCGCCGAAGCCCACGTCTTGCTCTTCAAGATATAGCCAGCAAATAGACCCGTCAGCACCGTCACGCCAAAGTTCAAGCTGCTGAGTATCCACGTGTAGCGATACCAATCAGCAAACACCACCACGCCATTCTCGACCGTCGCCCCATCGCGGAAACGTCCTAACACCGTGCGGTCTATCCATTCCGCCAAGTTACCATCCGGCGTATAGTTTCCGCCGCCATAACCGTCCACGCGGATCCACGCCATCGCGCCCCAATAGACCAATAGCAACGCCACAGCCACGCCTATCTGCGTCCTCACCTTCGTATGCAAGAAGAGCAATGCCGTAATCAGGTATCCCATCGCAATCGCCTGCAAGGTGTTTGAATACACATAAATGCGGTCCGGGTCCAGCCCCAACAGGTTTCCCTGGCACATCATTCCGAACACCCATAGCAACACAACGCGCTTAAAGATACGCCGATACACCGCCCCCTTGTCCGCCATCTCGCGGTAACGGCTCAAGGCGAAAGGCATCGACACGCCCGCCATAAACAGGAACAGGGGCATCACCAAATCCCACGACGAGAACCCCTCCCACTCGACATGCGAAAAACACCACATCACGGGCTGCATCCATTCCGCGTCCGACGCGCGCCCCACGGCATGCATCACGCTCTCCAGCCCCACCAAACAAAACAAATCGAACCCGCGCAACACGTCGAGCGATTCCAACCTCTTGTAATTCTTTGTTTCCATATCTATCCGCTAATTTCCCACAAAGGTAAAAAAATCCTTAGCAGATAGGCATGATTCATTCAAATTAATTGTATCTTTGCCCATGTATTATTAATTAATAAAATGAACCTGGTATGGAAAAAGTGAAAAGAAGATCCAAAAAGCAGAAAGCTGCCGAATGGGCACAAACCCTCGAGGCGATCCGGAACAAACCGGAAGAACTGCGTTCGCCAGTCGAAAAGTATTGGCTGAAGCATGCGAACGATGAGCCGTTGAAGTTGAATATGAGATACGTATTGCGATGAAGATTTATCTGGATACGAACATTCTCATATTCCTCCTGACTAATCAGGATGAATTATCAGCGAACACGCAAAGATTAATTGGTGACTACGCAAACGTACTGCAAACCAGCAGCGTTTGCGTACACGAATTAATCCATTTGTGCCAAATCGGTAAATTGGACGAAGGTAAAAGAAAACGGAATCATATTCGCCCGGAGGAAATACAGGCATTGTTAGACGAATCGGAAATCCGCATCGTCCCCGTCACGCAACAACACCTGAACGTCTACGCCTCGCTACCACTCCACGAAGCGCACCGCGACCCAAACGACCGCCTCATCATCGCGCAAGCCATTGCCGACAAAACCCTGATAATCAGCTCCGACAACAAGTTCTCCCAATACACGCTCAGCGGACTGACCTTCATCTTCAACGAACGATAAACCGCACGCTATACACACCGTTGCCTGATAAGGAAACACCCCTTCCCCTTATCAGGCAACGCTGTTTTTACCGCTCAGCAAAGGCACTCAATCCAGTACTGGATTTAGACTCAATCGAGGAGCAGATTGATAGTCAATCTGGGAGTGGATTTAGACTCAATCGGGTACTGGATTGAGTGCCTTTGCTGATAAGGGTACACCTCATGCATCGATAAGGGTAAGGGGCTTTGGGTAGGTTATGTAACGGACCTTCTTCAGCAAGGAGGGGTTCGTGGTATAGTACGTTTCGATGCGCAACCAGTAGTCGCCGGCGGGCAGGTCGGGCGGGAACTGGAAGGTGAGGCGCGTGGGGTAATTCTCGAGGATGCGGTCGACGGGGAACTCCTCTTTCGTCGCGCAGTTCGTCAGGACGAGGCGGCCCGCTCCCGTCCCATCTGCATTGAGGCACTTGATCTTACGACCTCGGAGGCAGGGCACGCTGGTACGGGTAAAGGGTGCGTTCACTTGGCGGGTCATGAGGTCGATGATGTTGATGATTTCCGCCCCGCCCTTGTCGCGCACCCGGCCGGTATGGACGAGCTTCACATGGGCAAGCCCTTCGCGGAACTCGGCCGTAGGGGTGATGTTGATGTCGCCTTTGTGGAGTTTCGGGTCCACGTCGCCCGCCCGGTTGAAGATGCCCGTAATCGAAGGGCTGAAGCGGGCCAGGTCTGTCTGGACGCGATAGCCTTCGTAGACCATCTCGCGGATCTTATTTTCCACGAGGCGGGAAATATTAATAATCGTATCGCGCCGGTATTCCGTGCGGTCGGCCACAATGCCATCGGCAATGTCTTCGACCGTCAGCGTGCGCAGGATACGGACGGAGGCCAGATAGTCCGTCTGATCGTCCTTCGTCATGGCGTTTTCATGCAGGTTGAAAGGCCAGGTGTAGGTTTTATTTACCATGTAATGAGGGTTTAATAATCAATTAATGATTCGATTTCTTCGAGCGTAGCGCCCGGAAGGTAATAACTGAGGTGGCGGCAGACGCGCTCGAGCGAGACATCGGGCTTGAAGCAGGCAGCCGCACGGAGCCGCGTGGGCTTGAAGAGCACCTCGGGCGTGGAGTAGCGCGCCAGGCCCCACCCGTAAGGCTGGCCGTAGCGGTCAATGCGATACTCGAAGTCGGCAATGACCACGAAGGTACGCATTTCGAGGCGCGTCAGGATAGTCTCCAGCGAGGGGGACCGCTTCGGTTTCGGCTCCGGAACGTCGAGCACAGGCTGCCCCTTGAGGCGGTTCGTACGCTGGAAGCCACAGAGTTTGCGTATTTCAGACGTGAGGAGCGACTCGTGGCTGCGGATGGCCTCGTAGACTTCAGCTTCTTTCCCCACCAAGTTGGGACGGAACCGGGCCCGGCGGCGGATGTTGATGAGGTGCGGAAACCAATCCATCGTGACAAACCCCGCTTTCCCGCCAAAGAACTTGCCGTACGCAATATCGCCCTCGCGGATGACGGGGCCTTTCCATTCCCATACGCCCTCGCCCTCCTCGGGGAACCAACAACTCTCGTCCGCCATTTCCTCGACGGAAAACCCCTCCACCTTGTTCCGGAAAAGAGGCAAGAGCCCGAACTCGCGGACGGTGTGGAGCAGGGACTCGTAACTGTTTATCCTATACATAATCTTGATGTTTAATAGATATTTAATGGCACACATATGAGACAGATTCGACAGATGACCACAGATTTATTATTCGATACAAATTATCATCAGTACTTAAAATAAAAATCTGTGTAAATCCTGTTTAATCAGTGCCATCTGTGTGCCATCTTCCTATACATATTCTTTAATTAAAACTGTTCCAACACTTCGATGCGCTTCTGGATGGGCGGATGGGTGGCGAAGAGGCCGTTCAGCTTGTCGAGGAAACCCATGGCTTGCTTGCCGGGCTGGGCGATGAAGAGCTGGGCGATGTCGGCACGGTGGACGGACTCGACGGTCGGGTCGCCCGATATCTTCCGGAGCGCACTGGCCAGGGCGAGCGGATTGTGCGTCATCTCTGCCGAACCTGCATCGGCCAGGTATTCCCGTTTGCGGGAGATGGCAAAGCGCATCAACATGGCGAAGAAATACCCGATGGCGGCTACCACGAGGGCCAGGAGCATCATGATGAGCACGCCGTTCCCCTTCTCGTCGCGACGGCGAGGCGCCCACGAAGCGTAATAAATCCACTGCATGCACATCTGGGCGACCATCGAAAAGATGCCCACGAAAACGATAGAGATGATGAGCAGGCGGACGTCGTGGTTGCGGATGTGCGACAGCTCGTGGGCAATGACAGCCTCCAGTTCCTCGTCGTTGAGCTTGCGGATGATGCCGGTCGTGAGCGTCACGGTGTAGGTCCGTTCGTTGATGCCGCTGGCAAAGGCGTTGAGCGAATCGTCGTCGATGACGCAGAGCTTGGGCATCTTCATACCCTGGCTGATACAGAGGTTCTCGACCAAGTTATACACCCGCTTGTTGTCCTTGCGTGCCAACGGGACGGAACCGACCGCCGAATTGATGATGCTCGTATTGGCGAAGTAAGCAATCAGGAACCAGATCAATACACCACCCATAACATAAGGCACAATGCGCACAAACATCTGATTGGTATAGTCAAGCATCATCGAGCGGGACGTTCCGTCGTCTGCCATCGAGACATAATGCAGGAGGAAGCAGAAGAGGTACGTCATCCCCACCACGAGGCACGGGAACATGCAAAGCAAGAGCAGCGAGCGGAAGTTGTTCCGGCTCTGCTGCGTCTGTATTCCAACGTATTCCATGCGGATTAGAAGTTGATCTTAGGAGCTTCCTCCAACGTGGCACGCTGTTGTTCGCCCAGGTCGAACATGATTTCCTTCTTAAAGCCTGTCATGCCGGCGATGAGGCTCGAAGGGAAGGTCTCGACCGCGTTGTTCAGCTCGCGGGTAGCCGAGTTGAAGTAACGGCGGGCAGCTGCCAGCTTGTTCTCCAAGTCTGAAATCTCTTCCTGCAGGTGCATGAAGTTCTGGTTCGCCTTCAGGTCGGGATACGCTTCGACCGTAACCTTCAAACCAGCCAAGGCAGACGAGAGGATGTTCTCGGCCTTGATCTTGTCGTCGATGGTCTGCGCGGCCATGGCGCCATTGCGGGCCGACACGACGCGGTCAAGCGTCTCCTTTTCGTGCGCTGCATAACCTTTGACCGTCGACACCAACTGCGGCACCAGGTCGTGGCGCTGCTTCAGTTGCACGTCGATGTCGGCAAATGCGTTCTCACGATTGTTTCTCAACTTCACCAAACGGTTGTAAAGCGATACGCCCCAGATGGCCAGTACCGCTACTACTGCAATTACAATTAATAATGTCATCTTCTTTCTATTTTATAATTAATTAATGTATTACTTACTTGTTAAGACCTGCTTATCTGCAACCCGGTAGTCGAGAGGTCCATATCGACCAAGCGGGCGTTGGCATGGAGCGGATGTTCCGTCAGCAACCGACGAATGCGTAAAGCAGCTTCCGGATCTTTGGCCACGATATACAGATAACCGCCGCCTCCCGCTCCCGGGAGTTTGTATCCTAAGCTATAACCACGAATGCGGTCGATTAGTTCATCCACGGCCGGCGGATTCGTACCCGCATCCAAAGCTTTATTCTGCGCCCAACTCTTGCCCACCAAACGCCCGTACCGCTCGAAATCACCCATTTGGATGGCTTCGAACATATCCAATGCATGGGCTTTCATCTCGCCCAAAAGGGAAAGATGCGAACCGCTATTGAGGAACATGCCCTGCACAATCTCGGCCAAAATGTGCTTCGCCGTCCGCGTAATACCGGTATAATATAATAGGTGACAAGGGCGATAGGCCGCATCGGTAAAGAGATAATCGGGAAGCCAGCGCACTTGCGGGCTCTGCACGAAGCCTTCGCCCGTCTGCAAGAGCTTCAATCCATGCAGGATGCCGCCGTATTGGTCTTGCCATCCGCCGCCGGTCGTGAGGAGTTGTTCGAGGATCAGCGTACGGTTTCCTATCTCGCTCTTATCCCAGCCCAAGCCGCAGAAGTCGGCAATCGAGCCAAGTACCGTAGCGGCCAGGATGGAGCTGGTCCCCAAGCCCGAACCGGCTGGAATAGCCGCCAGCAACGTAATCTCCAATCCGCACCCGAACGCCTTCAGCTGTTCTTCCAACGACCGGAAACGTTCGGCCGAGAAGCGAGGCAAGAAACCCGCCAACGCCAACGCTGCTTTGGGGATCGAGAAGGGCGAACCTACTTGGTGGAAATCAGCCAGCTCTTCCCAGGTACGGACTACTTCCATCGCGCCCAAGTCGGTGGAACGTAGCGTTATCTGGTAAGCCTTCGAGGGCTTCACGTAGACTTGCAACGGTGGTTGGCCATTCAGTTCGATTGCTACGTTCACTACATTTCCTCCGGCAAAGAGGCAATAGGGCGGCGTGTCGGTCCATCCGCCTGCCAAATCGATGCGCACCGGACTGCGTCCCCACACAATCTGGTCCGGATACACCTGCATACGGGGTGTTTGTTTGTCTTGTTCCACCACTTGCGTCAATCCTTCGCGCAAGAGGGCGAATGCGTTCTGCTGCTCTTCTGCAAACTCTTTTCCACTAAGCTGGAAGATGCGGGCACGGAGCGCTTGGTTGTGAATGCGCTTCATCAAAGGCTCTTCGGCAGGCAACGCGTCGGGGGCTTCCAGACCGAAATGGACAAACTCATGCGCTGCATCCGCCAAGTCCAATTGATAGAAGACGCTCCGGTTGTGGTTCCGTGCCAACATCTTCCAATCTTCCTTCTGGAACGATTCGCGCTGGGCAAACAAGCGGCGAAGGTTCGTACCGTCGAGCAACTGGTTGGCTGAAAGCTTCTCGGCCTCTACCCACAATCGTTTCCCTTCCGCTAAGGCAGGTTCGGAGACCATCCAACGCAACAGAAGTCCCAGCTCCTCGACCGACGTACACACGGGAAAGAGCGGTGCAGCTTGGATATCCTCGAAGCCGGGAAGCTCGACGCCACGCTCGGTACACCAATCCACAATCGGTTTCCCCATCCACCGCGCCTCCGCCTTCGCCCCTTTGAGCGAATCGGAGAAACCGTACGGACGAGCCGCATACGCACACTCGCCCCAAGGCGTCACATCAATGCAAATGCCAGCCGGCACGCAGAGCGTCCAATCGTTCCGCGGAATGCCTGTCAGGATATGATGGTCGTGTAATGTCCAATGCTTCCCAATACAACTATTCTCAATCCAAAGTTCTGAATTGGAAGCCTCCAAAGAGCCATACAACACCGCGTTCTGTACAAACATAGCAGGATGCGGCTTCACCTTCCGTTGCATAATGGCACGCTGGTCCCGCACGAGGTTCTGCACCGCCAAAGTCGAAGAGATCAGCTCCCGGCTCGTCCCGTAATGGTAAAATTCGCCGCCGGGCAAAGGCAAAATAGCAACCGATAATCCGTTCAGTTCCTCGTCATGTTTGCGCGGATTCCTGCCTAAGTTCAGTCCGAAATCCGCATATAAATCGTAGAAGTTCCAAACCTTCCCGTCCTCGCGCTTCGAATGTTTCGCCAGCAGGCGGACAGCCCTATCGCTCAAAAGCCATATACCGATGTCCATCAGGAAAAGGTGCGTCTCGGAAAGCTGGCCCAGTTCCTTCAACGAAGGCTTCTGGAGCATGAAGTCGAGCACGCCAGGCGTCTCGCGACGGGAGACGAACACGCCATGGTTCGTAGCCAGATTCGGGTCGACCCATAAACCGTAGCACACCACATCCGCCTCCGGAATCTTCTGAAGCGGCTCATTGCAACGGATATACACATCGCCACTCGCCACCAACGTATGGAGCGACGCCGGCGCCTTCGCCAAGATTTGCCGATAGAGCGGCAACTGAAGCGACAACAGGTCTTGCGACAAACGCTGGCCGCGTGCCCACCGGAAGACGGGAATAGGCGTCAACACTTTGCCCGATGGCGCATACGCCGGAAGTCGCCTCCCTTGCCCGCCGGCATGAAGCAGCACGCGCTTCTCCTGCCCGAGCCATTCCTCGAACGGAATCCCCGCCGCCTCCGCCTGCCAACAAGATTCAAGCAACCAAGTAGTTCCTCCACCCGAACCCAAACGGGCGCCTATGGGGTCGGACGTGCAAAAGCATTCCGCCCCGCCCTCTCCCAATTCATGAAAACAATCCACCACGTTGGGCGGCAACGACAACAATGTCTTCATCTTCTTTTATCGTTTCTAAATTACGGATGCAAAGATATGATATTTACTGAATGCCCGCAATGGAATAATTCGCGAAAGCTGGAGGATAAACTACAAAAGCCGGGGGATGAACCGGCAGATGCCCAGCAAAAAATAAAAACCGCCGAGAAGATCTCTATCTTTAGTCTGCCCTACTTCGTGACCTTATCTGATGGGAAAATATGCTCCTTTAGCCTTTCTATTCTGGGGAAAATTCGTTCCTTTGCATAGGATATGTTTAACCCTCATAAATAGGTATATGAAAAGGATATGGAAATGGAGTTGGGTGCTCCTCCTTACGGGTTTATTTAACCTCACGTTCGCACAAGAAGCACCTAAGAAGCACTTGAATATCATATTCATTGGGAATAGCATCACACAGGGGGCATTGCTCGAGAAGCCTTCGCATGAAGCCCCGCCGGTACAGGCCGCTTTGTACCTGGAACAACAACCAGGCGTGGGGCAAGTGAAGTTCAGCAATCAGGGAGTGAGCGGATGCACGACGGTCGATTACCTTCCCTCTACGCATACCCTCTTCGACCGCATGACGCAAGCGGCCGACCAGCTGGCGGACGAGGACTGGGCGACGCTCCTATTCTCCGTCATGCTGGGTACGAATGACAGTGCCTCGGAAGGCACGAATGGGGCACCCGTCTCGCCCATGCAATATCGGCAGAATATGGCACAGCTGATCGATACGTTGTTGGTTCGTTACCCTACTTGCAAAGTCATCGTGCATCGCCCCATCTGGTATAGCCCCACAACTTATAATGGCGCTAAGTACCTGCAGGAAGGACTGGACAGTCTCATCTCCTATTACCCTGTTATACAAACCCTGGTGAAGCATTATGAGGCAAAGGCGCCGGGGCGGGTCTTCTTAGGCGATACCCTTGGCTTCGACCATTTCAAGGGCAAAGAGGAGCTATTCCACGCTGAACAAGGACATGTCGGCACTTTCTATTTACATCCCAACAAGAAGGGCGCGAAGGAACTGGGCGAACTGTGGGGAAAGGCTATTTATAAAGTTATCTTAGACTTATGAAGATAAATAAATTACATCTCTTTTGGGAGGGAATGAAGGAAAGCGTGAGGCGGAACCCGGTGGAGGCATTCCTGGCGGTATGCTTCTGTGGATTATGGATCAGCATGGTGTGGGTGGACGACCGTCCGATATGGAACCTCTTGCGCTATGCTCCGGTAGTGTTCCTCCTCGCGTGCATTTTCCATGCCCAGGCGAAATGGAGGGTGATGCGGTGGTTTTATTACCTGTCGCCTTTGTTATTAATACCCTTTTATGGGATGAGCGAGGCGCTCGTGTCGTTCCCCTATTTCTTTACCTTACTAAATATACAGCTTCTGTATGTCCTGGCCACGAGTGGGAAGGATGACTGGTCGTTTACGGAAGGGACGTGGAAGTATGTAAAATCTGCAGGGATAGCCTTCGTCCTCTCCTTGATTATATGGCTTACCCTTTGGGTGATAACTGCCTCGACCAGTTACATCTTTGATATATGGAAAGATGATATGGCCGACCTGATACTCATTGCCCAAGCCATAGCGTTTGCCTTTTGCCTGCCGCTCTTGTTCATCCTATTCAAAGATGTATATGGAGAGAAGGCGATGCACGTAGGGAAGGCGTTTCGCATACTGATGGACTATGTCCTTTCACCTGCATTGATTGTCTATGCGGTTATCCTTTACCTTTATATAGGGAAGATTGTGATTACCTTTGAGCTTCCTAAGGGACAAGTCGCCTATATGGTAACGGCCTTCGTAGGCTTCCTCTTTATGCTGAAGGGATGCCAATCTTTCTTGGAGAAGCGGAACTATGACTGGTTCTATCGATGGGCAAGCTGGATCACTTTGCCTACGTTGGCATTATGCTGGACGGGCGTCGCCTACCGGATTAATGAATATGGGTTTACCGAGCCGCGGGTTTACCTGGTAGCGGTAGTATCGGTACTGACCCTTATGTCGTTGTTCTTCCTCGTTCGTAGGTTATCCCATTACACCTTAACGGCCTGGAGTGCGGTAGCGCTCTTCTCGATCCTTACCTACATACCGGGCATCACGGCAAAGGACATCGAGGCCTGGTCACAAACCGGACGAACCGAACCGATGAAGGAAACCCAACGGGAAGAGATGATTACCATACGTGCGCAAAGTCCCGTGGATATTTCCGGGTATAAACAGCTCTACCTATTAAACTCCTATCCAGAAGAAGGGAACTATTACCAAACCTACCGGGATAGTTTATACCTTTATATTAAGGACAGCTTGGTATATCATAACGACTTTTCCTGTATCTTCGCCGACCAGTTGCAGAAGGCAGGGCTCTCTCCGACCGATTCCATCCCTAAGGAGAAGTACACCGAACTCTTGCGTTTGGACTTGGATTCCGTTACAATCCTCTTCGAGAATTATAATGTCTTGCGGACGGATTCGGGGTATGATGTCCGGTATATGCAACCGAAATGTTACTTAATACGCTAAAAAATCTTGCATCCACAGGGCAAGAGCATGCCAATAATTCAAGACTTATGTGTATATTTGCATCTCGAAAAGAAAAATCGAGTAATATCCAACATAAATCATGAAGAAAAAAACGAATGCGGTATACGACCGGAATACGGTAGAGTTTGTCACGGTAGCCTTGGAGTATTGTACCTTCGTGGAAAAGGCTTCGCAAATGGAAGTGTTTGACTTTGTAGACAAAGCTACCAAGATCCTCCCGTTACTTTACCTCAAGGCCGCGTTGCTTCCAGAAGTAGAAGTAGATGATATGTTCGACCCGGAATTGTACGTGACGGAATCGATGTACGACGCGGTGCGCACGGGTGTCGCCAGTTTGTTGGGCGAACATGATACCTATTTGGATACCTTCCGTCCGGATATGGCGTATAGCGAGACGCCTATCGCCGCATTCATCTCTGAAGATTTGGCGGATGTCTATCAAGATGTAGGTAACTTCGTTTCGCTCTTCCGCCAAGGGAACGAGGAGGTGATGCAAGAAGCCGTAGCGCTTTGCCGGACCAACTTCTGCAATTACTGGGGGCAACGGTTGCTGAACGCGCTCAAAGCCCTGCATGATTTAAGATACAGTGATGATGAATTGAATGAGTAATAAAGAATGAACACAGAATACGCACATACGATCACGAAAGAGGAAGTAGAAGAACTTCCGATGGAGAAGTTCGAAGGGCGGATTTTCGTCCTGACGAACGAGAAAGACGCGAACCGGGCCGTGGCTTACCTGGAACGATATCCCGTATTGGGTTTTGATACGGAGACACGTCCGAACTTCCGAAGAGGACGAAGAAACAAGATCGCCTTGGTGCAACTCTCGACAGAAGATACATGTTTCCTCTTCCGGTTGAACCGCATGGGGTTCCCGGCTTCGTTGAAGAAGTTGTTGGGCAACGCGGATGTGAAGAAGGTAGGACTTTCGTTGCGCGACGACTTCGGGGCTATCCGCAAACGGACGGAAATCAAACCGGAGAACTTCCTCGACCTGCAACCCTACGTAGGGCAGTTCGGCATTGAAGCTGCCAGCTTGCAAAAGATTTACGCCATTATGTTTCAGAAAAAGATATCCAAAGGGCAACGCCTCTCGAACTGGGAAGCCGAGAACCTGACCGAACCGCAACAACGCTACGCCGCATTGGACGCATGGGCCTGCCTGCATATTTATAAACAATTGAATAATCAAACTACCGATGAGTTATCATAAAATATATTTGAAACCCAAGAAAGAAGAATCGCTGTTGCGTTTCCATCCGTGGGTTTTCTCCGGAGCTATCCAACGCATGGAAGGCAAGCCGGAAGAGGGCGATATCGTAGAAGTATATAGTGCCGACGGGCGTTTCCTCGCCGTGGGGCATTACCAAATCGGGAGCATTTCGGTACGCGTGCTTTCATTCAAGCCGTGCGAAATCGACCATGCCTTCTGGGTGGAACGTATCCGGATTGCCTATCAATTGCGCCAGATATTGGGATTGGTAGATACCCCCACGAACAACACCTTCCGCCTGGTGCATGGCGAAGGGGACAACCTGCCGGGGTTGGTCATCGACATGTATGCCCACACGGCGGTAGTACAAGCCCATTCGGTCGGGATGCACCGTTCGCGCCAGGAAATAGGCCTGGCTTTGCAAGAAGTCATAGGCGAAAAGCTGCAAAACATATACTATAAATCGGAGACAACACTCCCGTACAAGGCGGGGCTCGACAACGAGAGCGGTTACCTCTACGGGCACGATGTGGAAGACATCGCGATGGAAAACGGGTTGCGTTTCTACGTCGATTGGCAAAAGGGACAGAAGACGGGCTTCTTCGTCGACCAACGCGAGAACCGTTCGCTCCTCGAGCGCTATTCGAAAGGGCGTTCCGTCTTGAACATGTTCTGCTACACGGGCGGCTTCTCCTTCTACGCCATGCGCGGCGGGGCCAAGTTGGTCCATTCGGTCGATAGCTCGGCCAAGGCCATCATGCTGACGAACAAAAACGTGGAACTGAACTTCCCCGGCGACGCGCGCCACGAGGCATTCGCCGAAGATGCCTTCAAATACTTGGAACGCATGGGCGAGAATTACGACCTGATCATCCTCGACCCGCCCGCCTTCGCCAAGCATAAAGAGGTGCTCCGGAACGCGCTCCAAGGATACCGCAAGCTCAACGCCATCGCGTTCGAGAAGATCCGGCCGGGCGGCATCCTGTTCACCTTCTCCTGCTCGCAAGTCGTGAGCAAAGAGAATTTCCGCCTCGCCGTGTTCAGCGCGGCGGCGCAATCCAAACGCAAGGTGCGCATCCTCCACCAACTGACGCAACCCGCCGACCATCCCGTCAACATCTATCACCCAGAGGGCGAATACCTGAAGGGCTTAGTATTATATGTAGAGTAACAACGATTGCAGAGCCTTTTCCAGCCGCTGGAAAGGGCTTTGCAACGATTGCAAAATGGTTTCCAGCTCCTGGAAAGGGCTTTGCAACGATTGCAAAATGATTTCCAGCTCCTGGAAAGGCTTTGCAACGATTGCAAAATGATTTCCAGCCACGGGAAAGGCTGCGCAGCCGTTGCAAAATGATTTCCAGCTCCCGGAAAGGCTTTGCAACGATTGCAAAATGATTTCCAGCCGCTGGAGAGGCTGCGCAGCCGTTGCAAAACGCGTTCCAGACACGGGAAAACCCGCCGTAATCCTATTTTGCTGGGAAATTCTTCCTTCTTCATTCCTCATTCTTCATTTTTTTTATACCTTTGTGCCATAGAACCAATTAAAGATAATGAACATGGAGTCATTGAATCTAATCAAGAACGACCCGTGGCTGGAACCCTACTCGGCAGCCATCGAAGGGCGTTACCAGTATGTGCTGGATAAAGAAAAAAGTCTGACGAACAACGGGAAAATCTCCTTGTCGGATTTCGCGTCCGGGTATCTCTACTTCGGATTGCATAAGACGCCGAAAGGATGGATCTTCCGCGAATGGGCGCCACACGCTACCGCTATCTACTTGATTGGCACGTTCAACAACTGGCAGCGGAGCGAAGAGTACCGCATGACGCGCATTGAAAACGGAAACTGGGAAATCATCCTGCCGTCTGACATGCTACACCACGGGGATTTGTTCAAACTTTGGGTCGAATGGGAAGGCGGATGCGGCGAACGCATTCCGGCATGGATCCGGCGCGTGGTACAAGACCCGGAGACGAAAATCTTCAGCGCGCAAGTCTGGAATCCGGAAGAACCCTACAAATTCAAGATAAAGAAATTCAAACCCGATACCGCTCCCCTCATGATTTACGAATGCCATATCGGCATGGGCACGAACGAAGAAAAAGTAGGCTCGTACAACGAGTTCCGCGAGAAAGTCCTGCCGCGCATCGTGAAGGAAGGATACAATGCCATCCAAATCATGGCCATACAGGAACATCCGTATTACGGTTCGTTCGGCTACCACGTGAGCAGCTTCTTTGCCGCCTCCTCCCGCTTTGGGACGCCGGAGGACTTGAAGCAACTCATCGACGAAGCACATGCCAACGGCCTCTCGGTCATCATGGACATCGTGCATAGCCACGCCGTAAAGAATGAAATGGAAGGATTGGGGCACTTTGACGGCTCATACGACCTCTATTTCCACGGAGACAGCCGCCGCGAACATCCGGCATGGGATTCGCTCTGCTTCGACTACGGCAAGAATGAAGTGTTGCACTTCCTGCTTTCTAACTGTAAATTCTGGCTGGAAGAATATAAGTTCGACGGTTTCCGTTTCGACGGCGTGACGTCGATGCTCTATTATAGCCACGGACTGGGCGAAGCTTTCTGCAACTATGGTGACTATTACAACGGACATCAGGACGGCGACGCGATTGCCTACCTGACATTGGCCAACAAGCTTATCCATGAGGTAAACAAGAACGCCATCACCATCGCGGAAGAGGTCAGCGGCATGCCTGGCTTGGCAGCTAAAATAGAAGACGGCGGATACGGGTTCGACTATCGCATGGCCATGAACATCCCCGACTTCTGGATCAAGACCATCAAAGAAAAGAAAGACGAAGACTGGCACCCGTCGGCCATCTGGTGGGAAACGACAAACCGCCGCGCCGACGAGAAGACCATCAGTTACGCCGAAAGCCACGACCAAGCGCTCGTGGGCGACAAGACCATCATCTTCCGCCTTATCGACGCCGACATGTATTGGCACATGCAGGTAGACGACCACAACTTCATGGTCGAACGCGGTATGGCGCTCCATAAGATGATCCGCCTCGTGACGGCTACGACCATCAACGGCGGTTACCTCAACTTCATGGGCAACGAGTTCGGGCATCCGGAATGGATCGACTTCCCCCGCGAAGGCAACGGTTGGTCCTACAAATACGCACGCCGCCAGTGGGATTTGGTAGATAATATGAACCTGAAGTATCATTTCCTGGGCGATTTCGACCGCGAGATGGTGCACCTCATCCGGAGCGTGAAGAATTTCCAAGACACGCCGCTCCAGAAAGTGTGGGACAACGACGGAGACCAAATCCTCGCCTATATGCGTAAGGACTTGGTATTTGTATTCAACTTCAGTCCGACGAAATCTTTCACGGACTATGGTTTCTTGGTTCCGAAGGGAGAATATGAAGTCGTGCTTGATACCGATGCGCCCCGCTTCGGAGGTTTCGCCCTCAACGATGATTCGGTCCACCACTTCACCCAGCCCGACCCGCTGTATAAGAAAGAAAAGAAGGAATGGTTGAAACTCTATGTCCCGGCACGTACGGCCATGGTACTCCGCAAGGTAAAACCTGCCAAGAAAGCGGAAGCTACTGCGACGAAAGCCGCCAAAGCCGCCAAGGCCATGAAGGAAGAAAAAGTGGCAAAGGCCGCGAAAGCCGTCAAGAAAACAACCAGCAAAACAGCTAATAAAAAACAGAAATAAGGAAATATACTATGTTGTATCCATTGACATTTAAACCGATCCTGAAGAATGTGATTTGGGGCGGTTCAGCTATTTGCCCGTTCAAGGGCATCACGCCGGTGCAGGAAGGCATTGGCGAAAGTTGGGAATTGTCTCACGTAGACGGTAACTTCTCGGTAGTGGCAGAAGGCGAATTGGCCGGTAAGTCGCTCGACGAATTGATCCAATCATACGGGAAAGAGCTCGTAGGCGCCCATGTGTTGGAACAGTTCGAAGGCCGCTTCCCGCTGTTGATCAAGTTCATCGACGCGCGCGACAACCTCTCTATCCAAGTACATCCGAACGACGAATTGGCCCGTGCGCGCCACAACTCGTTTGGCAAGACGGAAATGTGGTACGTCATCAAGGCCGACAAGGGCGCGTCGCTCTACTCTGGTTTCTCACAGCAAATTACACCGGACGAATACGTAGAGCGCGTAAAGAACAACACGATCATGGACGTCCTCCAGCGTTACGATGTGAATGCAGGCGACGTGTTCTTCCTCCCGGCCGGACGCGTACACGCCATCGGTGCGGGTTGCTTCATCGCTGAAATCCAGCAGACCAGCAACATTACCTACCGCATCTACGACTACAACCGCAAGGACAAGAACGGCAACACGCGCGAATTGCATACGGAGTTGGCGAAAGACGCAATCGATTACACGCTCTATCCCGACTACCGCACGCACTACAAAGCGCATTCGAACGCGACAGTCAACCTGGCCGATTGCAAATACTTCACGACCAACCTCATCGACATGGACGCGCAAATGGTCCGCAACTTCGAAGAGTTGGATTCGTTCGTCGTCTACATTTGCATGGAAGGGAGCGCGACCATCGAGGACAACAACGGCTACAAGATCTCCATCCACCAAGGACAGACCGCGTTGATTCCGGCCACGACCAAGTCCGTTACCTTAACGCCTGTCCCCAATGCGAAGTTCTTGGAAGCGTACATTAAGTAATATTTTTTCATCCCTTTTTATATTTTGATTTCACAGAGGCGCAGCGGCTAACCCCCGAGGCGCCTCATCTTTTTTACTCTTTCCACTACAAAGGCTAACCCGTTATCCCATATTGATATAGCAAAACCGGCACTTTTACCTACCAAAACTGGCACTTTTGTATAGCAAAATCGGCACTGATGCTTGGTAAAAGTGGCACTTTTTCTATCTCGATATAGGATAAAGAGCCGCCCGATATGGGAGAACGCGGTAAACAGCATAGGATGAACGGAAGCGATCCGCCTGGGAACGCCCCACGACGGCCGCACGTTCGCCAAGCCCCATCGGAAGAAAAATTAAAATTATTTGGGTATTCTATATGGCTGTTTCAAAAATCCTTCCTATATTTGCCCCGTTCCTCGGATGCGCCAGGGGACTTGCAGTTACATAGCGAACTTTAGTAAGAGCGTTTTTAAGATATTATTCTTGTCATAGAAAATCCCCAATTTTCAAAGCCGTCAAGTGTAATAGCAACAGAAAACGCTCACGCCTACGATTATTGGATATTTCCATTATATCATACAGGCGTGGGACTGTTGTTTTTTATTTGTACGGCTGGGTATGGGGATACCTCTATGACAGATAAGAACTTAATACAGTTTCCACGCTTTTTTTATTTATAAACGGCTTAGTCGGGAAATTGATAAGCCACAAATGATTTTATATCATGAAGAATTTTTTACTTATGGCTGCCTTGGGATTTGCAAGTATTGCAAGCAGCACAGCACAAACGAGTAGCGGTAATCCGCTTAATCAATCGCAGGCTTTATTATCGGACTGAACGGATGGTTCTCTGATAATTACGATGGTAATAAATATGTAATCAAAGGATACAAATATGTAGCTGATGCAACTTCTGCTTACCAAGATTCACATATTATGTTTTCTTTGTTCGGAAACGTTCAGAATGCGGTTATTAAAAACGTAACCATTGAAGATTACGTATTGGATGTAAACGTTCCAGATGCTGTAAATAGCACATTAACAGCTGGTCAATTAGCTGCGATCGTAAACAATAGCCAAATCGAAAATTGCACAACGACAGGAGAGATCAAATTTAATACAACAGGAATAGGCATTACCTATAATATGGCAGGTGTTGTAGGATTAAGCGGCTTGAATACAGTCATAAATAATTGCCAAAGTAATGGAACGATTGATCTAAACATGAATTATAAAGATAATCCCCAACTTTGCAACTATTTGCATGCAAGCGGCATCACAGCTCAGGCTGAAACTAATGTTAAAATCATCAACTGCATTAGTAACATGTCTATGCAAAACAATGCAAATGGATCATCTGCTGCCGGAGCAGTTGTCAGAAGTTCAGGTATAGCAGGTTGGACCAATAGTAATGTGCAAATTCTCAACTGTGGAAACACGGGGTCTTTAAGTGCCAAAGGAAACAATGCTGCTGCTAATACGCTCTGGGTACAAGCTGCAGGTATTGGTTCTTGTATCTTAAACAGCACCGTTAATAATTGCTGGAATGCAGGCGATTTGCATAGTGAAGGTCATCTCGAAGGACAAGAACCGCTATCAATCCTTTGCTATTGGGAAAATGTGACAAAGAACAATTGCTATTACAACCGTGAAGCTGAAAACGCAGTAGGTTCTGGTACAGACAAAGGCCTGGCTGCTTCCTACATGCAAAGCGAAGCTTTCGTCAGCGACTTGAACGCGAACCTGCCCGAAGGTGGCATGGAATGGGCATACCAAGAGGGCGATTATCCCACCTTGCGTGTGGAAGAAAGCACGCCGGACGCGAACGAACAGATCCATGTATCCAATACGACTTTCCGCCTGACGCCGGAAGGCGTGGAAATCAACGGGGAGCAAGCCTCTGACATCGCCATCTATACGATGCAAGGTATCCAGAAAGCGGCCCGCCAGATTCCGGCCGGAACGACTTCCATCGCATTGGCTCCGGGTATCTATATATTGCAACTCAACGGGGAAGGGCATAAGATTGTGATCCGGTAAACCTCCGCCCTCTCTCCTTTATAACCAATCGGAATCCTTGCCAGGGCGCAGGGGTTCCGATTTATTGTCTGGATTTTATTCGTTTATCTCGCCAAATTCCTGTACCTTTGCACCCATCTAAACATGCAAGTATGAATTGGATACAAGAAACTTTCCTACAACCTACGATGATTCAGGCGGTTGCCGTGATTAGCATCGTGTGCGCCGTGGGCGTTTACTTAGGGAAACTGAAAATGTGGGGTATCTCGTTGGGAATTACGTTTGTGTTCTTCGCGGGCATTTTGGCGAGCCACTTCGGCGTGGTCGTCAATAAAGATATGTTGCTATTTGCCCAAAACTTCGGGTTGATCATCTTCGTATATACCTTGGGATTGCAAGTGGGTCCCGGTTTCTTTTCTTCGCTCAAGAAGGGCGGCATCCTGCTCAATTCAGCAGGCATGTCTGTTATTTTCATCGGATTGGCCATGACGGTCGTCTTACATTATATTACAGGAATATCCATCTCGGATATGATGGGATTGCTCTGCGGGGCGGCCAATAATACGCCTTCGCTCGGAGCAGCGCAAGAAGCCATGATGCAAGTAGCGCCCGACGATGAAAAGGGCATAACGGACATGGCACTGGCTTGTGCGGTAGCATATCCGATGGGTGTCATCGGGGTGATTCTGGCAATCATCACGTTGCGCTCATTATTCCAACAAAAAGGAGAAAGGGCGGACGAGAAAGGCGCGACGTCCCAAACCTTTGTAGCTGAATTTCAAGTCTGCAACCCGGCTATTTACCATAAGAGCATCAAAGACATCATGACGCTGACGGAGAAGCACTTCGTCATCTCACGCGTCTGGCGGAACGGGAAAGTGAGCATCCCCACCTCGGACACGATGCTGGAAGAGCACGACCATCTGTTGGTCATCTCGGTCAAGTCGGACGTAGAAAGTATCAAAGTACTCTTCGGCGAGCAGGAGAATGTAGACTGGAACAAAGCGGACATAGACTGGAACGCCATCGATAGCCAACTGATTTCCCGCCGCGTCATCGTGACGCGGAACCGCATCAACGGCGTAAAGCTCGGTTCGCTCCGCCTCCGGAACCTATATGGTATTAACATCACGCGTATCAACCGTGCCGGCATCGACCTCCTTGCTTCTCCAGACTTGCGTCTCCAAATAGGCGACCGCCTGACCATCGTGGGCGAGGCCAATTCGATTAGCAACGTCAGCAAGCTCTTGGGCGACAAGCTCCGCCGCCTCCGCGAGCCGAACCTCTTGGCCATCTTTATTGGCTTGACGTTGGGCGTATTGATTGGTTCGATTCCCATTGCCATTCCGGGTATGAACACGCCTATCAAATTGGGTGTGGCAGGCGGCCCGATTATTGTGGGCATCTTGATGGGCGCCTTTGGTCCACGTATCCACTTGACAACTTATACCACACAGAGCGCCAACTTGATGATGCGCCAAATGGGTATCACGATATACCTCGCCGGACTGGGACTCAGCTCCGGAGAACACTTCTTCGAGACTGTTTTCCGCACCGAAGGATTGCTTTGGCTGGGACTGGGATTCGCGCTGGCGATTATTCCCGTATTGATTGTCGGTTTCGCGATGTCCCGCTTCTTCGGCGTGGATTACGCGCACAACGTCGGGATGCTCTGTGGTTGCATGACCAACCCTATCGCCCTCGATTATGCCAACACCACGGTGGAAGGCGATGAACCCTCCGTAGCCTACGCCACGGTCTATCCGCTCTCCACCTTCCTGCGCATCATTACGGCGCAATTGGTGATTATGTTATTCTAAGAAACACTTTATCTTAAAAACACTCAAACACATGAATAAGAAAGTTTTATATTGCGGTGCTTTATGCCTATCGTTGGGATTCTTCGCTTGTTCTGAAGAAGATACAGAATCTATTCCAGTCTCTCCCTTCTTTGAAATTACCAATCCTTCTTCTATTTCTTTGCAGGAAGGAGAAAATGATACATTAATATTGGCCACTCATTTGGACCTGGATAGCTTAAAGTTAGTATGTCAGATAGAAACAGAGGGCGAATACTCCGTTCCGACTTCTTTTTCCATGGAATCCGTCCAAAGGGCCGAAAAGGATAAATACTACGTCATCCTGGCTGATGCTGGTACGGAATGGGTTTATGATCAACAAGCAGTCCTGAGTTGCGACGACCCACAAACGGGAGAGACCTTTGTCACCCAACCTTTCAACGTCCGAAAGAAGTTTTTTACCGGATTACCAGCCGTCTGCATCGATACGCCGGACGGACAAGAAGTAACCAGCAAAGAAGATTGGTTGAAAGATTCCCATCTACGTATTTATAATGAAGAAGGCGCATTGAGTTACGATGGATCCATGTCGATCAAAGGACGAGGCAATTCCACCTGGACTGCCCCCAAGAAACCATACGCCCTGAAGCTGGACGAGAAATCCGAAATCCTACAAATGCCCAAGCACAAACGTTGGGTCCTGTTGGCAAACTATCTGGATAGGACTTTGATGCGTAATCATATCGCGTTCTATCTGGCCCAATCAGAAGGCATTTCATTGGAATGGACTCCCCGAGGACGCTTCGTGGAGGTCGTTTTCAATGGTAAACATCGGGGTTCTTATTACCTTTGCGAACAAATAAAGATTGACGAGAACCGTGTCAACATTCACGAGAACGAGCCGGAAGACATTGACGGCGGCTATTTGTTGGAGTGGGATGTCGCCTACGATGAAGTCAACAAGTTCCGCACGCCTGTCTTCGATTTCCCGGTCATGCTCAAAGAACCGGACGAGGAGGATTTGACGCCTGCCCAGTTCGACTTCATCCAAGAATACATTTGCCAAACAGAAGAGGTTTTAACCCAAGCCAATTTTGCAGAGTCTGGCCTCTATAAAGAACGGATCGACATTGATACCTTTATCGATTATTGGATTATCAACGAGGTAACAGGCAATGGAGAAAGCAATTGGCCCAAAAGCGTCTACATGTATAAAGACATGGGAGGCAAGCTGAAAGCCGGTCCGATTTGGGATTATGACTACGCCACGTTCGGAAAAGCCTACGACGATTTCCATAACTTGCGCTCGGTCTGGAACCGGCAATTGTTCCAAGACCCCAGCTTTGTCCAACGGGCACAAGAGCGTTGGGCTTTGCTCCGTCCTGAGTTTGAAAAGGCGCTCGAGGAAATAGACCGTTCCGCCGACCTGATCCGCCTCTCGGCCGAAGCCAACGAAAAGCTATGGCCCATCGGACATTCGGACGTCAACGGAGATGAAACGCTCTCTTTCCAAGAGGCCGTAGACAAAATGCGGAATGGCCTTGCCGAACGATTGGAATGGATAGACGCCCATATCGGAGACCTATAACTTTCCAACCCCCTGATTCTCTTCCGACAAGAAGCAGGAGAAAACTATTTTCCCCGGGAGATATTCTCTATCTTTAGGTTGCAGATATATATCTTTAGGCTGAATATATGTATCTTTAACCTGCAGATATGTATCTTTAGGCTAAAGATAGAACTTTTCCCGGGAGTTTAGAACTTTTTGTCCGAATTGAACGGAAAGATGGCCCCGACCTTTGTAATTTCCGCCGTTTTTCCGTAAGTTTGCAGACTGAATCGAATTTATCTCAAGAAATGGTAAAAAAGAGTACGAATAAATCAGACGCAATGCAAAAGCCGGGAAAGTGGGCAGCCATAAAAGGCTTCTTCACGCATGAACGCACGCGTTTCATTACGGGGCTTGTTATCTCTATACTAACAATTTATGTAGGCCTCGCGCTGTTGTCCTTCTTCTTCACGGGGGCGGCAGACCAGAGCAAGGTGGAAAATGTATTGATCGAGGATTTGCTGGCCAACAGAGGGTCGGTAGAGAACTGGACAGGCGTGCGGGGCGCGTTCATTGCCGATTGGCTGATGAACCGGTTGTTCGGCGTGTCGTCGTTTATGATTGTCTATTTCTTCGGTTCGCTGGGCGCACGGCTGATGAGCATCCGGCGAATCAACATCCTGAACCGCTTCATCTTCTGCCTCGCGACGTTGATCTGGGGCTCGTGGGCATTGGCCTTCTTCTTTATCGATGGCTATAAGGATACCTTTATTTATTTAGGTGGACAACAGGGATATTACGTTACGGAAATCCTGAAAGACAACATCGGCATCCCGGGGACGTTCCTCCTCCTCCTGGGTTTCTTCTTGATTATCGCCATCTTCTCGAGCAAGCGGACCATCCCGTTCTTGCAACGCGTCCTCTCGTTCAGTTGGTTGGGGAATATACGTTGGAAACGGAAGAAGCAAGCACCCGTCGAAGTGGAAACGCCTACGAGCGAGCCGGAACCCGCCGAGCCTGCGCAAGAGACCGTAGCTCCTTCTACCGAATATGTCTTTGATACAGAAGAAGAAATAAAGAAAGCGGAAGAAGAAGCCGCCCAAGAAAAAGGACAAGAAATAGAGGTCGAGCCGAAGCTCGAAATCATCGAAAAGGAAAAGGCACCGGAAACGCATACGCCGACACCTGCCCCCAAAGAAAAAGAAGAGGAAAAGAAGGACGACGGTATCGTCATCGAACAACCGGAGGGCGACGAGACCGACTATTCGGGCGAAGGCTTGGGCGATTACGACCCGCGCCTGGATCTCTCGAAATATGTCTTCCCGACGCTCGACCTGCTCGACCCGCACGACCAAGGCAACGTGGAAGTGAGCCTCGAAGACCTGAAAGCGAACCAGCAACAGATCCGCCAGGTGCTCGACGAGTTCAGCATTAAGATTGCCTCCATCAAAGCGACGGTCGGCCCCACGGTCACGCTCTACGAGATTGTGCCTGAAGCCGGTATCCGCATCGCCAAGATTAAAACGCTGGAAGACGACATCGCCCTGAAGCTCGCGGCACTGAACATCCGTATCATCGCCCCGATTCCAGGAAAAGGGACGATTGGTATTGAGGTGCCAAACAAGAATCCGCAGGTGGTGTCGATGCAATCGGTCATCGCCTCGAAGAAATTCCAGGAATGCAAATATGATTTGCCCGTCGCGATGGGCAAGACCATCACGAACGAAGTTTATATGTTCGACCTCTGCAAGGCGCCCCATCTCTTGGTGGCCGGCGCGACGGGACAAGGAAAATCCGTGGGGTTGAACTCGATTATCACCTCTTTATTATATAAGAAGCATCCGTCGGAGTTGAAGTTCGTCATGGTGGACCCGAAGATGGTCGAGTTCAGCATCTATTCAAAGATTGAACGGCATTACTTGGCGAAACTTCCGAATGCGGAGAATCCGATCGTCACGGAACCGGCCGACGCGGTGGCAACACTCAACTCGCTGGTCATCGAGATGGAAAACCGCTATCAACTCTTGGTGAAGGCCAATACGCGAAACATCAAGGAGTACAACACGAAGTTCATCTCCCGCCAGCTGAATCCGGAGAACGGGCACCGTTTCCTCCCCTACATCGTGGCGATTGTGGATGAGTTTGCCGACCTGATCGCGACTTCCGGACGGGAAATCGAGCTTCCCATCTCGCGCATCGCCGCCAAAGCCCGTGCCGTCGGCATCCACATGATCTTGGCGACGCAACGGCCGGATACGAAAGTCATCACCGGAACCATCAAGGGGAACTTCCCCAGCCGCATCGCCTTCAAGGTGGCGTCGATGGTCGATTCGCGTACGATTCTGGATGCGCCGGGTGCGAACCGCTTGATTGGCCGGGGCGATATGTTGATTGCCATCAGCGGACACGATACGGTGCGCGTACAATGTGCCTTTGTCGATACGCCCGAAGTCGAGCACATCGTGGATTACATCGGCGAACAAGTCGCCTACCCAACAGCTTACCAATTGCCTGAATATACGGCCGACGACGGCGAAGGGGGCGGACATGGCGGCGTAGTCGACCTCTCGGACCGCGACCCGCTCTTCGACGAGGCCGCCCGCCTGATCGTCATCCAGCAGCAGGGTTCTACCTCGCTGATCCAGCGTAAATTCTCGATTGGATATAATCGCGCGGGACGCCTCATGGACCAATTGGAGGCCGCCGGCGTGGTCGGTCCTTCGGAAGGAAGCAAGGCGCGGCAAGTCCTGATTCCGGATGAATATACGTTAGAACAGTTCTTAAATAACCTCAAATAAAACAGGAAAAAGATGAAACAAGTTATATACGTGATACTGCTCCTCGTCGGCTGGCTCCCGGCCTCCGCGTTTGCCCAAAACGCAGACGAGATCTTGGCGAAATCGGCCGAAATGTATGCACAGTCGAACGGTATCCAGGCGCATTTCTCGCTCCACACGACGATTCCCCAGCAGGGCGTCTCGGAGAGTTTCGAGGGTCTCATCTATATGCGCGACGATAAATTCAAACTCGAAACACCCGACATGACCACGTGGTACGACGGGACGACGCAATGGACCTACCTGCCGCGTACCGAAGAGGTGAACGTCACCACGCCGAACGGCGACGAGCTGCAATTCACCAATCCCGCCGTCCTCCTCCGCTCCTACAAGAACGGATTCAAGGCGAAATACATCGGGACGAGCACCACGCACCAAGGACGGCCAGGTCATCAAGTCCAGCGGCT